>MEQJ01000122.1:1261-19756 GCA_001770165.1 Bdellovibrionales bacterium RIFOXYD1_FULL_53_11 | reverse complement strand
TTTTTTACATTCTGCTCAAAGGCGCCGACAACGGGGTCGATCTGGGCGACAGCAATACGCACCTTGCTCAATGCCTCCCGTGAAGTTCTGACTTGTCAAAAAAGTACGCGACCTCGCGCGCCGCCGACGCCGGGCTGTCCGAGCCGTGCACGGCGTTTGCCTGCAGACTGTCGGCAAAGTCGCGCCGGATGGTGCCGACAGCCGCTTTTGCGGGATCGGTCGCACCCATGATTTCCCGGTTTCTCGCGATGGCGTTCTCGCCCTCAAGACAAAGCAGCAGCACGGGGCCGCTTGTCATGAAACCAATGAGACTGTCAAAAAAAGGCTTGCCGCGATGTTCGGCGTAAAACCCCTCGGCCTTTTCGCGCGTAAGATGCGCAAACTTTGCGCCCGCCATGCGAAGCCCGCCGCCCTCAAGCCGTGCAACAACCTGCCCGATCACGTTCTTGCCGACTGCGTTGGGTTTTACGATCGAAAACGTTCTTTCAATTGCCATGTTTGTGCTCCATTTCATGGATTTTTAACGTGAATCGCCGCGAAGAAAAAGCAAATTCATCCAAACAGCCCCCCCCGCCCCATACACAGAATTAATAATTTTTACCTTATCTTGTTGATTTTTAAACACATTATCACCATAACCACTTCAAAATCAGATATTTTCGATACCGACAAAAAGTTGGCGGACACTTTCCCAAAAGTTGGCGGACACCTTTTCCGATAGATAGTCATGGGCGAAGCCACAAAGCGCGATCCGGTCGCCATAGTTGTTGACGAAAGGGTGCCGCGTGAAAAGCTGAAACTCCTCCAGCGCGTGATCAACGAAATCCGCAGTTTTTCGATGGTGCTTGCCATCGAAGGCGGAATTTCGGAAGACGAGCTTCTGGCAAAACTCGGCGAGCAGCATTATAAGCTGGTTCTGCTGCCCTGGTACCGTTATCTGGCCTGGAACAAGATCGATGCATTTTTTGGAACAACCCGCACGGCGGGAACGGCGGTGGCCGGCTATTTTGCCGACCAGGTGCTGCCCTACGAACTTGGCGACAAACCGGACATCATAAGATCCATTCTTCTTGACTTCACGAACCTGATCACACCAGAGGCGTCAATGCTGACGAAGTGCCTGCTGCGCGAAAACCAGCGCACCGGCATTCGCCCGCTTTTTGCGGAAAACACGCCCGTTTATTTTGAAAACTGGCTTGGCGCGCAGGGGCTCGGCGGAAGGATTGATGCGGTGCTGGGGCTGCCCGAAGTTGTTTCAAACGGGTGGCTCAAACGCTCGCAGGCGCTGCGCATCGCGCTCGGCTCGCTCTGGAGCCTTGTCTACGAAGAAGGGCCGGGAAAAAGCCAGTTCGCCCTTGCCCAGTCGGAAGCCGCAAAAGTGCCCAAGGCGTATTTCCAGGTGGCCGCGGACGCGAAGTGTCTCGCGCTGAGACTTTGCTACAACATGTCGTCGTTTCTGCCCAAGGACGCGCTTGCCATGTTCTGGCCCGACCAGAAGCGGCCCACCGCCCAGACCCAGAGCCTTCTCAAATACGCCGACGCCGTCAGGGTTCACAACATCACGGATACTTTTGATGTTGAGGTAACGGCATTTTTTTTCCAGTCCGCGCCCTCGGAAACCTCGCACCAGCAGATGCACTCGCTCTGGCTGGAGCCGCTGACCTCGCATCTCATGACCGAGATCCCCTACGAAGCCCAATCGCCCGACACGCCGCATCTGAGGCCGTTGCCGGTACAGCAAATCCAAACCGCGACAAAAGTGCTGGATGACAAGGCACAGTTAAAAGCCAAGGAACGGTTCATTTTCCAGGCGGCCGTCAAGATCAGGGAACTCAAAAAATCGCTGGTCGAACGCGAGGAGCAGGTCAAGGAGCTCCGGTCCGGCGGAATCGGCACGGCGCAGCCGCTGCCGCCACCGGATGCCGAGGGGCTGCTCGACGCCTTCCAGGAACGCGTGCTTGACAGCCAGTACCGGATCCGCAAACTCGAGCAGGAAATTGCCACGGTCGAACAAACAGGTGACTATACGGGTCTGGATTCCATCCGCCAGAAGGTGTCGACCCTCATGTCCCGCGAACAATCGTGGATCAGAAAAATCGGCGAAATACTGGAAATCTGCCGCGCAGCAAAAAAGAAACAGGCGGGTTAACATATGTTGATAAGGGAGGAAGAAGCTTTATAATCTAATCCTATGGCACAAGACAACAAAACCTATGAGCCGCTTATCAATCCCGACGATTTCAACTCGATACAAACGACCATTTCCATAATGAACGTAACCACGAGAATGGAAATCAAACCGAAGAAATTCGGGCCGGAAGAAATCGGCATCAAGCTGATCGAGTTCATGGGCATGGAGCTGGTTTTTGAAATACCGGCAAACAGCTGCGCGCCGGGGCATAACGTCCTCATCCATATCGAAGCAACCGGACCGGATAAAAAGAAAGTGCAGTTCAACACCACGGCGAAAGTAACCGAACTTGAAGACCCGGGGGACAACCGGCACACCATCAAGGTTTCGCTGCTGCAGTATGACGAGATGTCATACAACGATTTCAATTCGCTTTTCAGCAGCAGGCAGCAGGAGATCGAGGAATTTTTCAACGGAGTAAAAGGAAGATAGAACATCAGATGACACCAGGGACCGGGGCACCAGAAACATCAGGGAAACCGCAACAAAAGCCGCCGCAGGGGGGCATGGCCAACCTCGATCCCAAGAAGATGGCGCAGCTTTTCTCCGCCTATATAGGCGTGCGAAAAATTGTGATCGCCGACGAAAGCTCGTCCTCCCGCGCGGGCCTCGCAAAAACGATGATCGACATGGGGGCCAAGGCCTCGCTGATCACCATGGCATCTTCCTATTCGGTGGCCGAAAGCGAAATCGCGCGCGTAAAACCGCACGTCGTGATCTGCGATTACGATCTTGGCAAAGCGATGGGGCTTACACTGCTGCAGATGCAGCGCAAGAGCCAGGCGGACACCAAGAATTCACTGTTCGTCCTCGTTACCGGCAACACCTCGCAATCCGCGGTGGCGCAGGCGGCCGAAGAGGACGTTGATACCTTTATTATAAAACCCTACACGGTCGAATCGATCCGCCGGTCGATCATGCAGGCCGCGATCCTCAAGGTCTATCCCAACGATTATCAAAAAACAGTGGATGAAGGCAAAAAGCTTCTGTTCGAAGCCAAACCGGACGAGGCGATCGCGCTGTTTGACAAGGCCATGACCCTGCACCCCAAGCCATCGCTGGCCTGCTTTTACAAGGGCCAGGCCGAACTCATGAAACAGATGATGGACAATGCGCAGGGCGACTACATGGAAGGCCTGGCCTTCAACAAGATCCACTACAAATGCATGACGGGCCTCTATGACCTGTTCATGCAAAAACAGATGTACAGCGAAGCCTACGACATCGTGAAAAAACTCTCGCGCTACTTTCCGGCAAACCCCCAGCGGCTGGCTTCGGTCATGCGGCTGGCGATCATGACCAAAAGCTACGAAGACATCGAGGGCTTCTACCGCAACTTCATGGACATCGAGGCCCGTACCGAGGAACTCTCGCGCTACGTGACCGCCGCGCTCGTCGTGTGCGGCAAATATTATTTCCAGAACGACCTGCCGAGCCGGGCGCTTGAACTGATGAACAAGGCGGCCATCACCGCCGCAGGCCGCACCAAGGTCCTGCGCGAAATCATCATCACACTGCTCTCCTTCAAACAGCAGAAACAGGCGCAGGATTTTCTGAACCGCTTCCCGGCCGAAACCCGCAAGGGCGCGGACTTCCTGTCAATGGAGCTGGTGGTGCTGGACGGCCTGGTGAGCGTTTCAAAAACAATAGAGAACGGACGGAGGCTGCTGCAGCAGGACCTCCATGACCCCGCAGTTTATACCGTGCTCATCCGCCGTTCCAACGAGGCAAAACTGTTTGACGCCGCCGAACAGCTTTTGCAGACCGCCGTCCAGAAATGGCCGCAACAGGCCAAGGAGTTCCAGGACGCCGCAAGCGAAGGGCTGCGCAAAAGCGGCGGGAAATAAACCCTGGACGCCACGTCTGCCCGGGTTTAAAATTTAATTAGAAGTACAATTAACATCACTCTTTCAGAAAGGGAGTAACCATGAAACGCATATGCAGCATGGTGCTTTGCGCTCTTGCCCTCGCGTCGCTTGCGGCCTGTTCAACGGTCACAATGCGCACAAAAGGCACGGCAAAACTGGGCACCACACCGACATTCGAAAGCAGCAAACCGTATTTTCTCTGGGGCCTCGTGGGCGAGCACCACATCGACATCAAAGAGATCTGCCAAGGAAAAGAAGCAGTACAGTGGCAGGCCCAGAATACATTCCTTGACGGCCTTTTGGGATGTGTAACACTAGGCATTTATGCGCCGCGCACAGCCAAGGTATGGTGTGACGCCGGTGAGATGCCGGTCGTACCGGCAAAGGCCGTTCCGGCGGCCGCCGAAAAGAAAAAAGCCAAAAAGAAAGGGGCCAAAAAATGAACAAGCTCACAATTATATTCATGGCTCTCGCGCTCATGGCAGCCGCCACCGGCTGCAGCACGATGTACTTCCACAACGGCGGCGACAAGGCCCAGGTGATGACAAACGACAAATGGCATCATGACGGCGTGTTCGGGCTCGTTGAATTCAGCGATCCCGAAGACATGAACGCGAAGTGCGAAGGGGCGTTCAAAACAATCAAGGTCGAAAGAACATTCATAAACGGCCTGGTGCGCAGCCTGACTTACAGCCTGTATGATCCCTGGGAAGTCAGCTACGCGTGTAGCAAGTAGCTCCGGCTTGTAAAAAGTATTGAAAAAGCGGCCCTGCCCGCGTGGCGGGGCCGTTTTTTTTTATTCCTCAAACGCGCGCGCCACCTGCGTTCCGGCATCCGCCGGGCCATAACCGTCAGTCAGCACAGTGATCCCTTCCCTGAACGCCGCATTGCGTGGAAGACATATGGGCTCGTCGGGATACAGGCCGGCCCCGAACACGCACGCCTCCTCAAAATGCACCTGCTCATCCGTCACCGTTGACATGAAATCCGCGCAGCCGGACGACAGCCAGTCGGCTCCCGCAAAAGTGCGGTCAAGCGTCTGCTTCAGGCGGCGGAGCTTTTTCGTGATCTCGTGATTGTCCTCGGACTCGTCGGGCGCGGTCAGCACGGTCCAGACGCTGCGCCGTCCGCCATCGATGAAATAACCCATCACGTTGCGCTGCAGCTCCTCGGCCTGTTCCCTGGTGCAGGCCGACAAAAAACCGCTGTCGATACCGCCGCCCATCGCGGCCTTGTGGGTGAACACGACCTGAAGCGCTCCATGCCCGTCACGCCCCTTCAAAAACGCGAGGGGCCGCGGCACCCCCTCGATGCCCGCGAGCGCGGACCACTTGTCGGCATATATTATATAATTTGTATTTATATTGACGCCGTTGGCGAGCACGGTTTCCCAGCCCCCGGGCTTCATCGTCATCGACTTCACCTGCATGGCTCCATGACGCGTGATGCGCGCCGCCGGAAGCGTTTTTTCCAGAAGCACCCCGCGCATTGCCGCCTCAAGCCCGTGAAGAGGGGGATCAAACACCGCGTCGAAAAGACCGGCGAACCTGCGTTCCGGCTTCCAAAGCGCTTCGCGACGGATCGCAACCCTTTCCGCCGCATCCCGTGCCGCGGCCCATCTTGTTTCCCTGAAGGATCTGCTCCGCCACTCGCGCAAAAATGATCCGATGCGCGGCGGCTGGGGCGCGATACCAAGCGCGTCCGCTGCCGCAATCCACCCGGCCGTTCCTGGACCATCCTCAAGCGCCGGAAGAGGCGGCAGGAGACGCGCGCCCGTGCCCGCGATCCAGAACAACTCATCCCCCGCCGCGCAAACCCGCGCGCAGGCCAGAAGCGCCGCCCAGCCGTCACCGATCACCGCCGCCGAACCCGCGCTCATTTTACAGCTCCCACCATTTTTTTATGGAGCACCCTCACGGCGTCGTCCACACGACCGGCGGCAACTCCAACGGTGATCGCATGAGGCGACGCCACGCCCTGCTCCACCTGTATGCCCGCTTCGCCAAGCGCCTCCATGACGGACAAAAGCGCGCCGCCATCCTGGGCAAACCGGCTGCCGACCACTGACACCGGCGCCACACCGTCGTCGATCGTAAAACGTTTTGCAAAACCATCCGTCACAAGCCCCCCGAGCAGGCGCTTCCATTCCGCGTCCTTGTCGGCATAAAACCGCACCACACCACCCGCAAATGCCGGCGCAACAACCGCAAGATGCGCAGCCGCGGCGACGCTCCAGAGGGCCGCATGCGCGGTCGCCCGCTCAAGCTCGACCGTAATCAGGGTCTTGCCTTTGTCGGCCGTAACGGCCGTGACGAAAAAATCCTCCATAACATCTCCTTCCGGAACAATCACCGTGCCGGCATCATCAGAAAGCGAACCAAGGACCCGAAGTTCCACACCACGGCTCTTTGCAAGCTCCACGCACCTGGGATGCAGCACCCCGGCGCCAAGCACCGCCAGTTCGGCCATCAAGGCGTGCGGCACACGGTCCAGCCTTACGGCCTCCGGGACAACGCGCGGGTCCGCGCTGAACACACCATCGACATCCGTATAAATCTCACATCGCACGGCACCAAGCGCCGCGGCAAGCGCAACCGCCGTCGTATCCGACCCCCCGCGCCCCAGCGTCGTTATTTCCCTTGTCTCGCTCACGCCCTGGAAACCGGCCACGATCGCGACCTTTTTGTCGCCCAGCGCGGCGCGTACGCGATCCCCGAGAATGCGCTTGATCCTGGCGGCACGATGACTCGAATCCGTGATGATGCCCGTCTGCGATCCGGTGAATGAAACCGCAGGCACCCCGGCGTCATGAAGAGCCATGCTGAGCAGCGCCATTGATATGCGTTCTCCGGCCGTGAGCAGCATGTCCATCTCGCGGTGCGGTGGATTGGCGGAGACTTTTCCGGCCAAGCATACCAGCTCGTCGGTGGTATGGCCCATTGCCGACACGACAACAACCAGATCCACGCCGTCCGCGCGGGCCCGGGCGATCCTCGCGGCTACGGACTTGATCCGTTCGGGCGAACCGACCGAGGTGCCGCCGTATTTTTGCACAACAAGCTGCATGAAAGATTTATATGCTAATTTGCAGAATAAGTGTAGCTGGACCGCGCATCAGCCCGCCGCTTCTGGTTGACCCGGTATTTGCGGTGGCTGGCCGGACGCCTTGAGCGGCGGTAGCGCCGGCGCTCGGGCGGATCGCGCACCTCAAGCGACGCCAGTGACCGGGACGGATCGTTCGGCATCGGCAGGAGCACGCGCGTGCCGAGCCGGAGCGGCAGCCGCGGCGACATGCCGTTGAGATCCACGATCGGGTCGACGCGTATTCCGAAATGCCTTGCAATGCGGCTCAAAGTCTCGCCCTTGCGAACCTTGTAGGCCAGGAAATGCACCTTGCGCGGATAAGCGAGATGATTGTACGTGCGCATGAAGCGGTCTTTTGCCGAAGAAGGCAGCCGGATCCTGTAACTTCCCAGGTTCGGAGGCGTGCACCAGCGGAGAAGCTCCGGATTGAGGCCCTTGACGGTCTGGTATGAAAGCCCCGCGGCCCGGGCGACCTTCAGAAGATCCGCCGGGCTCTGAACTTCAAAATCCACAAGCTCCTCGCCGATAAGCTCGCCTTTTTTGCTCACATGGGGCGTAGGAACCGGCTTGGCGAGCGGCATTGATTCGATGCCCGCGCCGACATCGGCAGAAAGAGGACTCATGGCGGGCACCAGATCCTCCGGGGCGTCTTCATAGGCATCGTAGCCGTCGTCTTTTTTCAGGATGTTTGCAATCGAATCGTCAGGTGCCCCCTGCGGGGCAGGAGTGGGTATTGCGGCTTCGTTTTCCTTCTCAAGCTTCACGACCTCGCCGTCCCCGGCGATGACCTCGCCGTCTCCCGGCCTGCCTGGTGCGGAGGCAAAACCGAACTGTTCGCGGTTTTTCGCGATAATGGCCGCGGCAATTATTTTCGGGACATAATCGCGCGTCTCGGGGCGGAGAAACCTGTGCCGTGCGATGGTCCAGAAATCCTTCGTGCCGAAGCGCCTTATGGCACGCGCAATCTTAGCCTCGCCCGAGTTGTAGGCGGCCGCCGCGAGTTCCCAGCTTTTAAAGATCGTATAAAGGTCCTTGAGATATCCGACGGCGGAAAGCGTCGATTTGCGGGTGTCGCGCCGCTCGTCGACCCACCAGTTGATCATGAGTCCGTAACGCTTGCCGGTGGCCGAAATGAACTGCCACGGCCCCACGGCCTTGGCGCGCGAACGCGCATGATTGTTGAATCCGCTTTCGATCATCGCCAGATAGACCAGATCCTCGGGCAACCCGTGTTGTTTCAGGAGCGGCACGATATACGGCACGAAATGTTCAGAACGTTCGAGATATTTTTCAAAATGAACACGACCGCGCGTCTGGAAATAATCTATCCAGAATTCCACGCGCGAGTTGATCGTGATCGGGATGTCAAAATCCGTATTGGCGAGTTTCATGCCGCGGACATGGATTTCCTTTTTTGAGGAGGAAGAAACTGCGGCGTCCCGGTGTTCCCTCTCGATCACTTCGCGCACGGTAACCGGCTCTCCGCTCACTCTTGCCTTGTTGTGAGCGCAGCCCCCAATAAAACCGGCAACAAATATTACGGCTGGCAATTGAAGAAAAAAAACAGCTTTCATCCCTGAAAGCCCCACTTTTTCAAATTCCACTATATGCCCCCAGACTATTTGGACTGCTAAAAATTTTGCTGTAAATACAAGCGGGTAGCTGATTCCTTCAGCCAACTTATATTTTACTAAAGGCATGGATGTAATGTCAAACAATCATTCTTCCGGACCAACCGGCTCAATAACAAGATGATCTTCTTGCACACTTTGAATCTGCACCATGTCAGAACGGGGCACGACCTTCTGCGCCATTTTTCCCCCGCCAGCGGGGGCCCTTGCTCTTTCTGCCTCGATCTGCTGATGGAATCTGAGCGAAACGCCTTTCGAAAGCTCTGCAAGATTGGTGATCTGCGGCGAAGCCGGATCACGCACGGCCACGCCAGGCACCGGGGCATCCACCTTGCGCGACCACCACGCAATGCACCCGAGCAATGCGATAAAAACCACAATACTGAAAGACCTTCTAAACATCACTTTTCATCCCAAGTAGCTGTAATGCAAAAAGAACGCCTAAATTGTTAATTATTTAACTTTTTATTTTATGTAAAAACATACACTTATGGATGTAGCTGATTTAAGTGGTCAATTATTCTGTAAAGTGCCTTTACAGTGTCAAAAGCTTAAACAAACTACATTATTGAAGGGAGCATGCCCCTGCATGAGAACGAGCTGCAAAGTTTCGAAAAATTAAACTTACTGGCCTGTCCTTCGGGGGATAATCCTTAAAGTTTAATTTTTCGAAACTTTTCGGATTATTCTCCACCATCCATGCCACCCGCAAGCTTGTGTCCGATGCCAATCACAAATATCGCAAATACCACGCCGCATTTGCGACGTATCAAACCCCGACGTCGGATTTTTGAATCATCCCCCAATGATTTTTTTCTTCACACCCGAAAAATCCTCTGGAAGAGGCGCGCATATTTCCAAAAGCACTCCGGTCACAGGATGATCAAGCCGCAACAAATGCGCATGAAGCATAAGACGCGGAACATCCACGCCCGCCCCATCTGCGGCGCCGTACAAATCATCCCCTAGAATCGGCAGCCCGCAGCCCGCCAGATGCACGCGTATCTGATGCGTCCTTCCGGTGAGCGGCCGCGCCTCGATCAACAGCGCGCGATCCGAAGCCTCAAGCAACGAAAAATCCGTGCGCGCCCTGTCGCCGCCCGATCTCACCGCCCCATAGCGCGCGCGCCCGCCTTTTCGCGAAACGACCCCGAGATTGTTTTCCACATGCCACCTGTCTGGCGGCTTTTTGGCCGGTCGCAACGAAAGCGCAAGATACGTTTTTTGAATCCCGTGTTCCTTGAACGCATGCGCCATCGCCGCATTTGCAACACGCGATTTAGTAAAAACAATCACCCCCGACGTATCGCGATCCAGCCGGTGATGCATGCCAAGATACGCCTCGCCGCCCCCGATATCCGCAGAAAGCAGCGCCTTGGCCGAATCAAAAAGATTCGCCCTTGCCGCATCCATCGTGGGCTGCGAAGGCAGGCCGGACGGCTTGTTTATGGCAATCAAATAATCGTCTTCAAAAAGGATATGTTCGCGACCAATCCGGTGCTCGCCGCCCGCGCCTCTCCCCAGCCGGTCCAGATCCGCCATAACCCTCAAAAAAGCGCCGGAAACAAGCTGTTTTGAAGCAATTCTGATGCATTTGCCGTTCAGATAAACCGCGCCGGCGCCGATCATGGCCCTCACCCTTGCGCGCGATACGGGATTGCCCGTCTCGGCAGGCAATTTTTCGGCCAGAAAATGATCCAGCCGCCGCCCGGCGTTATCCGCGTCAATTTTGAATTCGATCGTTTTTATCGCCACCCGCGCAACCTTCGCCATTTGGCTTGATCCCGTTTACCGCTTCTTATATACGCTAATCATACTAAAAAATACCCAAAGTATTGGGCCCAAAACAGAAGGAGCAAACAAATGGAAAAGAAGGGAAACCGTTACGGCCTCCACCGCGTGATCCGCCCCTCCGGCGTGCTTCCGCAAACGGCCGAAAAAATCGACAACAATCTCTCCGAAATCTACGACAACGAGATTCTTCTCGACGTGGACACGCTGAACGTCGATTCTGCAAGTTTTACACAGATCGAGAACCAGGCCGGCGGCGACCACAAGAAAATCGCCGAAATCATGAAAGGCATCGTAGCCGAGCGGGGAAAACACCAGAACCCGGTCACCGGCTCCGGCGGAATGTTCATGGGACGCGTGAATAAAATCGGCTCGGCGCTCCAAGGCACCATAGACCTCAAACCGGGCGACCGCGTCGCATCGCTCGTATCGCTTTCACTCACGCCGCTTCGCATAGACCGCATAAAAGAGATCCGCACCGAAACCGACCAGGTCGACATCGACGGCCAGGCAATCCTGTTCGAAAGCGGCATTTATGCAAAAATCCCGTCGGACATGAGCGCAAAACTCGCGCTCTCGGTGCTTGACGTCGCAGGCGCCGTGCCACAGGTCGCGCGGCTCGTAAAACCGGGCGACACCGTCATGCTCATCGGCGCGGGCGGCAAATCCGGCATGCTCTGCATGCACGAGGCCCGCAAGCGCGCCGGAGTCACCGGCCGCATCATCGCACTCGCCCACAGCGAGAAGAGCACCGTGCGCGCCCGCGAGCTGGGGCTTGCCGACGACGTGATCTCCGGCGACGCCACGCAGCCCGTCAGCGTGATGGAAAAAATCGAAAAGATCACCAACGGACGCCTCTGCGACGTCGTGATAAACTGCGCAAACAATCCAAACACCGAAATGACCTCGATACTCTGCTGCCGCGACCGCGGCATCGTGTACTTCTTCTCGATGGCCGTGTCGTTCACCAAGGCGGCGCTCGGTGCCGAAGGCGTGGGCAAGGACGTCGACATGTACATCGGCAACGGCTACGCGCACCGGCATGCGGAGATTTCGCTCAATGTTCTTCGAGAAAATCCGCGTCTTTGCAAGTTGTTCGAGGAGATGTACGGGTAGTTTTTTCCGCCAGTTCTTCGTAAAACCCGGCAACCGCGGCATCCACCCTGATGGAGCCCGGTTGCCATTTTGTTATATACAGCCCGTCTGAAGAACGCACGCGGCTCAGGCCCACATATGCCTGCCCCGGTTCCCAAAGACCCGAAAGATCAATAACCGCCTTGTCGAGGGTCATGCCCTGCGATTTATGGATGGTGGTCGCATATGCAAGCGTGACCGGAAAATTGCGCGCCGCCGCGACCGGCGTGCCGTCGGCATCCAGATAGGTGAAATCAGCCTTTTCAACAAGGACGGAGCCGCCCGCGAGAAGCGAGATCTCAAGCGCCTCATCCTCGATATGCCGCACATGCCCGAGGCTGCCGTTTGCATACTCGCCTTCAAGATCGTTTTTTCGCATCATCACAAGGGCGCCGCGTTTAAGCACGATCCTTCCGGGCACGGGGGCCTGCCGCTTGAGATTTTCCATTATTTTATCACGCATTTTCGGGTCTTTTTTTGCCGCTCTGATCTCGTAGACGGTATCAAAAACATGTTCCTTGTCATCAAGCTCCCGGAGCCGGCCGAGATTGTAGTCCTCGACGTTGGAACGGAACGGAAAAAGAATCGTGGCATTGATGGCGTCGTCCTCTTCGTCAATGATCCGCGAATCAAGAAAATCGCGCACGCGGTACGTAAGCTCGCCGACCCTGACGTCGTTCAGCACGCCGAGCAGGCGCTGATCCGATGATCTTACAACTGTTTCGAGAAGAAGATTTTCAAAACCGCTTTTTTTCCAGGTCTCGGACAAAAACGCCCAATCCCTCCGCCCGGGCGTGCGCGAAACGGGCGGAAGCTGCGCAAAATCCCCGACCGCAATGATGCGCATGCCACCCCACGGCTCGCCCGAAGCGCGCGCCAGACGCGTGATGGTTTCGGCCGCGCGCAAAAACTCGCCGGAGATCATCGAAATTTCGTCAATCACCACGGTGTCCGCCTTCTTGAGGCGCCTTGCGAGATGCGGATTGCGGAGCGCGCGCTTTACGGTTTCTTCAAACCCGCCTTCCATGATGCCCACGCCGAAAAACGAATGAAACGTCCGCCCCCCGAGCATGAGCGCCGCGGTGCCGGTGCTCGCCACTATGGGATGGTCCTTTTTTTCCAGAAGCCTTGCAACCACGGTACTTTTGCCGCTGCCGGCAACTCCCGTCAGAAAAACATTGCCCGAGCCGGACTTCAGGGCTTTGAGCGCGGACTTCTGGCAGGCGGTGAGCTTCATGGCCGCACCCTCTCAAACACCAGAAAACTGAACGGCGGCGCTCCATCGTTGAATGAACGCGACACCTCTTTGAACTCCTGCGGATTAAAAGGCGGAAACACCGCATCACCCTCGAACTCGGCGTGCACCAGGGTAATGTAAAGCCGCGCCGCAAACGCAAGCGCCTGCCGGTAGACCTCCGCGCCGCCGATCACAAACGCCCCATCGCCCGCAAGCGCAAGTGCTTCATCAAACGACGAGGCAACAACAACATCCTTCACGTCCCGAAGCGCGGATGCCTGGCGCGTGATCACGATGTTCCGGCGGCCCGGCAATGGCTTTCCAATGGACTGGAAGGTCTTCCGTCCCATCACAACCGGATGCCCCATCGTGATACGCTTGAAATACGCAAAATCCGCGGAAATATGCCAGGGCATGGCGCCATCGCGCCCGATCACGCGGTTTTCACTCATGGCGACGATGATGAAAAAAATCCCGCTGCTTTTCATACGGCTATCGGCGCCTTGATATAGGGATGAGGGTCGTACCCCTCAACGGTGAAATCCTCGTACTTGAAATCAAAAACCGATTTGACCGCGGGATTGAGACGCATCGCCGGCAGAGGCCGCGGCTCACGAGAGAGCTGGAGCCGGGCCTGCTCGACGTGATTGAGATAAAGATGCGCATCGCCGAATGAGTGGACAAACTCTCCCGGCTGAAGACCGGTCATCTGCGCGATCATCATGGTCAGAAGCGCGTAACTTGCGATATTGAACGGCACGCCAAGAAACACGTCAGCGCTCCGCTGGTAGAGCTGGCAGGAAAGCCGCCCGCCGGAAACGTAAAACTGGAAAAGCACATGGCAGGGCGCAAGCGCCATGCGGTCAAGCTCGCCCACGTTCCAGGCATTTACGATGAGGCGCCGTGAGTCGGGACTATGCCTGATTTCTTCAATAACGCGCGCGATCTGGTCATGCGTGCGCCCGTCCGCCCCCTTCCACGATCTCCACTGCGCGCCGTAAACCGGCCCGAGATCGCCGCGCGCATCGGCCCATTCGTCCCAGATTGTTATTCCGTTGTCATGAAGATATCCGATATTCGTATCACCGCGCAAAAACCATAAAAGCTCGTGGATAACGCTCTTGAGATGCACCTTTTTGGTGGTCACGAGCGGAAACCCCGCAGCAAGATCAAACCGCAACTGGTGGCCGAAAATGCTCCTGGTGCCGGTGCCGGTGCGATCACTCTTAATAGCGCCGCGCTCAAGAATATGCGAAAGCAAATCGAGGTACTGCTTCATGCGGTATGAAGATATGCACTCTTGGCACGTCAGGCAAGCGCAGAATGACCTCACCCGTCCTGTAACCGGTCTCCTGGATACCGCCCGCCGCTTTTTTAACGGCATCCGCGGTCTTCCGGTCGACATTGCCCGAGACGTAAATGTTGATGATGCCCCTGCCGTTTTTTGACGGAACCAGATGAATGCCAAAAACCACCTTTTTCGCCTCCGCCGGGGGAACAACGCCGCGAAGCGAGAAACGCAGGTTTTTTTCAATGAGTTCGGCATGGCCCTTGAGCTGGACATATGCTTCTTCGCCGATCGAGCCGCCCTCGACCCAGCTTTTTTCGACAAACGAGACGCGGAAACCGGAAGGATTGCCGGATCCGGCAAGTTTTTGCAAAAGCACCATCCGCTCGGTCCGTCCCAAAGCCCTTTGGGGAATGAATATACCGTCATCACCGCTGAAATGGATGTTCTTCCCGGATTTTTTGCCGAACGACGCCATCACCACCCCGGTAAACTGCTCTTTTTTCAAAGCCATGTCGGCGGATGCCCGGTCGTACGCCTTGCGGACACTTCTGACGATGTCCGGCACGTTTCTGCTCCTGTCCCTGGCAAGTCCCTTCATGACCTCAAACAGGTTTGCGGCGTTCTGGCCCCTGAAATCAACGGCAATTATTCCTTCGCGGGCGCGCCAGAGCGGAAGCGTCATGCTTTCGGCAATGTAGTTTCCCGGCATCACGGCATTGATGTTCGCATGCAGGTCGCGAAGGAGAAGCACATCATCCCTGTTCAGGGATATCCCGAACTCCGTCCTGAACGCCTTGCGCATAGCTGAAACGTACCCGGCAAACGATTCGGCCCTCACCCGGCTGATTATCTCAAAAGCGCCCGCTGGAAGGACCCTTCTGCCCGACGCGCCCTCCACCTCCACGAGGAATCCCCGGAACCGTCCGAAAGAATCCTCAGCCTTCTGCCTGAGCGCCTCGATAATCTTGAACTTGCGCCAGAAATGATTTTGCAGCCTATCAAAGTCCTGCATTCCGGTCACCGCGCCGGCACTCTGGAACCTGCTCCGTGCCGCACGCGCGGCAAATTCGGCATAATCGGCCGTCCTGCCCACGCCCGCCATAAACCATGAGGAAGGCCTGCCGGCAATGCCCCGGCGGCCGTTCACAAGATGCCAGAGCGGGGATTTTCTGATCAGCGTTTCAAACTCAAGGGCTGATTTTTTATAGACCGCATCCATCTTCGCCACGAGGGCCGCGTCCACGTTTTTGAAGGCAAGTCTTACAAGCTTGTAATCCGAATACCCCGCCAGCCTGGATGCCAGCACGGGATCGGCATTAAGGTTGGCCAACAGTATTTTCTTGAATGAATTGACCACCGAGTCGGTAGCGCGAAGGTCAAAGAAAATCCTGTCATTCATCTCCTTGCCGATTACGTTTTCAAACTGGAAAAATCCGAGATCATCCCGCGGATTGCCGTCCATTTTTTTCACAAGCGCAATGAACGCCTTGTTGTCTTCCGCCGTGATTGCATTGAAAGCCCTGTGGTCGGCGATGAATTTGCGCACTTCCGGCGTTGCAAGATATTGCTGCGTTTCACTGATTGAAAGCGATCGCCCGGGCTCTGCGCTCCTGATGGCGGCAAACCTGGCCCGCAAAATGCGATTGTACTCGCCCTGGCAAAGATCGATGGCATGAGACGCTCTGCCGGCAAATGTCATTACCGCTGCCGCAGCAAGCACTGCCAATAGCCTTGAGTACAAGCCTATGCCCACACCGATACCCTCGTTATACTTGTCGGATAATTACCGTAGAACTTGTGCGTGCATTCTGGCGGAATCTATAGAAATATTTGAGATTCCGCCAATTAATTTATTAAAGTAGAGCGGAATCTTGTAATAATTAATAGATTCCGCTAGAATATGAACACGAGGATATGGCTGGAATGGAAAATAATATTTTTGGAAGAGAAGAAGAAAAGATAATTCTACAAAAATTAATGGCTTCGCAAAAACCGGAATTTCTTGCTGTCTACGGGCGAAGGCGGGTCGGGAAAACATTCTTGATCAACGAATTCTTTGAAAATCGCGGACTTTATTTTGAAATAATCGGCGCCAGGGATGAACCCGCTGGAATCCAGCTTGCCCGTTTTTCCGCAGAGTTATCCAGGATTTTTTTTAACAAGGAACCGGCAACCGTACCGGACAACTGGGACAAGGCTTTTCAATCGCTTCGGGATGAAATAGAAAAATTCCGCGAAAGGGAGCCATCAAGAAAGATCATCCTGTTTTTCGACGAAATACCCTGGCTGGACTCCAGAAAATCCGGCTTTTTAAGTTCACTTGATTATTTCTGGAATAAATATTTGTCAAAAAACTCAAGCAGCAACATGATTCTGATTATTTGCGGCTCCGCGGCGTCATGGATGCTGGAAAAAATCATCAACAACAAGGGGGGGCTTCACAACCGGCTTACCCAAACAATCAAAATTTCCCCGTTCAGTCTGGAGGAAACCGGAAAGTATCTTCAGTCAAGACAGGTGTTTCTGGAAAAAAAGCAAATAACCGATCTCTACATGTGCACCGGTGGTGTGCCAAAATATCTAAGCTATATTGAAAAAGGGCTGTCCCCCGCACAAATAATTGACAATCTGTGCTTTAAAAAGGGCGGTTACCTTAGTAACGAATTTGAAAACTTATACAGTGCTTTATTCAAAAATCACGCCAAACATCTGGCGATTATCCGCACGCTGGCAAAAACCATGAAGGGGCTTGAGAAACATCAGTTGTTGACGGCGGCAAAATTGTCTGACGGCGGATCATCCACGCTCGTTTTGAAAGAACTGGAATCCTCGGATTTTATAACCGGCACGCCGTTTTATAAAAAAGAAAAAAAAAGCAAATTCTACCGGCTGGTGGACGAATTCTCTTTGTTTTATTTGAAATGGATGGAATCGGCGGGCACGCGCGATATCCTGACCGGACATTGGCAAAAGATGATGGATAAACCGGCATGGAAAACATGGTCGGGCTATGCTTTCGAGGGAATCTGCTTCAAGCATATACAAAAGATCAAGGCCGCATTGGGGATAGCTGGTGTATTAACCACGGAATCCAGTTGGCATGGAAAAGGAATCCAGGTTGATCTGGTCCTTGATCGTGCGGATCAAATCATTCATTTGTTCGAGATCAAGTATTATTCAAATCCCTGGAACATCAAAAAGCAGGAAGCGGAAAAACTCAATCAAAGAAAAGCGGTTTTCAAGGAAATCACAGGAACCAGAAAAACCGTTTTTACCACACTGCTCACCACTCTTGGCGCAGAAAACAATCCACAATATTTTGCATGCGTTGATCAACAGTTGCGCCTCGAAAATTTATTTTGAGATGTTACCACCGCCAAATCATCGTCATAACTATGACGCCATGACGCGGCGTGCAGACGGAGCGATGCCGGAATTTTTTTGGACTCGCAACTTGTTGCATGCCCTGATATGAACTCAAATCACTGCAATCAAGTTCCAGGATGACTCGGGGGAATGGAAAAACAAAAATTGTCTTCTCTTCTGGATTTCAAAAAGGATACGCCTGACGTTTCCACGGAAAACCACGGCCTGAAATTTTCAGAGCTTCTCGGCCCGTTCGTTTCAAGCGGAACCACCTGTTCCCGGGAACAAAAAGAGATGATTTCCCCGCCTCCGGCGCTGCCCGCGGCATTCAATGCATCCATCCCGCAACTCATGTGCCTGTCCTATGACATCAGGCGCGAATTTGAAGCCAACCCCCTCATGCTGCTCGGGCTGAACCGGGGACGCCGGGATGCCGTACTTACCCACCTTGAACGGATATCCGGCTCCCAGCCGCAAACACGCAAGGACAGCTCCACCGTTCTCAAGGAATGGCTCGAATGTCACCGCACCCAAAAGCAGGAAGCCGCGCTGCAGGCATATTTCGAGGAACTCGCGCTTTTCACCATCTCAGAGGCTCTTTTGCTGAAATCATGGTCCGACAAGGGCCTCCGTCCCTGGAAACCCGATGACCTGAAAAATCTGAACTTCGTCCTGGATTCTTCACTCAAGCCGTTCATTCCGATCGGACGGCGCGAGGGCTGGCAGTTCACGCAGCGGAACATCTATTCCTGGTACATCCCTTCAATGCGCATCCAGGAAACCGCCTGGAAAACCATCGACGCCTTGAATCTCAAGGACGAGGATCCAGCGTTCCTCTATGCGGCGACCGGCACGATACGCCAGCTGGCGCCGGACAAGCCCGGTGAGCGCGGCTACGACAA
>MEQJ01000122.1:0-1247 GCA_001770165.1 Bdellovibrionales bacterium RIFOXYD1_FULL_53_11 | reverse complement strand
CGGTCTCCAGGACCCGGGCAATGACCCCTCCCACATCAAACGCCGGCGGCATGCTTTCACGCCCACGATGAGGGATGGCACGATCGCCCGCGAAGCCCCCGGCTATCTGACCTGGTACGCAATGGAAATCAATCCGTTCCAGCTTTTTCTCGCCGAGCTTCTGCATATCTGGAACGGACCCTGTCCTCCTCCCGCCTGGACCATCGGTTATGGCATGGAAGCCGCTTCGCGCGAACAGCTTCCGCTCGGAATCGAATCCCCGATGCCGTCACTCCTGAGCCGCATTGCCGACATGGAAGCCTGTGACGTGGGAATGGTGCTTGAAGAAACCTCCATAAGAAAAAATTCAAAATGCGTCGACGCGGCAGCCATGCGTGAAATCACCGCAAAAATGCCGGACTTCAAAAAATTCAAATCCTCCACCACCACGCTGGGCGGACTGCAGGCGTGCGTAACCGCCGCCAAGTTGAGACCCGGCGGACTGCTCTGGTGGATCCGCGAAGAACCCCTCTCCGATTCCGACAGCGGGGAGGTGATTGCCTGCCTGTTCGAACGGCTGGCCCTCGTATGCGAGTGGGATTTTTCCGGCATCACCCACTCCCTTCCCTCGCGTTCACCGCTTTTTCCAAAACATCTGTATCTGTTCAGGCGTGAACCCGGCAACGAGTCCCGCATGTTCAACAAACCGTGGAGGGTGTCACTGAGCGGACAACTGAGAAGTCATGTCGAGATCCCCGCTTTTCTTGCCGAAGCCTTTGATTTTGGAAAATCCCAGACCGGCGTCCGGGGACACTGGCAGCTGCACGCCGCACAGAGCGTGCTTCCCCAGAAGGAATGGGCGGCCCGCTGGCCGGTCCTTATGGAACGCGAAACCATCGCCCGGATTGAAGACCTCAAGTCCGGCTCCGTGCCGCTGGCAAGCATTGCCACGGTCCGTCCGCCATCAGCGGGCATGCCGCTACCCGGCGAAATCCACTTCACCGCCGGCAAGAACATCCACAGCCCGAAAATCCTGCTAAAAGACGGTTTTGTCATCGCCCCGTCCGATCCATCCTGGAAAGGCCCGATCAGGCACTACCTTTGTTCCGAGCGGGTACACGAGTGGATCGGGCTGAACGCCGAACACCGGGGCGACAGCATCCTTCTGGAACAACAGCTTGTAAAATTCATTCCCGTCCACAGGCTGCTTCTGGATGTATTGCATGCACACGAAAACGCGCAAATCCCTTCCAGCTGGGTCCAGGCCG
>MEQJ01000121.1:4050-29176 GCA_001770165.1 Bdellovibrionales bacterium RIFOXYD1_FULL_53_11 | reverse complement strand
GGTATCTATTTTGCGGTCATGCACCAAAAACCAATAGAACTCGCTCGATATGGGCACCGTGCGCCAGTAGCCGACCTTGGTGGGTCCCACCGCCTTGATTCTTGCATTCCGAGCCCGATCAACAAGGGTTGACCCAGGCGATGCTACCGCCCAGTTTTGCAACCGGTGGTTGCAAAATTACCAAATGGCGTATCCATTGTTTTTGCATTGCATAACATCTCGTTTGTTTAAAGTTTTTAACAGCGCACTTATCATTGAACATTATTCTGCTCCGCTCGTTCGCACGCTGGATTGTTTCAGCTTGGTACGGTATGACGCTGTGTGTGACCCCTCAGCATTTCTGCCGCATTTCATTCGCAATGCTCACCACAGCCATGCTCTTGGCGATGACAGCTACAGCCCAGGATGAAATGCCCTTACCATTGCTTCGAATCAAAGAGGCGTATCACACTGCCAATCAGCTTAGCACTGAACTCTGGAGCGACCCCATCCCCTACGCCAATATGCCGGTGCTTTACTACAACACCGAGACACAACAGGAATATCTGATTAACCATCCCTCACCGGACCCGAAAATCTACACACCCACCCTGCATGAAATCAGCGGGAAACCGGTTTACAAACGAGTGCAAGGACTGACCGTCCCCCAACCCATGGCCGTGTGTTGCCAGCGCATCAGCGGTCAGCCGACCATAATCCTCGCGTGGAATCTTTTAAAGCAGACAGAAAACCTGATCACGATCTTCATTCACGAAGGGTTCCACTACTTTCAGTTCTCCGCTTTCTTTGACTCGGGTGCCGACCTGATGGGATTGCAACTCCTTCTCGCAAAAGGAAGCAATTCTTATCCTCGTGGCGATCTAGAGAACGAATTCGACCTCTTTGTGGAAGGAAAACTTCTCTTTCAAGACATCTGGTCTGCACAAGACGCCAGAGACTTGGTCGCAACCGAAACCATCCGGCGCGCAAGGCTCGATAACCAATCTCGGCTTTACGAAGACTACGCGCTCCTGATGGAGGGAACGGCTTTCGCCGTAGAAACCCATGCCTTCCAGAAACTCCGCACGAACCGTTACCCTACCCTGATCCCCGAGGGCGTTGACCCGCAATACTCTCACTTCCAACGGAAAAGCCTGGGGCAGCTTTATGATAGTGAAAAGCCACTGATCAACCGCGAGAATGTCCCCTCCGGCGTCGGTGGAACGGCCGCCTATCTTTACGGCCGCTCGATTGCGCGCCTCCTCGACGCCCTCAAAACGTCCAACCCAAGTCTCGACTGGCAAAAGGGGCTGTTCCCAAAACAGTTCGGCGCCGGGCTCGATCCCAAAACAATCCCATCGCGCTTCTTGGAATACATCAGCGTGAACAATCTTTCGCAACGGCTCCGACACGCTGTCCCCATCTCACCTGATGCCGCCAGAGAAACACACAAGAACACCAGACAACGCCTTCTGACGGAAGATGCGGCCTCGAGGCTTACCGAAAAGAAACATATCGAGGATAATCTCAGCACTTATCCATTCGAGAACGGCTGGAGTTACATCATCGAGACCGGGGAATTCATCTACCCCCGCCTAGACAACCCCATGGAACTGGAATCCTTCGCCAATGGGCTAACCGAGGTTTTTTTCAAAGGATATGCATCGATCGAGACGGCGAGAAAGAACCTCACGATCGAGCCAGCCACAATCCCGGTTGTAATTGATCTCCTGACCGGAACAATTCGATTCAAGGATTTAAGCCTGTCTCAGGAATCGCCTCGGCTCATATGTGAAGACGTCTCAACTGAAGTCTGCACCAATCTGACTCTTGAGCTACCGGGACTGAGGTTGCGTGCAAAATCCGCGATTGTCGACGTTTCTTCCGAACGTCGCGAGACCAAAGTTAGGCTCATTCAAAAAAGCCCGCCTAACAGATAACATCCCCCCAATTCTGCAAGATCCCCTTGCAGAATTGGCCGAAATCGCTCAAAAAGAGGAGAAGCCTTCGCGTTTGGACGTTGAACGCGAAGGGGCTTCTGCCTACAATAGGCAATAGTGGAACGCATGTAAGCGAAATCATTCCACAGCCGCCGTCTCCACCAATTTTATGCCTCGCGTTATTTTCGGATTTCGCGGGGCATTTTTTTTTGAAAGAATACCGATGAATATTTCAGCGCACCTATTGCTCTTGTTCACGTCTCAAGTATCAATAGATCTTTTTCTGAGTTTCCCACCCTGGAAGATGCAGTAATGGTGATATGATGTAGTCCCAGCTTTTTAAGATACTTTATCAGTGTTGAAAGTTTCAGGTCTTTTCTTGATTCAAGTCTTGAAACGTTCGACTGGGTAAAACCCTTGACGTCGGTCTGTTTGATTCCAAGCTGCTCCCTTATCTCAGACAGGCGGATGAAGTGGATTTCATCCGCAGCACTGGTTTCGGCACGCTTGATGCTGCTCTTGGACATGGATTTTTCTGATTCAGTAAAAAAATTCCGGTATTTGCTTTTTTTCATAATCCTTTTTCCTCCAGATATTCGTCAAAAAGGCGGTCCGCAAGCGGGATCATTATGTTGTAGAACCTTTTATCCCCGTTTTTTACACCGCCACAAAGCAGGATAGCGCTTCTTTCCGGATCGAATGCAAAAAAAATCCGCATTTCGGCACGCCTGCTGGTTATTCTCAGCTCCTTCATGTTGGCATGCTTGCTGCCATAAACCGTATCAACATGCGGTCGTCCGAGCGTTGGACCGATTTCAGAGAGAATCCTGACCTTGGCATAAATGTCTTCTTTGGTCTTGTTGTTCATCTCTACAAACCATGTACCAAACTCCGTTGTTTGATCGACAGTCCACATGTTCTTGGTCATATTATGCTC
Organism: Bdellovibrionales bacterium RIFOXYD1_FULL_53_11; assembly: GCA_001770165.1. Classification (GTDB taxonomy): domain Bacteria; phylum Bdellovibrionota; class UBA1018; order UBA1018; family UBA1018; genus XYD1-FULL-53-11. The sequence goes on along the minus strand of MEQJ01000121.1, from coordinate 26,320 downwards.
TCTAATGCATATGCTGTCAAGCGCATATATTATTCCCTTTTTGTCTGATAATCCACAAGGTTCACCACCTTCTCCATCACCGCCGTCTCCGTTGGGATGAAATGCAACCCCTCGGTAGCTCCCGCCTCGTCAATCCCAGCAAGCCGGATGTATCGCTGCATGGTTTTCATGTCCTTCCAGCCTGCAATCTTCATGACAACGGTGGCCGGTACGCCGATTGAGATCAGTTGAGTGGCAAAACAAGCGCGCAGTGTATGGAACCGGACAGATGGCAGATGATTGGCTTGGCAAAACCCGCGCAGAATCTGTGCCTGATATCCGGACTTCCAGTCCGAAAAATGGGGCAGGAGATAGTCGTCCTGTTTCAGTTCTTCTATTTTCCGGTCGTGGACCAGAAACCAATAAAACTCGCTCGATACCGGTACCGTGCGCCAGTAGCCGGCCTTGGTGGGTCCCACCGCCTTGATTCTTGCATTCCAGTTTCTGCGCACACGCAAAAAACCGTACTTGCGCTGCTGAAAGGGCAGGGCATCCTGTAAAAACTGCAGAAACCCATATCGGATACCAAGGGTGTCCCTGCTCGCGCGCCTTTCAAAAGTTGGTCCCTCCTTTTGGTTTAGATTTGCGTCAATACTATTGTTTGTTCTTTTCGGTTTGTTTTACGAAAGAAAATAAATACAATGAACTGAATGAAATTATTTCTTCTATTGTTTTTTTCGGTTTCTTTGTGCGCCCAAGCTGGTCAGGAAAAAAACAAATCAAACAAGAATATGTGCCCACCCGGTCAGCATTGGGTTAGAGCACACCATAGAAGTGACTATTTCAGGGATGATGGCACCTATGTTTCAGATGCTTTTGTAAGGGCACATTGCTCAACCAATCCTGCTGGCTTCGATTATTGGATGCCACGTATTCACAACAACGGCCCGACAGACTGGCCACTTAAAAATGAAAAAGAAAAACCCTGGAGTGATTCAGAGATTGAACGACTGGTTGAAGCATTGGCACATCTGCCCGAGTCGCTTGCCAAGCTAAAAATAATTGATTTCTACAGGATGGATAAGTCCAACACCCCCGCGAATCCGGCAAGCATGAAAAACGGCAGTGTGGTGCTATATGATGCTGCTTTCAAGAACAACAATCTTGCAAGAATTGTCGCTCATGAACTTGCTCATCAGTATTATTTTGAAAATCCGGGAGAGCAGAAAAGATATAATACGGCAAGCGGTTGGTTTTTTCTTGACGATTCCAAACCTGTAAACGTTCGTGGCACATTTGTGGCTGACGATGGCAGGGATTCCCCCGATGAAGATTATGCCAACAATGTCGAGTTTTTTATATTCCAACCAGACAGATTAAAGCAAATTTCACCCGGCATTTATGACTGGATGAAAAATATTCATGGTAATGAATTCAAGTTGAAGGGGGGTAAGCAATGATAGAACATAAACTATTTCCATTTGTTTTTCTTTTCCCGGCTGTGATTGCCTGTTCAACAGCCGCTGATTCAGTACGCGACATAAAGTCATACGATCACAGTTTTCAAACTGTTCGCAGTCTTTCGCCGGAAACTGCAAAGGAATCAGATATACTTGAAGTGCTTGGACCACCTGACTTAAAAGCTGATTTGAAAGACCAAAGGCACGGTTGGCTGTATCTGGATAAACTAAAGCAGACCACCCATGCATCTGTGATCTTTTGCAAAAAGGGCGGATCACTTGAATCCATCAACTGGTTTCCACAACCGGATGAAGATGAATCAAGCATCGCAAATGTAAAAAAGTTGTTTCCGAATCTGGCTTTTACCGAAAAAGAGCTTCCATGGAAAAATCCACATTACAATCCAGACAAATATGTTCTTGAAAATACAGCAAACGGCATCAGGATTGTACACAACAAAAAAAATGTCGAAGTCATCACCTTTGGCGGGCGCCCCCCTCCCGGGTAATGGTTTTTATTGCTATAAACTGTTTTGTATCGCGTCCCAGTAAGCCAACGATAGTGTCGTCGCACCAATCCGACGACACCTGATTTGATCGCTGCTTGTTAGTGCTTTATAACTTATTCGTCTATTTCCTTGATTTCTTTTGCGCTCTTTTTTTTGTAAACAATCAAAGACCGAGCTTTGTTTTCAGGCGTGCCAGCGCTTCCTTGTGTTTCTTGGGAGCCATCTTTTTAATGTTCATCAGTTTCCACTGGATCGAGGGAAGACGCTCGATCCCCGGTATCCCCAGTAAATCCCACTTCGGGTCGCCTTCCTTGATGGAAACAAGAAAATTCCGTTCATTTCCGGTCAGCGTATTGGAGAGTGTCGTAATCAATTGCTCCCGTGTATCAAGCAGGTCCTTGTGTGATACGTCGTCGGTGGTCATGCCTGCAAGGTCGGTTTCGTACAGTGACCGGATGTCTTTTCTTGTGGGTTCAAACATTTCCGATATCGGGCGGTCGTGGCCGCAAAGGTAGACTACAAATGTGCGCCTGATGGCATCCGTGAGCCCCTCGTTGGAAAGAAGAAGACGAACATCGTAAAGATCGCGGGGGTGCTGGCGATCTAGAGCCGCGCAAATCTTGCCAGCATAAAGCTCGGCAAAGTTCAGCGTTCTGGCCTCGACCGACAGAGAAAACTCCGTCTGGCAGCGTTTGACGAGTGGACGCACCTCTGTGGCAAGTACTGCTCCGCGCAGTGTTGCGTTCGGTTCGATGCGGACGGGTTGATCGAAGGCGATGACATCGAGTTTGGTAACGTGAGTGGTGTACTTCTGCCGGACTTCCTGTGTCTTGAATTGCGGCATTTCAATGTTGATTGACTTGGCAATCCGGGTGAGCGCGGCGCCGATTTCTCGAAGTGAGGTTTCGCGGTCTTGAAGTGGCAGATAGGTGAGGTCGATGTCAACGGACAGTCGTGGCATTTCACGTACAAAGAAATTGATTGCCGTGCCGCCTTTGAGCGCAAAGCACTGCTCGCGCATTACATAGGGGAGTACGTTCAACATGGCTCGGGCTTGATTGTAGAATGGGCTGTCTTTCAAGGGCGGTTCTCCTTGTCGGGGTTTTCGATAAACCCCCTTGGTACGGTTATGCTGTACTTGGAATCAAATTCTCCGTCTTTTACGATCTGTCGTTTTCCACTTCCCATGTATATTTTGGAACGGTCTATTTTGGCAAGCCATGGATGATTGCAGTGATCCGCCAAGAAGAGAAACAGGCGTTTAACCTTGACCGAACGGCAAGCCCGAAGAAGATCGGTTGTCAGTTCGGGTTGCAGTGTTGAGAGTTGTTGCATCAGCGCGGCTGCTTCTTCGAAGCCCTGATCATTTGGGACGAGGTGGAGGAGTTCCATCATTGCCCGTTCGCGCGACGAGATGCGGATTTTGTAGGTTCCGGATTTTATCTCGGTCAGTCCGAGGGCGTGTTTTTGCCCGAACAGATTGGTGTTTATGTGCTGGAGCCGGAGTGGTTTTTCTCCAACATTCCAAGCATGATTGGTAAACCAGGTTGGCAGCCGGGTTCCTTGGCGGCTAAACAGCCAGGCAGAGCCACCGCGACCCGAGGAAACAAAGTGGGTATGGCCATGAAACTGAAGTGCGGTTTTTCCGCCTGCGTGAACCGGAAGTCCGAGTTGGGTTTGTATTGCGTAAAGGCCGCCTGTCCATTCGACATGATCTCCGCGTCTGGCGACTGCGCCGTTGCCAACAGAGACAAGCCATCTGCTGCGCCGGTATTTGTCGATCAGGATGCCGGAATAGCCGCGCTTATGCAGCGCCAATGTTGTTGAGATTGTACCTTGCGGCCACGCGTCAGTGTCTGTCATTATTGTGTTTATATTTGCAGATATTTCTATACTCACAGTTAAAATAATCGCATAAAAGTAAACCTTTTGCAAGTAATAGTTGATAAATGCGCATAAAAATAACCCTATAGTATAATAAAATGCATAAAAACAAACCATTTCACGCTTGATGTATTTTGCACACGTTCCCGCTAAAGCGGTCATTTAAGGGTCAGATGATAAGGTAAGATGATAATGACTTATCTTCCTGAAAACCTTCGGTTTTTGCCCCAGAGCACCCACCCTTGCATGGTCAATTGCGTTCGGAATTTATCAATTACCCATTATTAAGCATCTGCTTGCTAAAGAAGTCAGCTGGTGTTATCGCACTGCATTATAAGGGAGATATAATGAAATCAATTCTACTTGCTCTTGGTGTTGTTCTTTCTGTCCATAGTGCCCTCGCAGCTGAGTGCCGCGGAAAATTTTGTACAGGCGGATACGTCATTGACACTGAGAACAGGGTGGGAAAAATTTTTGGATTCGAGGGCGACAAGACTGTCAAATATGAAACCAGTTCTAGTTATCATTCGGACGATGCATCCAATCTGAAAATCGCAACTCCGGCATATAATGGAATTAAAAAAGGCAACTACGTTGTTGACCAGGAAAACCGGGTAGGATCGGTGCATCTTGTATTTGAAGACGGCCGTACTTTTTACGAAACCTCAAGAGCGTACCTGGTTTCCAGTACAGTATCTCCATCGGTTGATGAAATTAACGGAATTCGCCGCGACACTTATGTAATTGACGAAACCAACACTGTCGGCAAGGTTCACAGGGTATTTGCCGATGGCCGTGTTTTTTTTGAAACCACAAGAGAGTACCGGATTTCAAAAAATATTTCGAAAGAGGTCGCAAACTACAAAGGGATCACAAAAGGAAACTACGTTGTTGACCAGGATGACAACGTCGGCAAGGTTCACCGGGTATTTGAAGACGGCCGTACTTTTTACGAAACCTCAAGAGCGTACCTGGTTTCAAATAAGGTTTCTCCAGAAGTCAGAAGTCTGGATGGATACAAATCTGGTGATTATGTTGCCAACAATGATGACATGATCGGAAAAATCCTCCGTGTATTTGCCGACGGCCGAATTTTTTACGAAACAAGCAGTTCATATCTGATTGGACGCAACCTGAGCCGTGAAACTGCAACCCATCCCGACTATAACAAGGAAACCTATTACACTGACAGTGATTACAACGTTGGGAAGACTGTGCGTTTCTTTGAAAACAAGCTTGTTTTTATGCAATCAGTTGGAGGATACGGATACAGCAGGAGATCACTGATCGGTGCAGTGGACACGCTTGAAGGAATAAGGGCCGGAGGAGCAGTGACTGTTCTTGATCGCGCAACAATCGCGGACATGAAGGAAGGAACGGTTGAACTGCTTTTTCCGAATGGCGCGATGATCGTCAAGATAGAAGAATCCCAGCAGGTTGCAGCAAAACTTACAGGGTTCTTCACGGAAAAGGAAACCGAGAAAAAACTCTCATCACTTGAACTCAATCATTGGCTTTCAGGCTTCAGGAATCTGGTTGCCAAAAAGAACAAGATCAGACACTTCGAATATTACCATTTTGTTTCTTATTCGCTTGCAGCTACGAGCGAAATGCTTTCTGTCATCAAGAAATCAGTTCTGGAAATGATAACTAAAAAGCCAGAGCTTGTTGAAAACAAGGAGCTTTACAAAAAACTGGTTGAGTACCTGAGCTCCGAAATGCCGCCAAAGCCAAAGCCAGAACCGAAGCCAATGCCACAATTGTTGCCGGAGGTTCTGCTTGGCAGATATATCAGCACCATGGATTTTTATGGCTGCACTTTTCATGCTACGTCGCCGGCAAATACGACCCACCCGGCATGTGCAATTGAAAATGCAAGGTACATAGAAATCCGTCACAACAAATCAACGAACTGCATTGAAATAATTGGTTCTCCTGACGACAAATTTGCCGATTCGAAGGCCCTTCACGAGTTCTGCAGCATCAACAAGGGTTTTGTAGGCACGAAAGCGACTTGGACAACCAATGATTCACTGATCGACCGTGACAAATCATCCAGGAAGATCAAGTGGACACTCTACAAGAGGCTGAACATCGAATCGTTTTCCATCAAACAAAAAGCCGACGGAAATCTGGAATTCGATGGTTCGCTGAAAGAGCGCACAACACGCCCGTTCTCCTACTGGCAGGACAGGTGGGAGTTCAGTCATACACTCATCAAGCTAAAGCAGTAAAACACCGGCAACAGCACCTTCTGATGATCTGCTGGGCTGATCTGTCTCCGCTATACTCTTGAGCGCAATCCATCCCGCATACCTTCCCATGACTTCAACCACCATGACCCGGTGATGGGACTCGGCGGTGGAATGCAGCCGGTCATACTCTAATCAAAACGGATTTTTGTAAATTCGTGATCGATCGGTTATTCGAAACAGTGGGAAATGTTTTTCTGTTTTTTTCCAGATGCCTCTCGGACTTTACTTTTGAATAAAAGGTGAACAGGATTTATTGCTCGATCCGTTTTTTCTCAGCGCATCGTGTGCAGTGCACGAGGCTAAACTGCTTGTTGCATTTTCGAATGTGGGCCAAAAATTTTTAGTTGTGTGTGAACATGAATGGCACACAACAATGGGGTGCAAAATAAATTGGAGAGGCAGTTTTGAAATTGTAGGGCGAAAATAAAATTCGCATTTGCGCACGGCCTCCGCCATATTTTGAAAAGGTGTTTTTGAAAGTCATGACGGACGCCCATGATTTGATATGGCCATCCTCCTAATATCTTACAGATATTGCCAATGGGCACCCCCACTCACCCTTACGGGTTGAGCGAGGGTGCCCATTAGCCGGAGGATGGAAAAATAATAAGGCAGTTAGGGGTGAAAAAATATGAATATGGCGGAGGCCGAAGTGGAGTGTGTGCTTCTGCTTGGTGCGGTGGAACGAGATGCGGATGTCGGAAGTTTTTTCGTCGTGCTGTGATGTTCGGTGTCGTGATGGAATGAAGACAAAGAACAGAGAATGTGGATCTGGCGAGATGGACAGGTGTGTTGCCAGATGGGCAGGGGGCCACTGATCCCCGTAGTAAACAAATGTTTACTACGGCCCGTTTACTACAAATTGTTGCAAGAGCAGTTATTTCCCGTGATTTTGAGTGATTTCGAGCGGGGTGGGTTGAAGAGCCTTTTGACGACTACTTGTTTGATTTGTTGGAGGATTTGCACCATACCGGCCCATCCGGCATGATGCGATTGGAAATTGGAGGTGACGACCGGACTCGAACCGGTACAGCACAGTTTTGCAAACTGTTCCCTTAGCCATTTGGGTACGTCACCCCGGTAAAAGATGATTCAAAGAACAATATTGATAACTAGCAAGCCTTGGTTGTTTTTGTCAACGGTGCAGGGTTAAGATTGATGCTGGTGCGCGGGGGGCGCTTCTGATGGAAAATAAAACCGTTGTGAGTGCGGCGAGACTTGAAGAGCTGGCGGGCATTGTCGAGAGACTCAAGGTTCGCATATCCACAGCGCAGGCGGATGATCGCAGCGTGGCGGGCGTGGTTGGCGAGCTGGAGCGCACTGTCTGGAGCATGATCGTGGCGCCGGTGGCACCCTACAAGCACCGGGTTGAAATCATTGCCAGTGCTTTTGCCGGAAAACTCGGGAAAAAAATCGAGGTCAAGTGCAGCGGCTTTGACATTGATCTGCAACAGGACGTGCTTGATGCTCTCAATGTCGCGTTTTTGCACTGTATCCGCAATGCCGTGGATCACGGGATCGAGTCCCCGGAGGAGCGCGCGGAGTCGGGCAAGCCGGAGCATGGCACGATTTCGGTTGGGCTTTCTGTCGGCGATGGCTCACTGCTGGCACGTATCGGCGATGACGGCCGCGGAGTTGATGCCGGGCGCGTGGCGGCAAAGGCCGTAGAAAAAAAACTTGTCTCCGCCGAAATCGCGGCGCGCATGACGGATGCGGAAAAGATCGAGCTTGTTTTCAGGCCCGGTTTTTCGACCTCTTCGGCTGCCGGAATGGTGAGCGGCCGGGGATTCGGGCTCGATTCGGTGCGCGCGTTCTTTAAAAAACTCGGCGGCGATGCAACAGCATGCGCAAGCGATGGAGGTTTTACAATCGAGCTGGTCGCGCCCCTCGGAGCAGTGGGATTTTGCGCGGTACCTGAAAAATCAGGCGATAGCACAAAATGGCGCAGGGCCCGGGGCGGCGATGACAGCGCAAGAGCCGAGTACAAACTTTTCAGGCGCCTCGGACCGGCGTGGGAAGCCGAAGGATATCCGCCCGGCGCGCTTGCCTGCATCGGCGAAAGCGACAGGCCCGAGCTGCTTGCCTAGGAAATCCCGATTGCCTTGTGAAGTTGCAGTTGCAGCCTGGCGTCCAGTTTGTCGCGGATGATCCAGCCCGCCAGACGGCGCGCAAATCGCCGCTGCCGAGGGCCCCGGCCGGCCGGCGAAAACAACGTCGTGCGGCCCCGGGCAATGCCGGCCCGGACCGCGGCGCGCGCCCAGCGGTAGTCTTTTTCCGACGTGATCACGAATTTCAATTCGTCGGTTTTTTTCAGTATGCCCAGATTTTTCAAAAGCACCCGGCCATCGGCCGCGCGCTTGATCCGGCTGCCGGGTGTTTTTATGTCCATTACCACGTGGGCGTTCCGGAGTATGACGGGAGGGATCGGGGTTTCGCCGTTTGTCTCGACCGAAACAAAAAAACCGCGGCTTCGGAGCGCGCGGACAAGCGCCGGGGCGTCCTTTTGCAGAAGCGGTTCGCCGCCCGTGAGCAAAGCAAACTTGACGCCGAGGATTTTCACGGCCCGGAGAATTTCAGGGATGCTCATTTCGCGGCCGCGTCCCCGGCTGGCAGTAACAGTGTCGCAGTACCTGCACCTGAGATTGCAGCCCGAGAGGCGCACGATTGCGGTGCGTACGCCTATCAAAGTCGATTCGCCCTGGATTGAGTGGATGATGCCATGTACCCGCATGCTGCCCTTTATTGTCATTTTTGACTGGAATTTCAACAGTATTGTCTGGAGGGTGCGGTAAAAGCCGTTGAATTACAAAAAGATGCCATGGGGGGAGGCAGGGCCCGGGAATTGCTTTATAATAGGTAAGGGGAAGCTATGAATTTTCATGCGGGGAAAATCGGTTTTTTTGTGGCGCTGATAAGCGGCATGACGGGTAGTGCCGGTGCGCAGGTGAGTGCAAACTTTCCCGGTATCGACGACGCGCACCGCGAATGCGACATGGCGTGTTTGTATAAAAAGGCCAACGAACATATTTCGCTTGATTCGCTCTATCTGATGAAACGCGTGATGTTTTTGGAGGCAAGCTGCAAGAATGGCTGTGACAAGGATGTCAAAGACCGCCTGGGAAATTTTTGTATCGGGACAGAATCCGCCGATACATGCTTCAAGCGCTATAAGTATTTCGTGATCATGCAGCTCCAGAAAAGAAAGGCGGCACTCGAATCCAACGAGGCCAGCGCCGCTTCGCTGCTGAGCAAATCTTCTTATACGGCAAGACAGATGGATAAAAATCGGGGCGCGGAGAAGTCAGGAATCCTGCCGCAGGTGACGTTCATCCCCAAGTCCAAAGAGCTTGATGCGGTTTACCGCAGGCAGTTTGCCAACCATAAAAGAAGCCACAAGACCGACTATGAGGGCATGGTCGACGGCCTCCGGCCCACCAAGGACGATTTTGTAAAATTCAAAACGGTAAAAAAGGAAGCGGGTCTCGGCGGCAGCGAAAAAACGATGCTGGTACTCGACAAAAGCTGCGGACGCGAGTTTTGCTATGATGAGAAGAAATACAATTTGGCCCTTGCGGATTATACGTTGCGCCGGGCGGAAATCGCCAGGGACCTCAAAAACGCGTATTCGCAGGGTTCAACAAAGGACGGGTACCGGACTGACTCGAGCCTGATCGAAGGACGGGAGCGCCAGACGGCGGACAGCATCGAGGATTATTCATATGCCCGCGATCCGGCGGTCGAGGCCGCCAACGAGCTGATAAACAAGGTGAGCAAGAAGGGTGATCTCAAGGTCAAGGGGCCGGAAAAAAAAGGTGGAGCAAGAAAGCCTTCGTCCGGACGCGTTGAAGAATCCGTGCGCCAGCCCGGCGGCGGCGATACAGATACCTTCATACAGGTGCAGACTGAACTTGTGGACAAGCAGATGAAACGGATCAACAAAGGGTTCAAAAAAGAAGACAAGATGAAATTTATCGAAGAAGACGGGAAGAAATAAGCTTTTTTACATGTCCCGCTTCACGGCCAGGAATCTGAACATCTTGTAGCCCGCCGTGGCGGCGGTGTACATTATGCGCCGGATGGTGTCGTAGTTGATGCGCTTGTCGGCCTGTATGGCAAGAACGCCGTCAAACGGCAGCGGTTTGCCTTCCTTGTCGCGCGCCTTTGATTTTGCGCGGAGAAACTCGGATTTTTCGCGGGCCTTTGTAAGGGCGTCAAAAAGCCCCACTACGCGGCGTCCGCCTTCGTCAAGGTCGGACCGCCTGAACGTGTAGGTGGCGTCTTTCGAGCCCACGGCGGCCTCGGTCTGGACAAACTCGATGATGCGCTCGTTTTCAAACGTGATGCCCTCCGGGGTCACAATTACTTGCAGGCTGTCGGGCGGAACTTCCGGCGAAGCCGAGATCGGCAGCTGTATCCCCGAAACCGTATTGAAGGCGTTGGTGCTTGCCGCATAGCTCTTGAGCAGGAATACCAGGATGATCACCAGCACGTCCATCATGCTGGTAAGCTGCAGGTCAAACGCGCTCTGGATGCGCTTGCGGTTTTTTCGCGACATTATGGATCTTCTGAATGCCATAACTCAGCCATCCCCCAGCAGATTGCCGAACACCACGTCCGGAAAGAGCGCTTTCATGGGCTCGTCGTTTCCGGTCGCGGGATTTTTGCGGAAAAGAGGCGGGTCCGTCTGCTCAAGCACCCGCATCGCATCCATGATGCCGATCAAGATTTCGTACGGGGCCGCGGCAAAGGGCACCAGGACGATCTTGTTTTCGTTCGGAAACTGTTTTTTTATCTCAATCAGCGTCTCGTGGATGGATTTGTAATCCGGAACATTCTCGCCCGTCGAGGCGGTGGTGTTCGGGACTACGTGTGTTTTTATTTTTTCAAACGGGCTCCAGATCCGCGTTTCTTTTTCCCTCAGGGAAACCGTGAGCTGGAGCGGACGCTCCTTGAGCTTTTGCTGGACGTCTTCGCGGCTGGTCTGCGGAAAGGGCGATTCGGTGCTCACAAGCGCCACAAACGCCATCGTAAAAAGCAAGAACGCGATGAGCGTCACCATGGCGTCAAGAATCGGCACCAGGTTGAGCACTATCTCCCTGTTTTTGCCTTTTCGTCTTGCGGATGGCCTTTTGAACATTAGTCCGGTGGCTCCCTGGTTTCCTTCCCGGTCGTCAGTCCTGCGCTTTTTCGGACGAGTGCCGGTACTTGCGCGCGGAGAGCAGATCCAGGAGTTTCACGCCGAATTCATCGATTTCCTCAAGCAGCTTGTTGGCCTTGTTCGACAAGATGCTGTGGGCGACCATTGTGAAGATCGCGGTCACGAGTCCGAAGGCTGTTGCGTTCATCGCTTCGGCGATGCCGTTGGCCAGGATGGCCTGCCGCTGCGCCGGATCGGCCATGGCTACTGCCGCGAATGACTTGATCAGGCCGGAGATGGTCCCGAGCAGTCCGAGCAGCGTGGCGATGTTTGCGATCAGGGCGAGATACGAAAGCCGGCGCTCAAGGCGCGGGATCATTTCGAGGCTCATCGCATCGATGGCGTTTTGTATCTGCTGTTCGTCACGGCTTGCCCGCTGCAGGCCGGCCTTGAGGACTTTTGGCAGCGCGGCGCGCCCGGCGCCGTTGCAGACGCGGATGGCGCCGTCCAGGTCGTTTGCCAGAATGTATTTCTGGATCTCGAACATGAATGACGATCCGTCAGTGTTGTATAGCCAGAAAAGGCGTATCAATCTTTCTATTGTGAACGTTACCGAAACCGCGAATGCCACCGCGATTGGTATCATCCAGAAACCGCCTTGTTGGAACGCTGTTACGACTCCCTGCATAAAGCTCGGTGATTCCATGAGCCTTTGCTCCTTCCTTGTGTATAGAGACTTCTAATATCTTGATTTAAGAATAGCTGAAATAGTTGAACGGTCAACAAAAAGAAAGGCTGGATATTGATGCGCAGCGATATTGACGCGTCGCACAAGGGGTGCTAAAAACCTGTGTATTGATTGAGGGTGTGGAACATGAAGTTTTTTATAAAACAGGTTTTATTATTGTGTGTAACAGTGACATGTGCCTTGGCATCACCACCGCAGAAGCTTAGCGTGCTTTCATATAATTTATGGGGTGCCAACGCTGTAGTAAAGGAAATGGCCAGTCTAATTATTGATATCAAGCCGGGGATTGAATTCGACGATAGCAGATTCAGCGATATTTCTGCCGAACTTGGCAAGCAAAGTTATGACGTCGTGGCCTTGCAGGAAGTGTTGACGAAAAAACAGGTTGCCACGATGAGATCGACGCGTGGCTTTAAATTCAGGGCAATAGGGCCGTCACTAAAGGATAGAAATATCAACAGCGGACTGTTGGTTTTGAGCAAATGGCCGATCATCCGGAAGAAAACCATGGTTTTCAGTTATTGTGACGGTTTTGAGTGCCTGGCCAGCAAGGGCGCGATGCTGGTGACAATCGATGTCCCTTCATTGGGAAAAATCGATGTTCTGAACACACATTTGAACTCCATTCATGATGCGGCATTAAGAAAATCCCAGCTCGGGGAGTTGTTGCGTTTTGTCAGGAAGTACAACACGGTCAACCCTCTTTTGGCACTCGGCGATTTTAATATAGATCCGGACGTGAAGGAGTTGCTTGGGTTCCAAAAAACGCTGGGGCTGCGCGATGCCTTTGTTGATTCGCATTATTTGAATACGTCCATTTTTGTCGATTATGACGGGTTCACCTGGGATGCCGTCAATAATCCCCACACCAAATCGGACACCATCCTCAAGGTCGCCAGGATTTTTCCGTCGAGCATCAACCGGAAGGTCATCAACAATTATGTTACCACGAGCAACGTGAGACGCAGGATTGATTACACGTTTTATAAAAACAGCAGATCGTCACGGTTGTATCCGGTGGAATCTGTTCTGGCGTTTACGGAGCCCGTGAACGGACGGATTCTTTCGGATCATTTTGCCCTCGAAACCGTTTTTGAATATTGACAGTAGAAATGGCGAGGCCCCGCTTGCAACCATGCAAACGGGGCCTCGGAGATGAAGAGGGGAGTCGTTAGGGACCCCCCTTTGAAAGCTTTAGGACCCTAATGGTCCGTCGTTTGCTCCTCCTTTGGCAACCCGGCTGGCATGAACCGTCGGGGTAGTCGGTCCAAGCCCCGTGGCTTTGCGTCCCGGCCTTTCGGCGCGGTTTGCCTTTTTCAAAGGGGGTATAGGTAACCCGCCTCTTCAAACGGCCCTGGCTCCCTGGGCCCAACCTGTTAATCTTAACCCCCGAACCCTGCTACCCCGAACTTGTAATTCTTGAGTTAAGTTCAACATGTTAAATACTCTTTAAATAGTATACTGATCTTATCAGATAATCAATAAAAATATAAGTGTTTGTACTTGCAGTGAAATAACGCCAAGCGCCAGTCGTGTTTGGCGATGCACAAAAAAATCTTCAGGAATTTGCAGTATTTGTAAATTATAATATACATAGTATAATATGTATATGGCTTCGGAACAGAAAACACATGAGATAATACGTGCCCATCGTTTGTTGCTTGGTATTTCGCAACAGACGCTTGCCTCGGATGCCGGGATCAGTTTGCCGACGATACAGAATATCGAATCCGGCCGCGCCAACCCGTGCCTTAAGGTGCTGATGGCAATCTGTTCGCGTCTTGGTCTTGAGATGAGAACCGTTGCCGCCGCTGCTCCATGGGATACGCTTGCATTGTGCGGGGCTCCCATCAGCGCGAAGGTTCCGGTTCGTTCCTTAAATCGCGATTCAAAAACGCTTGTCATGGCGCTTGGCTTGTGCTGCCGCGAACTGCGTGAATCTTCAGACGAGGCCGGCAGTGAACGGAAAAAAGAGGCGATAGAGGGGTTGTTGCTCGCGATATACACCCATTATCCGTCATTTTATAAAAAATCCATCCAGCCCGCCGGGCTCATCCATGGTTTTTTTCCGTTCCATCCAAGCGGGCGCGTGATCAAATTGAAACGCCAGGCTCTTTGCGTGATCGCGGGGTATTTATGAAGCCGTTGCCGGGCGCGTCAAAGGGGCGATTGCGGCTTCAATGCGGAAAAATCCGACAGCAACAAAATCAAGGAATCTGGACAGGCTTCGCGGGTTGATCCGGATTTTCGCCAGATAATTGACACGTCTTCAAGCCCCCGCGCGTTCGCGCCGATGAGTCAACTGGAAAGGATTGCGGGCATACTAATGACCACGAGGCACTTGCATGTCGTGAAAGCCGAGCGCCCCAAGCGCGCGCCGCATGAGCGCCCGCTGATTGCCGTGATCATTCCGTGCTACAACGAAGAGAAAAACATCGAACGGGTTCTCGGTGATGTCGCGGCGCTCGCGCAGGCACATGCGGACTGGAAAATCCTGCCGGTTGTCGTGAACGACGGTTCCTCCGACAACTCAGAGGCGCTGCTTGCGGCAATCGGTCCGAAATACGGCGCGCACATAATCAATCTGCCCGTGAATCTCGGCATCGGCGGCGCCGTGCAGGCGGGTTTCCGGTATGCGGTCGGCGAGGGCGCGGACGTGGCGCTCCAGCTCGACGGCGACGGCCAGCATCCGGCCGCCGGGATTCCAGCCATCGTGGAACCCGTGCTTGCGGGCAAAACCGATGTGGCCGTCGGCTCGCGTTATGTAAAAGGAGCGGGCGGAAACGTGTCGAGCCTCATGCGCCACGCCGGGACAATGTGCTTTTCGACGATGCTCCGCGTGCTTGCGGGTGTGAATATTAAAGATACCACAAGCGGCTTCCGGGCGTTTTCGTACGAGGCCTCGGACTTTCTCGCCCGCTGTTACCCCGATGACTATCCCGAAGTGCAGGCCTACGTGCCGCTCGCGCGCAAGGGCTTCAGGATTGTTGAGTATCCGGTATGCATGAAACCGCGCCGGCACGGTCGTTCGAGCATCACGGCGCTCCGGAGCGTTTACTACATGGTCAAGGTGGCGTTCGCCACGGCGATGGACGTGATCCGCCGGCTGCCGCCACGGCGCAAAAGGCTCTCCGGAAGGTTCCGCGACCGCGCCGGGGGGGGGCACACATGACGGGCGCGCTGCCGCTTCCCGACTACCGCTTCAGGATCGAGTTCTGGGCCATTCTCGGCTGTGTGATTCTTTTCGGCGTGCTGGTCGAACTCGTGCGGCGCAGACATCTCAAGGAAAGGTATTCGTTCCTGTGGTTCGCCACCGCCGGCGTGCTGCTCACACTCACGCTCCGCCGCTCGTGGCTTGAGGATATCGCGCGCGTGTTCGGCGTGTACTATCCGCCGACCGCGCTTTTTCTCATACTTGTATTTTTCATGCTCATGATCCTGGTGCATTTTTCGATGGTCATAAGCAAGCTGCTCGGCGACAACCAGACGCTCACGCAGTCCGTGGGGATACTTGAGGCGAAATTGAAAGTACTTGAAAAAAATCTTAACGAGCTCAAGTCCCGCCGCGACGGCGGACATACTTCCAGTAACGGGGATTGAGGGCAAGGGCGCCAGTGCAGAAAATCGCGCCAAGCGTTCCTTTCAGGTCGTGCGCATCCCATTCCTCCGCCGAGCCGGGCAGGCCACCCAGGAATTTGCAGATGCCCTCGCGATCCTTCCACGGAGAAGTGAGGTAGCGCAAAATGTCGCCAGGAATCATCCAGCGGCATCTGACACCTTCCTTGTAGGGCGGCGGCGGCGGTAAATCCTCACCCATGGCGGCGCGCGCGTAAAGCGCCGGAAAATCCACGCCGGCGCGCACGGCAAGCTCAAGGCTGCCCCAAAAGCGCGGGTTGATCTCCATGAGCCTGGGACGTCCGTCGCGCGGGTCGATCTTCCACTCTACCATCGCGATTCCGCGCCAGGAGATGCGTTTCATGAGTTCTATGCTCATGACCTCAAGTTCGGGCATGTGAACGCTCATGCGGTCCGTACTCGGGCCGCCCGAGTGCGGATATTCACGCAGGCGCTTGTGCGTGAATATCGCCCGGCAGCGCGACTCGCGGTCAAACAGCAGGCTTACGCCCACGCCGGTGCCTTGCCGGGGTATGCGTTCCTGTATGATGCAGGACCCGTGTTTTTTCCAGTGCGCGCGGAGTTCTTCGGCTGTAGCCCGCTCGCCGTATTTTATGCCGCTCGAACCGGTGCCCGAGCGCGGCTTGATTACAAACCTGTCTTCGGGCTGGCTCTGCGCAATGCGGATGAATTCTTCGGCGCTCGAGGGCTCCCAGGTGCGCGGACAGGGCAGGCCGGCCTCGCGCGCCACCTTCATCGTGATGCCCTTGTCAAAGGCACTCTGGAGCGCGTAGTCCGTGGGCAGTAAAAAATGCGAAATTTTTTCAAGCTGCGAACGGTTCGCGGCCACCCACCGGAGCGACGGGTCTTCCATCGGGAAAAGGACGGGCCTCGCGCCGGGGCAGGCAAGGGATATTTTTGAAATGAGCCCGGTGAGGGCGCTCCCGAAGCCCGCAGGGTCTTGCGATGCGAGCGGCGACACGGTTCTGGTGGAAGCGTGTTTTGACCAGAACGAGGTCGTAAGCGAGCTGCCGCCCATGACGTGTACCTCAAAACCCGCTTTTCCAAGGGACCTGACCGTGCTCAGGCTTTTGCGCCAGAGCCCGTCGGTGACGATGGCCTGGTGCTTCTGCGCGTTTTTGACGGTTGCCACAATTTAATAATAACATGATAATAATAATGGTGGCCAATAGATGATGCGGGCGATGTTGACACTTGACGTTGAAGACTGGGAACATGCAAATTACGGACAGCTCAAGGGATGTGGCGGCGAGATTGCCTCCGAAGTCCGCCGCAAGGCGTACCGCATGGACGCCAACATCGACAAATGGCTTGAGATCCTCGCCGACCACGATGCCTGCAGCACCGCCTTTGTTCTTGGTGAATTTGCCGAAAAATATCCGGAAGCCGTGAAACGCCTTGCCCGCGCAGGGCATGAGATCGCCACGCACGGCCAGACGCACGATCTGATTTACGAGATGTCGCGTGAAACCTTCAGGGAGTTTTTGAAAAAAGGGATCGGAACCCTGGGTAATCTGCTCGGAAAAACCCCGGTCGGATTCCGCGCCCCGAGCTGGTCGGTCGACGAGCGTACGCCCTGGCTCTGCGAGGAACTCGCGGCCCAGGGGATTAAATACGATTCGAGCCTGTTCCCGGTGCGTACGCCGCTTTTCGGCCGCAAGAACGCTCCGCTTCGTTTGAGCTGGGACGCGGGTGTGCTCAGGATACCCGCAACCGTGATGGACTTCGGCGGCTTCAGGGTCCCGTTCGCCAGCGGCGCGTTTTTCAGGATTATGCCGCTGCCGGTGATTTTGT
Source organism: Bdellovibrionales bacterium RIFOXYD1_FULL_53_11 (assembly GCA_001770165.1). Classification (GTDB taxonomy): domain Bacteria; phylum Bdellovibrionota; class UBA1018; order UBA1018; family UBA1018; genus XYD1-FULL-53-11. The sequence goes on along the minus strand of MEQJ01000121.1, from coordinate 8,918 downwards.
ACGGGCTTGAGCGGGCGTCAAAAAACGGACAGCCCGTAATGATCATCCTGCATCCGCGCGAACTTGATCCCGCGCATCCACGGCTCCCGCTCTCCGGCTGGGAAAGGATGGTGCATTACGCGCGGCTTGGAACAACCATTCCGAAGCTGTGCGCCGTCCTGGAAAATTACAACTGGCGGTCAATCGAGCTTGTTTGCGCGCCAATCCTTGACAGCGGCGCCAAGCCTTCGGACAATTGATATGTGCACCATTTTGTGCGGAGTAAAAAGTTTGTCTATATATTGCTATTGGTTGTCGGCAGTGTCGCACTCTATGTCTACGTGGAATATGCCAACCGCTATGTGATACCAAGGCTTGTCTATCTGGATGTCGATGCAAAAAAACAGGCGGGTTTTTGCGACCGCGTGACCGGCCGTGCGTTCATCCGCGCGGCGGTTCCGGAGGATTATATATCGAAGACCGGCGTTGTGGCCGCGGCTCCGGCAGAGGCGCCGGGATGGCTGGCGCTTTCAACGGGGTCGGAGGTTCTGATCGGTGCCGTGGTGAGGCTTGAAAAAGATGCCATGGTACAGATGACGCTTGCGGGAGGATGGACCGTGGGGCTCAACGGTCCGGGCGAGTATTTATTTGAAGACGCGCGCCGGGACGAGAAGAGGACAAAACATTCGATGCTCTGGACGGTGAGGCATGGACGATTCAGGGCGAAGCTCAATGAACGCGCACGGGCCCGCTACTGGCTGCGCACCAGGACGGCGGTTGCGGACGTGTTCGTGCACCAGGGCGAGGTCGGGATGAGCATTCCGCCGGACGGCAGGGGCGGGCAGATCTGGAGGGTCAGCGGACGCGTCTACATCGGGTGGTTCGACGGGCGCACCCGCCATCTTTCCAAGGGGGGGCTCAACTACCTGTGACGCTCAAACTCAGACAGGCCGCAATCTGGCTCGGATTGATCGTGGGGCTGGCGTATATCGGCGGTTTGCACGGGTCTTATCATTTTGATGACACGCACAGCGTGGAAGATAATTTTTCCATCCGTTCGCTTTCGAACATCCCTTCGTTCTGGACGGATCCGAAAACCTCGTCGACCATTCCCGAAAACCGCGTGTACCGGCCGATGGTTTATACGCTGTATTCAATCTGCTGGTATATCGGCGGCGGAAAAACCTGGCCGTTCCATTTGATGAAGATGGCGATGCATCTGCTGGTGTGCCTCGCGCTTTTTTTCATGTGGCGGCTGTTATGGCAGCAGCCGCGCTGGTTTCCGGCCGGCCCGGATCTCAGGATCAAGTTTCCTTTTGTAAGCCATGTGTTTGATCTCGGCCCCGGCTGGGTCGCGTTTTTTCTTGCGGCGCTTTTTGCGATCCATCCCGCCAATTCCGAATGCGTGAATTATATTTCCGCCACCACGTCACTCCAGTGCGCGATGTTTTATGCATGGGCCGTCTGCTTCTATATGATGTACCGCGCGCCGGCATGGGGCTGGCAGGCGTCCCTTTTCAAATGGCCGACCGGCAGCGCCCGGTATTTCTGGCTTTCGATGCTGTTTTATTTTTTTTCCGTGGCGTCAAAAGAGGAGGGCATCACGCTTCCGGCGATGATCGCGGTGTTTGAAATATTTTTCCTGCCCCGGACGCGCCCGGTCGGCGACAGGGCGTATGAGGCCGTGAAAAGGATGATCCTGCCGACCGGTATCATCGGCATCGTTCTTGCGGCATGGATTTTCTGGATGCATCCCTCGGAAGGGAACGAATCGCGCGGGTGGGTCACCCCTTACAATTATTTCATTACGCAGTGGCGCGCGTATCTCTGGTACATCCGTCTCTGGTTCTGGCCGTGGGATCTCAACGCCGATAACGCGGTGATGGAGTTTTCAAGGACAATCAGGGACCCGGCGGTGATACAGGCCGCGATCGGCAATGCGATATTGATTCTTCTTGCCTGGTTCAACCGGGTCAGGTTTCCGGCGTTTCTGTTCGGGCTCGTGTGGTATTATGTTACGATCGCGCCGGCATCGAGCGTGGTGGTGCTTGCGGAATCAGTCAACGAGCACCGCATGTATCTTGCATATCTTGGCTTTGTGGGCGGCGCAATGACGGTGCTGGTGCATCTGGCCGGGCAGTGCTTCGCGCCGGAGACCAGGACGCGGCGGCTTGGCTGGCTGTTTGCCGCCGTTGTGGTCGGGCTCGCGGTCGGTTCGCAGGAGCGCCTGCGTGTCTGGCAGAACGACGAAAACCTGTGGAGCGATACGGTCGAAAAAAACCCGACTTCCGGCCGGGCACACAACAATCTCGCACTGGTCTACATGGCGGAAGCGCGGTACGACAAAGCCCTCGGGCATCTGGACAAGTGTGAGCAGCACTGGAAGACCTATGTCTACTGTCCGCTCAACAAGGGGGTTGCGTTGCAGGCGCTTGGCCGGCTGAAGGAAGCGGAGCAGTCATATCTGTGGGCATACGGGCTTGGTCCGCGCAATACCGGGGTGAACTTCCATCTTGCGCGTTTTTACGCCGAAGCATTGAAAGATTACACAAAAGCCATTGAATATTATACGAATGCGATCGACCTGACCGGCGGCCGGCATCCGCAGGCCGCCATCAATCTCGCGCTCGCATATGTCGAACTCAAGAAACCGCATGATGCCGTCAAGGTCCTCCGGCGCGCGCTCGGGGCGGACCCGGCAAACACGCTTGCGCTCTTTCATCTCGGCAAGATCCAGTACGACCTGCGCGATTACGCGCCTTCAAAAGCGACTTATGAGAAATTGATCGCGGTAAAGCCGGACCACCTGCAGGGCTGGTACAACTTCGGCGTACTCCATCTTGCGCGCCGGGATTTTGCGGCGGCCAGACGCGCGTTTGAACGTACGGTGGAACTTGATGCCGCGAGCGAAATGGGCTGGTACAACCTGGCATTTGCGGCCGGCGAATTGAAGGACTCACGCTCCGTCCTGCTGGCGATGAAAAAACTGGTGGAACTCAAGCCGGACAACAAGGAGTACCGGCGCAGGCTTCGCGAACTGGAGGGGGGGGATAAACGATGAAAAAACACCTCCTTTCCGCGTTGGTCATGACCGCTTGCTTTGCCGCGGAAACCGTATTTTTCGTGCAGGACGCCCGCGCCGTTCCCGTGCAGGCGACCACCGTTTCACATAAACTGACGCTAAGGACCAGAAGAACAAAAGGGTCCGGCATAGTTTTGAAGGAAGGGCTCAAGGTCGGCGTGATGGCCAGCGCGCTGGTGTGGGATTACATTCCGGACACGGCTATCAGCGTGCCTTTTGTAACCATCCAGCTCCAAGGTGTCCCGGTTGGAAAGAGTGTCACGGTTCTTGCCGCCAGAACCGGCAGGATGGAAGCGAAAACAAGCGACGGATACACGCTCCGCATCCCGCTCATAAAAAAAGACAATTCGCTGCTGTTCACGTTTATTGATGCCAGCGGCATGTTCGAGGAATGGGATGTGCAGGTCGGCCTTGATTTTCCGGAAAGCTCAATCTTCGTGGATGAGAACTGCAAGGACTATTCATTGAGGATAAAGGAGTTGTCACGGCCGGCCGGTCCGAATTTGATTTTTTTGGGCTGCAAGATGGGGTCGCGGCCGCAGGATTTGTCGCTCGAAATGATCTGGTCCGATGTGGTTGCGGTCGAATATATGTCGCAATCCATACAGTCGCAGGGTTCGATCATGACTATTCCGTTGCAATCCAAGACCGAATCGACAAGCAAGCTGACGGGCATCCACCAGAAGGGCCTTCGCAGTGTTTACAATATAACTTATCAGCCATATCTGCCTCCGCCTTACGAGGTATGGGGCGGGCTCGCGTTTTTCCGGACCAGTTTCGAGCAGGCCAATTTCAGGACTTCACAGTTGGGTAATACATACAAATACAACCAGATGGGGCTCGCCTTCATGTCCCAGATCTGGTACCGGCCCGATGATGCCGTCATATCCGTGATGCTGAGGGGGTTCGGTACGGCGCTCTCGGTTTCAAACAATCTTGATCCCGTGGCCGTCAAGGATGCGGATATTGTAAAATCCAGCAAGGTGTATTTTCTGGATGCCGAGCTGCGCGCCAAGGTGCTTGACTGGAAAGGCTGGCGCATCGATCCGTTTTTCGGCGGCTGGTTTTATTTCATGAAGGTCGATCCGCCGAATCTCGGCGTCGAACGCATCATCGATCCGGTGCTTGGCGTCGTGGTCCAGCGCAGTTTGTGGAAGCGGGATTACATGTTTTTCACCCTGAGGGTCGTGCCGCTCCAGGATTTTTTCAATCCCCTCAAATTTTCCATGAACGAATCATATTTTGAATACGAGCTGACCTATGTCCATCCGTTCAAATTCCGCAACAGGGTGTTTGTGACAATGTATGCCGGTGTCATGAAATATCATCCGCCGAACTGGCACGCGGGGCTGGACGGTGGAATGCTTTTGATCGGAGGCGGCTACGGTTTCTGAGCCTTGGGGCCTGCGGCTCGCGCTGCTGTTGCTTGTATTGTGGTTTTTCTCCGCTGCTGCGGAGGCTGAGGAATTTACCGAGGATGTGGAACGCGATTTCCCGCTCCGCACGATCGGGCGGTTGCAGGTGACGAATTTGCGCGGCGGCATTGAAATACACGGTTGGTCCCTCGACAAGATCCGCATCAGGGCCCGTCGCAAGGCAACCGCGCCGTCGCGTGAGGATGCCGCAAGAATATTCGCTTCCACGGATTTCCGGTACCGCGAGATCGAAGGGGATATCGAGTTGTCGGCCGAGTACGGCAAGGGGCTCGACATCAATCAGCGCCTCAAGGAGAATGCCGAAAAACGTTCCAGCATGGAGATGGTTGTTTATGCGCCCACGGGGCTCAAGCTCAGGCTCTGGACGGCCG
>MEQJ01000121.1:3934-4040 GCA_001770165.1 Bdellovibrionales bacterium RIFOXYD1_FULL_53_11 | reverse complement strand
GAAGATCCGCAACTGGACAGCGGCAGTCGAGGCCCGGACAGCAACCGGCGGAATTGACATCGAGGGGGTCAGGTCAGAAGTGTCGCTGCTTTGCACCGGTTGCAAG
>MEQJ01000121.1:0-3920 GCA_001770165.1 Bdellovibrionales bacterium RIFOXYD1_FULL_53_11 | reverse complement strand
TGTGCGTGGTCCGCTAAGATGCATGGGCGGAACCGGTGATGTGGCCATAAGCTCTGTTGTGGCGGACAACGTTTATGTTGAAACATCGAGCGGTTCACAGCAGATTGACAATGTAACCGGTGACCAGCTTTATGTTTCAAAAAGCGGTCGCATCCAGGCGCACAAGATTCGTGGTCACATCGAGTTTCATGCCGGCAGCGGCGCGGTAACCATTACCGAGGGATCTGGCTTTCTAAGCGGGCGCTCGGAGTCGGCAGATATAAGCGCCAGCATGAAATTCTGGAAATTCGAGGACCGGGCGATCATCGAATCCGTTCGCGGCAACGTGCTTCTTGCGCTGCCGGCCGGGCTTTCGGCGGACGTCGAGCTTTTCAGCGAAAAAGGCATGGTTTCCTCCGCATTCAAGGTGCTGCCGTCGCGTTACCGCAAATCCTTCGGACCCGATCCGGCCAATCACATCATCGGACATATCGGCGAAGGTGGCGAGCAGCTCAGGCTGAGTTCGCAACATGGCGCGGTCAAGCTGCTTCGGGGCGGTTGATTTTTCTGTTGCATCATTAAAATAGTACAGGTACAACCTTATGCACCTTCCATAAAAAGGTTGTTTTCCGGGATTTGATGTCCGCTGTTTTTCGGACAGACGGTATCAGGTGTGGAAATTTTTGTTCTTTGACAAGGGAATACGGATTATTTGGAAGAGATGGCGGGCGGAAGGCATGCTGGCGCGGCTGGGCTGCGGAAGCGGTGAGGCTGTGCTGGTGGTGTCGAAAATCCTGCAATCGATTCTTTTGAAGCTAATAATAGAAATAATACTAGCCAGAAAAGTGATTCGATGGGCAGGGGTTAAATAGAGCTTGTTTAGGAATTAAGGCTTTGCGGCGGCGCTGACCTGAAAGGGGAGGCGTACAGCGCGAGGCAAAAAGGCTTAAACATGAGAGTTTGATCCTGGCTCAGAGCGAACGCTGGCGGCGTGCCTAACACATGCAAGTCGAACGTGAAAGGGGGCAACCCCGAGTAAAGTGGCGTACGGGTGAGTAACGCGTAGGTAATCTACCCTGGAGTTCGGAATAACCTGCCGAAAGGCGGGCTAATACCGGATAGAGCGAGGGAACCTGTAAGAGGGTTTTTCGGGAAAGGGAGCTCGCAAGAGCCCTTGCTCCGGGATGAGCCTGCGTCCCATTAGCTAGTTGGCGAGGTAACGGCTCACCAAGGCGATGATGGGTAGCTGGTCTGAGAGGATGATCAGCCACACTGGAACTGAAACACGGTCCAGACTCCTACGGGAGGCAGCAGTGGGGAATATTGCGCAATGGACGGAAGTCTGACGCAGCGACGCCGCGTGAGTGAAGAAGGCCTTCGGGTTGTAAAGCTCTGTCACACGGGACGAACGGCGAGTGGGTTAACAGCCCATTTGATTGACGGTACCGTGGAAGGAAGCACCGGCTAACTCCGTGCCAGCAGCCGCGGTAATACGGAGGGTGCAAGCGTTGCTCGGAATTATTGGGCGTAAAGGGCAAGTAGGTGGTCTCATTAGTCCGGGGTGAAAGCCTTGAGCTCAACTCAAGAAGTGCCTTGGAAACGGTGGGACTGGAGTCCTGGAGAGGGTCGTGGAATTCCCGGTGTAGCGGTGAAATGCGTAGAGATCGGGAGGAACACCAGAGGCGAAGGCGGCGGCCTGGACAGGAACTGACACTCAACTGCGAAAGCGTGGGGAGCAAACAGGATTAGATACCCTGGTAGTCCACGCTGTAAACGATGGGTACTAGACTTGGCGGGATTTGACCCCTGCCGAGTCGGAGCTAACGCGATAAGTACCCCGCCTGGGAAGTACGGTCGCAAGACTAAAACTCAAAGGAATTGACGGGGGCCCGCACAAGCGGTGGATCATGTGGTTCAATTCGAAGCAACGCGAAAAACCTTACCTGGGTTTGACATCCCCGGACAGCCGTAGAGATACGGTTTTTGTAGCAATACAACCGGGAGACAGGTGCTGCATGGCTGTCGTCAGCTCGTGTGGTGACATGTTGGGTTAAGTCCCGCAACGAGCGCAACCCCTGTCCTTAGTTGCCAGCATTAAGTTGGGCTCTCTAAGGAGACTGCCGTGGTTAACACGGAGGAAGGTGGGGATGACGTCAAGTCCTCATGGCCTTTATGTCCAGGGCGACACACGTGATACAATGGCCGGTACAGAGGGAAGCGAAGTGGTGACACGGAGCCAATCTCAAAAAGCCGGTCTCAGTTCGGATTGGAGTCTGCAACTCGACTCCATGAAGGTGGAATCGCTAGTAATCGCGGATCAGCACGCCGCGGTGAATACGTTCCCGGGCCTTGTACACACCGCCCGTCACACCATGGAAGCTGACTCAACCAGAAGACGTCCAGGCTAACCGTAAGGGGGCCGGCGGCGAAGGTGGGGTTGGTGACTGGGGTGAAGTCGTAACAAGGTAGCCGTAGGGGAACCTGCGGCTGGATCACCTCCTTTCTAAGAAGGTAACAAGCCATCTTGGGATAAAGTGGTCAAAGCGTGTTTTTGATTAAGCACGCACACTAAAAATGAAAAGACCGTCCGCCATTTCTTTCAAGTTATCCGTAATTCCCAAAAGGGAATTGGCTAGGGCTTGTAGCTCAGTTGGTCAGAGCACACGCTTGATAAGCGTGGGGTCGGAAGTTCAAATCTTCCCAGGCCCACCACGCGGACGGATGATAGCTGGTTTTCATTTGTTCTTTGACAATCAAATAGAGAAATCGAGATTTAGGTTAATAGTGATTAGAGTAATATAGGAGCACGAAAAGCTGCGTATTGTAATGAATTGTAGCTTCAATTGTTAGTTCCTTAGAATATAGAAAGTAAGTACACGACTAGGTATTTGCGGATTCATGGTTTGAAGGTGTTTACACGTGATGATCAGGGATCTGTGAATAGGCGAGGAGTGAAACTGGAAACGCGATGTGATCTGAAAAGAGAGCTAGAGTTTCTGGTAAGCGACTCAGGGCACGAGGTGGATGCCTTGGGACATGCCGGCGAAGAAGGACGGAGAAGGCCACGAAAGAGTGCGGTTAGCTGCCAAACGAGCGTATGACCCGCACGAGTCCGAATGGAGAAATCCAAGGCGAGTAAAGTCGTCTTATCCCATGGTGAGTGAAGTAGCCATGGGAGGCACACGGAGGGAATTGAAACATCTCAGTACCTCCAGGAAAATAAATCAATCCGAGATACCCCGAGTAGTGGCGAGCGAAACGGGTAGAGCCTAAACCGCTGAACGTGAGTTTAGCGGTGTTGCGGGACCTCAATATACTAGCTTGATCTGTAACCAAACTGCATGGGAAGGCAGGCCATAGAGGGTGATAGCCCCGTCGGTGAAACGGAGAGAGCGGTTAGAGGAATCCCAAGTACCATTGGGTTGGAGACGCCCTGTGGGAATCCGGGTGCACCATCATCCAAGGCTAAATACGAGCATGTCACCGATAGCGCATAGTACCGCGAGGGAAAGGTGAAAAGAACCCCGTAAAGGGGAGTGAAACAGAATCTGAAACCCCGTGCTTACAAGCTGTAGGAGGGCTATGTCCCGCAAGGGAAAATGCCTGACTGCGTACCTTTTGCATAATGAGCCAGCGAGTTAGTGTCGGTAGCAAGGTTAACCCGTATACAGGGGGAGCCGTAGCGAAAGCGAGTCTGAATAGGGCGAATGAGTTGCCGGTACTAGACCCGAAACGCGATGAGCTAGGCATGGCCAGGTTGAAGCATTCGTAACAGGATGTGGAGGACCGAACCGGTAGCCGTTGAAAAGGCTTCGGATGAGCTGTGTCTAGGGGCGAAAGACCAATCAAATTGCGTGATAGCTGGTTTTCCCCGAAAGCTATTTAGGTAGCGTCTTATGGAGAGTCATCGGAGGTAGAGCACTGACTGGGCTAGGGGCCTT
>MEQJ01000120.1:7754-10107 GCA_001770165.1 Bdellovibrionales bacterium RIFOXYD1_FULL_53_11 | reverse complement strand
TCCCGCCAAGTAAGCAACTTTGACCGAAGGCACGTTTAAGGAATTAGCCAGGGCATTCCTGAAAGTAACGGCGCCGCGAAATTTGTCATCGTAGTTTTTAGGCCTGTAGCAAGTCTCCGGCTCAACGCCGCCTTTAGCTTTCCCATCCCAAGAGCACAATGGATTAAATTCTGTTGAAACATCCCAAATAATCGTGTTCGGGGTGTAGCCTTTGGCAATGGCAGTAGCGTAAGAAAAAGGTTTGAATGAAGAACCGGGTTGGCGCAATCTTGTTGCGATATTCACATTTGGTTCAAACTGACAATTTTTTCCCGGCTCGCAACCGTCAGGTTCGGGGCTATCCCAGTAGCTTTTTGAGCCGACCATCGCTAGAATCTGGCCGGTTTTGGGGTCAATAGCCGTTAAGGCGGCATTTTTGGCGTTGTAAACTTCATTGCGCTTAGCTCCTTCAGCTACCGCCGTTTCGGCGATTCCTTGAAGCCGCGAATCCAAAGTTGTGGTTACTTTTAAACCGCCCTTTTCAACAAAATCTTCGCCGTACTTTTCGTTCAGGTAATCGCGGATAAACATTACGAAATGGGGCGCCACCATATCGGTTTTTTGACCGATGAAATTAATCGTGGTTTTTTTAGCGCTGTCGTAATCACCGTCTGATGTGTATTTAAAATCATGCATCCGATCCAAGATGTAATTGGCGCGCAATTTAAGCTCTTCGGGGTGGTTCCCGTAGGGAGAGTAGTAGGTAGTGCCTTTAGGAAGAGCGGTTAAATAAGCGGTTTCCGCCAAGTTCAAATCCTTTGCTGATTTGTTAAAATAAGTTTGAGCCGCCGCTTCAATTCCGTAAGCGTTAGCTCCGTAAGGTATTTGGTTTAAGTAAAAATTTAGAATGTCGTCCTTTGAGTATCTTCTTTCCAAGGCAACTGCTAAAATTAATTCCTTAAACTTCCTGTTAAAGGTCCGCTCCGGAGAAAGATAAGTGTTTTTTATGAGTTGCTGGGTAATGCTTGAACCGCCCTCAAGTAGTTTTTGGCCTTTAATGTCGGCCCAAGCGGCTCGAAGGATTCCTCGGATGTTAATTCCCGAGTGGCTGTAAAAATCAATATCTTCGGCGACGATAGTAGCGTCTTTAACCGCTTGGGGAATTTGGTCAAACAGGATAACGGTTCTTTTTTCCTCTCCGTGAATTTCGTAAAGCAGATTTTTGGCGTCCCTGTCATAAATTTTTGTTGACTGAATCACTTTTCGGTCCTGCCAGGCGTTAGGGTCGGGAAGCTGGCGGCTGTAATAAAAAAAAGCGGCAATAAGCAAAATAACCGCGGCAAAAACAGACATAATGCCCCAGAAGGCAGCGCGAGATAGTAACTTACTGTATTTATTCATTGTTATAAATTAGCTTAACATTCTCCATAATGATTTGGCAAAATTAAGATGATTTGATATTGTAAGAGGATATGAAAGAAAAATTAAAAGAAAGACAAGTTCGGGAAGCGCTAACCAAGCACATAGAAAAAATTTATCCAAGCAAAGAGGCTTTGGAAAGGATTTTGAGGTCCGGAAAAAAATTGACAATTTATTGGGGCGCCGACCCTACTAGTCCGGATATCCACTTGGGCCACAGCACTAATTTTTTCGTATTACGAAGATTCCAAAATCTTGGGCATAAAATCGTTGTTTTAATCGGTGATTATACTGCTCAAATCGGCGATCCGTCAGGCCAAGACAAGTCAAGAAGAATGCTTACGGAAAAAGAAGTAAAACGTAACTACAAAACTTATAAGCAACAAATTTTAAAAATCCTTGATTCTAAAAAAACTATTTTCCGATTCAATAGCGACTGGTGGAATAAAATGAGTGCCAAAAAGTTGTTGGCTCTGGACAATCTTTTTACGCAGCAGCAAATGATTGAACGAGATATGTTTCAACGGCGGATTAAGGAAAATAAACCAATTAGTATAAAAGAATTCCAATATCCGCTGTTGCAGGGATATGACTCGGTTGCTCTCAAAACTGATATAGAGCTTGGCGCCACCGACCAGTTATTTAATATGCTGGTTGGCAGAGAATTAGTGAAGATTTTTCTGAAAAAAGAAAAGTTTGTCGTAACAACACCACTCTTGATAAATCCCGAAACAGGCAAGAAGTTAATGAGTAAAAGTGAAGGCAACTATGTTTCTCTACAGGATAATTCAAAACAAATGTACGGAAAAATAATGGCCTTATCTGATGAAGTTATTGTAAAATGTTTTAAACTTTGTACCGACTTGCCGGAGGAAAAAATTAAAAAAATTGAATTAAGATTAAAATCCGGTGAAAATCCGCGGGATTTAAAATCTGAATTGGCTTATGAAATTGT
>MEQJ01000120.1:7032-7744 GCA_001770165.1 Bdellovibrionales bacterium RIFOXYD1_FULL_53_11 | reverse complement strand
AGGGGAATTTAACAGGGTGTTTCAAAAGCATGAACTTCCGGGAAAAATTTCAGAAGTTATTTTAAAAGCGGGCGCGTATAATATTATTAATTTGCTTGTACTGACGAAGATGGCGGCTTCAAAAAGTGAAGCGCGCCGGCTGGTTTTGGGGAAAGCGGTAAAAATTAACGGCCAAAAAATTAATGACTTTAAATTAAAAGTTGAAATATCGCCGGAGTCGGTGATTCAAGTTGGTAAGAGGCGCTTTATGAAAATAAAAATCGGGAAGCTATAATTCTTCCACGTCCGATTCCGATTCACCCATCGCATCTTCTTCTAAGTTTAACTCTTCAAATTCTTCTTCGGAGTCCTTACGATACAAAGGCTTTTTACTTTCGCCCAATTCCCCTAATTCAGGGTCTTCTAGTTCTTCTTCGGAATCGGCGAACTCGGTATCAAAATCTTCATTATTAACAAAGCGTTTTGTTGCCATGTTTTATAACTTATTTGATAATTTGGCGTCAGTATAACAGGCAGTAAGGCCGATGGCAATAGCATCAGCGGCGTCGTCCTGCCGAGGAATTTCATTAAGTTTTAGTATACTGCAAACCATTTTTTGAATCTGATATTTTTCCGCTTTTCCGTATCCGGCAATAGCCAGCTTAACTTCAAGCGGAGTAAATTCCAAAACATTAAGATTATTTGAACTGGCGCAGTTTATGATGACGCCGCG
>MEQJ01000120.1:6572-6823 GCA_001770165.1 Bdellovibrionales bacterium RIFOXYD1_FULL_53_11 | reverse complement strand
AACCAACTCTGGTTGTACCCGGGTCAATTCCCAGTATTATCATAAATTTCGCTTACATCTTGCTGTTCGTCTAAAGCCTCATAAAGAGCTTTAATTTCTTTTTTTATATTCTCATCATCTATTTTTATTAGGTTGCCGGCGACCCAATCGGTTCCTTCGCGGCGGAACATCCATTGGATTGAATTAAGGTCGGCAAATTTGGCGTTATGTTCTTGTAAGATTCTTTTTATTTCCGCCAAGGTTCGGTTTTT
>MEQJ01000120.1:5301-6459 GCA_001770165.1 Bdellovibrionales bacterium RIFOXYD1_FULL_53_11 | reverse complement strand
GTTCCAGGGTGTCCTTGGGCATGTTGTTTTCTTTTGCGTCGGCAATGGCGTCGCGAAGGCGCGGGTTGTTCTTCGGATCCCCGCCGCCGATGCGTGATGCCACCTGGAGCTCGCGGATGATTTTTGTAAACAGCTTGCCGCGTTTCGCGTCCGCGGCGCCCTTCGCTCTTTTGATGGTGCTCCACTTTGAATGACCTGACACTCCGCTTTGCCTCCTACTTCTTTTGAAGTTGTCATGCTAAATTAAAGCAATGAAAAAAACAATCCTTGTTGTGCTGGTTGTTTGGGCGTTTCATTCCGGAATTGCACACGCAAAGCCGCGCGCTCGTGAGCTGGGCATTCCGTTTGAAGGCACTCCCGGTCCGCTCAACGCGATTACCGACGTGAAGGGCGTCGAGGTCGGGCACGTAACGCTCATTTCCGGCGTGAGTAAAAGAGGAATCGTCGATGGGGTCGCTAGAACCGGCGTAACGGCGGTCTGGCCCATCAAAAAAAACATCAGCCCGCTTGCCGCCGGCGTGTTCACTGAAAACGGAAACGGCGAAATGACCGGGTACGCGGTTATCGAAGAGACCGGGTTGCTTGAAGGGCCGGTCATGATGACCAACACGCAAAGCGTGGGCGTTGTGCGCGATGCCACGGTGGAATGGTTCATAAAACATTTTCCGGTTGTTGAAGAGTCGTTCCTGCCGCTCGTGGGCGAGGTCGACGACAGCTGGCTGAACGACATGTATGGTTTTCACGTAAAAAAGGAACATGTGTTCAAGGCCCTGGATTCGACAAAATCCGGCCCTGTCGAAGAAGGAAATGTGGGCGCGGGAACGGGCGGGCATACGTGTCACTTCAAAGCCGGCATCGGCACGGCGTCCCGCATGGTCGGGGGCGGATACACCGTGGGAGTGCTGGTCCAGTCCAACTGGGGCCATAGGACCGAAATGAGAATCGCCGGTATCCGCATTGGTGAGGTCATCAAGGATCTTGAAATCGTCGAAAATCCGATGCCGCCCAAACCGCGGCGCACTGACGGTTCCATTGTCGTTGTTATCGCAACCGACGCGCCGTTTTTGCCGCATTCAATGAAGCGTATCGCCCGAAGGGCGGGGCTCGGCATGGCGCGGCTGGGCAGCATAGGCCGGCACGCATCGGGCGAGTTTTTTA
>MEQJ01000120.1:0-5271 GCA_001770165.1 Bdellovibrionales bacterium RIFOXYD1_FULL_53_11 | reverse complement strand
TGCATGGAGTGAATGGCAATATCATTCATGCAATGCCGCTTGACCGGGTGCTGCCGATCCTGAAACAGCATGCGGTTTTGAAAAAATGATTTTATCTTTTTTGTCGTTCATCAGCCTGACCGCTTCCGCCGCCGTGGTGGGGCATTTGCCGAACGGGCTGTCAATGCATTACCAAAAGCTCGGAAACGGCTTGCAGGTATATATCGTCGAAAACCACGATGCGCCGGTTTTCACGTATCAAGTCTGGTTCAGGGTCGGGGCAAAGGATGAAAAACTCGACAAGCGCCTGGATGTCACCGGACTGGCGCACCTTTTCGAGCACATGATGTTCCGGGGCACGAAAAGCGTGCCCGATGGCGAATTCGACAGGATTCTCGCCAGAAACGGCGTCAACGACGGAAGCGCGACAACCTGGCTTGACCGCACCAACTATTATGAAAGCATGCCGTCGCGCCACCTGGAGCTTGTAATCAGGCTTGAAGCCGACCGCATGGCAAACCTGGTCATCAATAAAAAATTGCTGGATACCGAGCGCGAAGCGGTGCTCGGCGAATACCGGATGTGCAAGGACGATCCGGTCCACGTTGCCAACGAAAAACTTTTTTCCGCGGCTTTCGCTGTTCATCCCTACAGGTATCCGACGCTGGGCAGTGAAGAGGAAATCAGGCGTTTCAGCAAAGCCGACGCCGATTATTTCTACAAGACGTATTATGCTCCGAACAATGCCGCTGTCGTAATAGTCGGCGACGTTGATCCAGAAAAGGCGTTCAAGCTTGTCAAAAAGCATTATGGCCCGTTCAAGGCGCAGCGCCTCCCGTTGCGGAAGGCTCCTGCGGAGCCGCCGCAGACGGCTGAACGCAAGGTTGAATTCGGGCATCCGCGGCTTATGCAATCCAGGCTTTTTCTCGGTTATCACATCCCCGCCGCCGTACACGCCGACATTCCGGCGCTTATGATCGCCCACGCGATGCTGACCTTGGGCGAAGGATCAGTGCTCAACAGGAACTGGGTCAACGCGGGGCTGTCGGTTTCCGCCGGCGGAGCGGTTCACCGGCTCAAGGATCCGGGGCTTTTTGTTTTGACTGCGGATGTGCAGGAGGGCGGGGTGCCGGAGCGGCTCGTTCCGGTTCTGGACACCTGGCTTGTCACGCTTTCAGGAAAGAACATCGCAAAAGAGGTCGAGCGCGCAAGAAACCAGCTTTTGCTTGGCATGTACAAACAGTGGTCGGGCAATGACACGCTTGCGGCGTTCATGGGCGAGCACGTTGTCACGGCGTCAACCCCGATGTTTGCGTTTCAAACGGCGGCGGCGGTAGAGAAGGTTTCCGGCGCCGATGTTCAGAGGGTCATCAAGAAATATCTTGTGCCGGCCAACAGGACGGTGGTTGTTGCCGGGCCGGAAAAGGTGCAAAAATGAGGTGGATTGTGGCGGTGATCGTGATTTCATTGACTTGCACCGGCGCTGCTGCGGGGCCGTCGGCCGATGGAACATTGATTACGGAGCAGGACAGCAGGAGCAAGGCCGCCTGGATCCGGATTGTCGTGAAATCAGGAAGTCTGTCGGATCCGTCCGGCAAGCCGGGTCTTGCCTTTCTAACGGCAAGGGCGATGCTACGCGGGACAAAAAAGCGCTCGTATAACGATTTGATGGATGCCATCGAACGCATCGGCGCATCCATCGAGGTCAGGGTTGACCATGAGTTCACGTTTTTTTCCGGCTCGGTGATTGCGAAGAATTTCGATGCTTTTGCCGGATTGCTTTTTGAAATACTCAAGGAGCCTGCTTTCGACGCAGGAGAACTCAGTACGCTGAAGGGGATCATGAGCGGGGAGATCAGGTCCTGGTATCAGCAGCCGCAGATGCTGGCGGCCGCGGCCGCATTGAAAACCGCCTATGCCGGCACGAGGGCGGAGTTGTTGCCGTTTGGAACGGTGGGATCTTTGGCCGGGATTGCTCCGGATGATCTGCGCGGATTTTATTCAAAGCACTATGGAAGGCGGAATATGATTTTTGCCGTTGCATCCGCGCTGCCGCAGGGACGGGTTGAAAGGATTTTTTCAAAAATGATGGCGGGTCTTTTGCCAGGGACAAAAAATGTATCGCAGTTTCCCGGCGCCGTACTGAAGGGGCGCAAGGCTGTAATTGTTGAAAAGCATGGCATGTCGACCATGCCTTTTTTCATGGCGGTTCCGGGCACGGCTGAGGGTTCGGCTGATTTTGCGGCGCTTGAACTCGGGGATTTCGCGTTCGGGGCTGATTTTACTTCACGGCTCATGCGGGTGCTAAGACTCGAAAACGGCTGGACTTACGGAGCCTATAGCGGATACGGGCAGCTATTGACGGCATATGCGGCGCCGGGGCTTTATTCTATTTATTCGTTTCCCTCCGCAGAGCACGCGGCAAGGGCTGTTCCAAGGGCGTACGAGATGTTTCTGGCATATGGAAAATCGGGGATTCCGGACGATGAGTTCGCTTCCGCCAAAAATGCGCTTTTGAACAGATATGCATTCAAGATCGACAGGGCGTCAAAGCGCCTTGATCTCAAGCTCAAGGCCGCGCTTGGCGGAGCTGCCTGCCTTTCGGGTCCCCGGTATTCGGCCCTGGTCGGCGCGTTCACCAAGGAAAGGGTGAACAGCGCGATCAAAAAACGCACGCCGATGAACAATCTGGTTGTTTCAGTCGTGGGCGACCCGGCCGTGCTGAAGCCGCTGCTCTCCACGCTTCCGCAGATTGATTCGGTGGAGGTGGTTCCGGTATCGCCGTGACTGCGGCGTGAATTTGACATTCCCTCCCCGCTGTTTTACTAGAATTTCATGGCATTGACTTGGCGTGTCAACGGCTGCGCATCAACTATAATATTGTTAATGGCTTGTTTGATTGAAGCCACTGCCATTGCCAATGACAACCCTTTTGAATCTGCCCGCGAAGAGCGGGTATACGCGGCTTTCAAACACCACGAAAATGCCGGCATGAAACCGCCCGTAACCGGACTTGGCAAACACGAAATCCTTTCTTTGTATCTTGCAACCGTCAACAACCGAGTGGCAGGCCTTGATATGCTTCCCAAATATGACCCGGATTCAATCATCGGTTTTTGTTTCGGCAGGGCGATGACCGCGCAACTTGGCGCAAGACAATCAGGACTGGTTGCCGCATCAATCGCGAAATTGTTCGTAACCGGCGCGCTCTGTTCCAAAGAAAAATGCAAAAAACCCGATGACCGGGCGGAATGGTATTTCCATGTAACGACGATCGTAAGAGGAGCGGATAATACATGGTTTGCGATTGATCCGGCTTTTTATGTCTCCGGCAAAAACCAGCCGCTCACGGCTGCGGAGTGGATCAGCACGGTCCGCCGGATCTGGGACACCTGGCATGGAGGACCCCGCCGGGCCAGGATTTATCTGACCAGCGGCGCGGCGGTGATACCCGATCTCAGGCAATTGCCCCGGCCGGAAACCGGAAAACACATCATCGAGCTGAATTTCATCCCCGAGCGACACGGAATCAAGGCAAGCGAAAACGCCAGACGATTGCTGGGCGTGACGGATCCGGAAGAAATCATTTATCCGCTTGAGCAATCGCAGGAAGACAGATTTTTTCTTTCTACAAGAGAAAACGCGGCAGGGCGTTTTAATTTTCTCGGTCTGCTCATCAACGGCAGGGACGCGATATCATACAATGGTTATTTCGAAGACCTCATGGACACGGAATTCATGCCCAAACCCGTTGACTACGAACTAAAGGCCGTCCGTGTTGCGCGGGGCGCTCCACAGCCGCCGCGGACGGAAGTGACCGGCAGCTTCAGGCGGTACGGCCCGGACGGTGCAAGCCCATGAGCGCGCCGACACTGTTTGCCGCGGCAACCCCGCCTTTTTATGATCCCTTCGAATCATTGAACGAAGACGCAAGGGAATCGATCAAAAGAAAACATCTTCAGGACATAGTCGAGCTGGCCAGGAGCAAATCGCCTTATTACAAAAAACGACTTGAAGGTCTGGAGCTTGACATCGGCGGTGAGCATCCGCTCAAGGATTTTCCGGTCCTCACGTCGCAGGACCTGCGCGAGCAGCTTCCTCCGGTTTCCGGCGGGTTGCTGACCGGGCATGCGACGGCTTACACGGTTTTCCAGAGCGGCGGAACAACGGGGGTTCCGAAAACGTCGCTCTTCACGCATGGGGAAATGGAGCTGATCAATGCGTGCAATGCGCGCGGTTTTTTTGCGGCCGGGCTGGAGCCGGGCGACCGCGTCGCGAATCTCTGGGCGGTCGGCGGCTTGTACATGACCTTCATACACATGAACCGCATGCTTCAGCAGTACGGCTGCACGAGTTTTCCGTTTTCCAACCAGACGCCGGCGGATTTCGTGCATACCGTGGCCGGACTGTTCAAGATCAACTGTTTTACCGGCATCACGAGCGTGGTGCTGGACCACCTGCGCGAAATCGACAGAAAAGCCCCCGGCTCGCTGAAAATCGACAAAATATACTTCGGCGGCGAACACATTTACGAAACCGACCGCCGGGAAATGGCCGAGAAATTCGGCACCCGCATCATCGCGGCTCCCGGCTACGGCACGGTCGACAGCTGGTACCTCGGGTATCAATGCGGCCATTGCGCCAACGGGATTTTTCATGCGTTTGACGACATGGTTTATCTCGAAATCACGGACGATTCGATGCGCTCGCACGCGGCGACGGGCGAAACCGGCATGCTGCTGGCGACGGTTTTTCATCGCAAGCTCACACCGGTCATCAGATTCCGCGTCGGCGACAAGGCCCGCTGGTTGGGGCGGCAATGCCCCTGCGGAAGGACGACGCCTCTTTTTGAACTGCTCGGGCGCGGCGATGACGTGCTGAGAATAGGCTATGATTCGGTTGATTATGGTTTTATCCAGCAGCTGGCAGCGCGCATTGCCGGCGCCAGCTCGCGCATTCAGATGGAAAAACGGCGCGAAGACGGCCGCGACCGGCTTGTAATCCGCATCGAGACCGCCGCGCCACCGGCGGAGCACGCGGCGATGACCGCCCGGTTGACCGGGCTTTTCGTGGAGCAAAGGCCCGCGTTCCGCGAATTTGTGAAAAAGGGCACGGTCTGGCCCCTTTGCGTGGAGTGGCTTGAGGAAGGAAAACTTCCGCACAACCGGAGGACCGGAAAACTGATCAGGGTGGTGGATGCACTATGAGCCGCACTGAGATCACGATACCGCCGGAGCGCGGCATGCTTGATCCGGTGATCAGGTTCGTGCTCAACTATGCCAAAAAAATAAA
>MEQJ01000119.1 GCA_001770165.1 Bdellovibrionales bacterium RIFOXYD1_FULL_53_11 | reverse complement strand
CCCTGAAAGCATAGTCAGTGCGGAGTCCGAGCAGCTCGCACATGCGTTTTTTTGACTTCCCCTCCGCATGCCATTTCAACACAACCGAATGCCTGAATGTCCGGGGCGTGAGCTCATTGTCACAGCCAAGTCTTGAAGCATATGCTTTTACAAGCAGCTCAACCCCGCGTGGCGTGATCGGGCCGCCGGTCAGCGGACCCGCCTTGTTGTAGCCGCAAAACAGCCAGCCATTCCGGCCGCCGATGATGTGCACGGCCCTCGAAAGCGCGGCGGAAACCGGCACGGAACGTGGGAATTTCCCCATGAATCTGACGGATTTTGAAGAAAAATCCACGCCTTTCAGTCTTGCGGCCTCGCTGACACGGCAACCGGTCTCGGCAAGCACCCATAGAAGTGCGCGGTTGCGCCCGGCAAAATCCGTCTCCGAGGGCAAGCCTTTTATGGCTTCGATCAATTCACTTGTTGAAATGGTTTTCGGAATGCGTTCGACTTTCTCGGGCGCATTCACGACACGTGAAAAATCCTCTCCCAGACGGTTCCGTTTCACGAAATATCTGATCATTCTCCTGACGGTCAGAAGCTTGCGCCGTCTTGTGTTGCGTTTGTAGCCCAGCGTGCGCAAATAGGCGCCGTAGGATTCGATTTCGCCGACAGGCACCCCCGAAAGATCCATTTTTCCGGAACCCCTGTTTTTTTGCAGGTATTCACCGAAGGTGTTCAGATCGGAACGGTAGCTGGATACGGTGTTGCCGGCCTTCATGGTTCCTTCGAGAAACCCGGCAAAATTCTTCAATACATAACCAAACTCAAGAGGCTTTTTTGCTTTTGCCACCGGTCACCTATTTGCGAAGCTTGCTGTGATAGCGGCCGTATAAAAAGTAAATTGCAAGACCAAGCACCATCCAGACGATGAGCCGGATCCAGGTATCAAGCGGAAGCCCGGCCATCTGCGAAAGTGCGGCCAGTGCTCCGAGCACCGGCACATACGGCACGAGCGGGGTTTTGAATGCCCGTTTGATATCAGGCCGTTTGTACCTGAGCACGAGCACGCCAACGCATACGATCACGAACGCGAGCAATGTGCCGATCGAAACAAGCTCGCCAAGGATGTTGATGGGCAGCATGCCCGCGATGATCATGGCAATCACGCCGGTGATGATAGTCGGGATGTAGGGCGTCTGGAATCTCGGATGCACCTTTGCAAACGCGGCGGGCAAGAGGCCGTCATTTGCCATTGAAAAGAAAATGCGCGGCTGGCCGAGCAGAAGCACCAGCACTACCGAGCTGAGACCGGCAATCGCACCCACCTTGATTATCGGACGCAGCCAGTAGAGTCCGTCACCCGCGGCATTGACAGCCACCGCGATCGGGTCCGGCACCATGAGATTTGTGTATTTTACAACGCCGGTAAGGACGAGCGCGACAATGATATAAAGCACCGTGCATACCCCCAACGAAACCAGTATTCCGATCGGCATGTCACGCTGCGGATTTTTTGCCTCCTGCGCCGCCGTCGAAACCGCGTCAAATCCGATGTATGCAAAAAATATCACGCCCGCGCCGCGCCAGATGCCGCTCCAGCCAAACTGGCCGAACTCCCCGGTATTGGCAGGAATAAACGGCGTCCAGTTGTCGGATTGAATATATTTGAAACCAAAAATGACAAACATCAGGATGACACAAATCTTGAGAATCACGATCACGTTGTTGAAATTTGCCGATTCCTTGATTCCAACCACGAGCAAAACCGTAACGGCGGCAACGATGAACATGGCCGGGACGTTGGCGTATGCGGTGACCTGTGGAAGCGTTGCCGGATCAACGCCGGTTGCCTGGAGTTGCGAGGCAATAGCGCCGGTCAGCATTGTCCAGCCCGTTTGCGGAAGCTGAATAAGCGTTTTGCCGGTTGCCGCAGTAAGCTCCGGCGGGATGACAACGCCCATGTCCTTCAAAAAGCTCACAACATATCCAGACCAGCCGACAGCCACGGTTGAAGCCCCGAAAAGATATTCAAGCACGAGGTCCCAGCCGATGATCCACGCAAAAAGCTCGCCCAGCGTGGCGTATGCATAAGTATACGCGCTTCCGGCAATCGGAATCATGGACGCAAACTCTGCGTAACAAAGGCCGGCAAACGCGCAGGCAAAGCCGGATATTATGAATGAAAGAACGATGGCCGGGCCGGCATATTGGGCGGCAGCCTGTCCGGTGAGAACGAATATTCCGGCGCCGATGATGCCTCCGATCCCGAGCGTGGTGAGATTCACCGGCCCGAGAATTCGTTTAAGCGCGTGCGTCCCCTCGCCCGGTTGTTTCAACAGGGCTTCCAACGACTTGGTCTTGAACAGATTTTTCATATATTTCAAATAAACGTGAAATATAACGATAAATCAAGCTGTTATTGTTAATCATGAAAGATGTTTCAAAAAGAATTTGGTCCGTCTTGCTCTTTGCCGGTTTGCCTGAAACAATTAATGTGGATGAAGGTATACGGGAAGGGATCAGTAGCTTTTTATATTGCAACGGCAAATCTGGTATTTTTTGGCGCGTCCCATTTAATTTTTGCGCAGGAACCCCCGCCTCCACCGCCGGCAGCTTCTCCAGCCCAAACATCCTCCAACAAGTCCGAATACAATCCGAGAATCCCGATCTATCAACGCGTCAAGCCCGAGTGGGCGTTTGAGTTTGACTTTTCGATGCGTCCACTTGGCGGCGCCAATACCATGCCGGGGGTGAACCCCGGAAAGCTCAAAACGTTCAAGCTGTCTTTCGAATACCAGCCACAATTCATTCTTGAACAGAAATACGGCATCATCGGCATCGGCGCTTCAATGGGGTTTTATCCGCTTCTTCCGACCGCTGACGGTGTGACCAAGAATTTTCTCGCCATCCGCTCATTGGGCGGGCAAGCCAGATACCAGCTCAGATTTTTCAGGGAACAACCGCTTGTTCCATACGCGGGTTACAGGATGGACTACTGGAACTACGGCTTGATGAACAAATCCGGTGGTTCCTTTCTGGTGAAGGGCCCGTTTTTCGGCGGAATGATCCTTCTTAATTTCATAGACCAGGACTCCGCCTCCGAGTTTTACGTTAATTACGAAATCTGCCGCAGCTACATCATCGCCGAATACCAGATGATGTCGTGGAGCCACCGCGGGGAGTTCAGCGAAAAAACGCTCACGGCCGGCCTTCGTTTTGAGTTGTAGCTTGACTCATCAGCCCATCGGAATTAAACAAGACGCTGTCAATTTGCCCTCAAGCATTGTGCGAGGATGGTGGAACTTGGTAGACACGTACGTTTGAGGGGCGTATGCCGAAAGGCGTGGGGGTTCAAGTCCCCCTCCTCGCACCAATCAAATAAACCCTGAAAGACAATCGGTTTTTCAGGAATTCCGGGCAGTTAGGTGTAGTGCCTTCCGTAAGACTTGATCCACCCAATTTTGATTTGCTTTGATGGACTTTGATATGTTTTGAGGAATTATGTTCACCAAATGTTCACTGGATGTTCTCCCAAATCCGCCGAAACGCCGCGCTAGCGGCCCGCGTAAATCAAAAATATTTTTTTATTGTCCTTGCCCCCGACGTCGGGGGCGGAAGAGGGCACGCGTGTGCCCGGAAATTGATCACATCCTTTCAGGAAAGTGGAGAATACGCATGGCGAGCACATAGTTCCGACTTTTCATTTCGTTGCCAAGCGTGGGTATATTCAAACCGCATTCCCCGTGCACATCCCCGCCCCATTGGCGCCCCTTTATGCACTAATCTATCAATAGGCAAAAACTATAAATACCCCTATTTCGCGGGATAATTTGCAGAAATAAGGTTAGAAGCGTCCACCGGGGTGCCCCTCTACTGCCCCTTTGGGACGTAATAGGTCCCCTTGCCGGTCTTGCCTCGTCTCTCAAAAACGCCCTTTCGAACAAGGACAGCGAGTTCATCGGACGAAGTCCTTTTCGATACCTTAAACTCTGCTTGATAAATCTGATTCGTAATCCGCCCGTTCTTCATCGCGTATTCCAACGCTGCTCGCAAGCGCCCAGAAATTGCCAACTCATCCAGTTCCTCGGCGGTGAACGGCCAACGTTTGAACGTCACCGCAAAACCACCCTGCGTAGCCGTTTCGAAAACTGGCGCCGGCATACCCGCGCTCTTGAGTTCCTTGGCCATACGAATCGTACCTGAACCCCAATGTTCGATCAACTCGGTATAAAAAAGTGCTTTGGCGATCAGTGGATTTCTCGGGACAGACCGGTGATGTTTCAGTAAATCCGCGAGCGAAAGCTCGGCAACAAGAGGTCCGGGATTCCAGATATTCAGATAGTCATCGTATAACCGGATTTGGGAATGAGCCGGAAACCCGTAATCCCTGTGACAAACAGCATTGATCACCGCCTCACGAACAGCATCCAGCGGGTACTCCCATTTCTCGTCCCGCTCGGGCTTGCCCGTAATCACCAACTCCGTTTCGAGCCTTTGACGAAACCATGCCATCGCTTCGTCAATCTGCTCAAACAACGTTCCGTGAACTTCTTTGTCGTCCACGATATGAGTTGGAGAACGAAATCTTCCGATTTTTAAAAAGCCGGTTATCGATACCGACTCCGGTTTTTTTCCGAATAACACAATCGCAGCATGAGTAGGCTTTCCGTTTACAATGTAATCAAATTTTTCAAGGGCGCGGATATATTCTTTGTCGCCTCTGCCGATACTGGTCAGCGGGCTCCGCCTGACCTCGATCACCTTCGACATAAAAGCGCGAACCTTCGTCATATCGAGATCGGATACGGTCTTCCCCGTAACCGTCATTGAATCCCACGAGTACCCCGCTGTATACGAAACACGCCGCATGATCTCATCATGTGACATCCGCTGATTGGTCCGACCGACGCGCCGAAAATACCGACCGCGAATGCTGACCGGTCCTCGCGATGCCGGAGAAACCGTTATCACCACAACATCCTTACCTTCCAATGATTCACGTCGAATCGAAGGCTGCAAGCGAGGATCAGTCGCCTCTTGAATCCGGCTCGCGAGATCCTCCAACGTCTTCTTGCCTATCTGGAATCCACCAACCGCTCCGGAGTCATTCACCCCGATGAGCACCTTACCGCCTGACGTGTTTGCGAACGCGCCAACCGTTTCGATCGCCTCGTCATTAAATGAAGACTTGAACTCAACCATCTCTGATTCACCGAAACCAACAAGCTGCGCAAGCTCCGACCCCTTTGTAGGACTGTGTGTGGCCCCTGTCACTCGGGCGGCAGATTTTCCGCGCGAAATCTTCTTTTTTTGATGTATTGCTCGTTTTTGTGACCCCATAATCATCAGCTATCACGATTGTAACTCGAAATCATCTCTCGTGAACACAACGGAGGGCGGCCGCACGTATCTGCGATCTCATGTTCGAACAACTCCCATAAAGTCCCCATGCCGGGACTGTCACCATCCTGAAAGTCCCGCGAAAATTCCCTGTTTTGAAACATTCCAGTCCCATTCATTGAAAGCGTACACCCTTACTTTCTTTTACAAAAGGAGGGGTAATTCCCAATGGCAAAGAAGAAGTTTCATTTGATCAACGAACTGCATGAACAGATTTTGAAGATTGCAACAATGACCAAAACCGGTCAGGTCCGCATCAAGAGGTCTGAGCTGAAACAAACAATCGAAAACACTTTTACTGCCGCAGCCAAGAACGCTGCCGCTGGTGAACGCGTCCGTTTTCCGGTAATCGGCGCAATCGTCCGCAAGGAAGTTGCTGCCCGGAAAGCCGGAAAAGGTATCAACCCGTTCACGGGTCAGGAAGTAATGCGCAAGGCGCGTCCGGCTTCAAAAAAGCCGCGCTGGAGTTTTCCGCGCACACTCAAGGATACGTTCGCCAATAAAAGAAATTGGTAATCTTACAGATATGACAGCCAGCCTTCGCATCACGGGGGCTGGCTGTTTTTTTGCTTAGAATTTGTTCTGATACCTTTGGATGCGATCAATAATCTCGCCGAATGAAGGCTTAGTGCCGTAATAAATGTCACTCCGGACGTACTCATGCTCAATCTGTGTTCGCATCGCTCCTTCAGGATTAAAGGCGGGCGTTCCGGCAAGCGCGTTACCATGAGGCAGTGACGATTCCGGCCAGTTCTCGCGACTGAACGAAGAAACACTTTCCTTCAATTCTGTGTATTCCGTGGTGCCAAGAAAGCCGGTCACCTCCGGCAACTCAAGCAATCTGAACACATCGTAATAGTGCCGGGTTTTGCCTGTGATCTTCTTGTCCTCATAAGCGGAATAAATTGCGAACAACTTTTCAACAAGAGTACGCCGTGGATGGAGCAGAGGCATTTCTACGCCAAGAACATTATCCCCTACCCCAAGTTGATTCTTTGCCTGGAGAGCTGTACCGACAAGCGATTGGATGTTTCTTGTTTCCTTGGGTTCATTGCCACCGCGAAAACCCATTTCAAGCTTAATATATGGAAGAAGAGATCCCAAATCATCCGCCAAAATCGTATCGTACTTGAAACACGATGTCCGACTTTCATTTCCGGCCCGGTTATCGCGATTACCTTCGTCAAATTTCAAGCCATCAAGTGCATTAACAAATTCCTGGATCTTCTTCATCCGGTTTTTTTTGGCCTTGCCTGAAAGCCCATCAGCAACTAGCAACAAATCGACGTCCTCGGAAAAACGATCGATCAAGTTCCAACCCTTGGAAAGACTGGTTCCACCCTTGAAAATAAAAACGTCTTTGAATTTTGATTTTTGTAATTTCTGAAGGACATACGTTACCCAATAGTCCTTCTCGACAATGGCTGCGCGAATGCCGCGCTCCTGTGCGACAATCCGGACAAAGGCACTAAAATCTGCATGATCATGCAACAGCATGGTCACACAATATTCCAAAATGAGGCGTTTGAAAGCACCGAAGTAATCCCAATGTGAAATTTTGTGAGCGGATTAAGAGATTTCTTGAGCGTCCGAGTCTCAGGGCCATGATAACCCATCTGCTCGGCTATTGCCCCTATAACAGCCCTGACCCTTGGCGGCTCGCCCTGCGCAAAACGCAAGAGCTTCTTTAGAGGGCGTTTTGAAGCATGAAAATTACTCATGATCTTTGCAACTGCGTCAGAGGGAGTAGAATCCGGCACATGCTTCAGATTGCGAATAGAATCCAAAATCCAGATATCCTCCTGGCTCGCTCCGTTTAAATGAGCAAAAGAACGTCTTTGAATATTTGCCGTCATCCTGCCAATCCGGATTTTTCGCGACGCAAGCTCCCCTAGAATCGTATATTGGGCAGGCGCTTGCGTTGTTATTCCGAGATTCTGAAATGACGCAGTTCCACCAGAATATATTGTAATGTTTTTTGACTTCTTGATCGCTGCGGCAAAAAGCGCCGAAGCATCCGGCTGGGAAGGCCCAAGAGCTGTAATCTTTGGATAATAATATACACCCTTTCTCATCCGCTGAATCAGTCCCTCCTTGGACAGACGGCTCAATGTCTTTGCCACCGCCTGCTGCGGCAGTTTGACAAAATCATCAAAGCTCCAAAGAGAATCCGGACCCTTATCTGTGATTTGTCTACGGATGCTTTGAGCCACCTTCATAAGTACTGTCTCCTGTATTTAATATCGGTTAATCACCTGCAATTGTCAAGTTTACAATACGTTTTACATGACATATTTCCATGGAGCCGCTTATTTAAACCCGTCATATCAAATACATACAATATTTCTATTTTTAGACATATTCATAAGTACTGGCTGAATCATAAATCCCATTGATGAGACAATTTGGGGTTTCAAAGTCCCAGAAGAATTCCCTGTTTTGAAACATTCCAGTCCCATTCGTTGAAGGCGTCCAGACTGAATGCCAGAATTTCCATCACTTATCGTCAAACATCACTTGGCACCGCTATTGCTCTATATGCCTCCATAAAGAGGAGCGGGCATGTCCTCCGCCGATGCTCCAAACTGGATAAACAGCTCCGTACACGAATGCCTGAGTTCATGGGGTGTGACTTTCGTTATGCAGAGTTCATTGCAAAGCCGCTTGAGGCCATCTTCGTATGTTTCGTAAGAAAGCATACGCCCGTCCTCCTTGCTTGGCTGTCCGGGCTCGCCGGGAGCTACAAATTCCTGCTCGCCGCCACGCCGGTCCCACAAGAAGCGTCTGAGTTCCGGCACCATTGGCGCTCTACCCCAGTCCTCTTGCTTGGGATGCTCCTGCAAGCACTTTTCCTTGCGATTATATGTCGCGCGGATCAGGATTTGATTGCGTTCAAAATCAACGCAGTTCCATCTGAGCGCCTGCATCTCGCCGGGTCTCATGCCTGCCAAGAGTTGCAGCCATATTCCGCGGCCAACATAATGTTGTTCGCAGTGCCTGAGCAGCTTCCACGAATCGCTTGGCGCAAGAAATGCCCTTTCACGAATGGCTACGACGGGTCTGTAACGCCGTAAAACGGGATTACGCGCGAGAATGCCGTAATGTTCGACCGGCATCCCCGAACATCTTTCTAAGCAGTGAATAGATGTGCTTTGCTGTCTGGGGCTGCAACCGTTCTTTTGACTTTTCGATCACGTTTCCGATGTCGTAGGGCTGTATCTCTGCAAATCTGCGGTTTGCCAGATGAGGCAGGATATAATCCCGGATCATCTGGTTCTGGCTGATCTTCCAGCCGTCAGACACATGGCCCCGGCACTCGATCATCCACCGGCCGAGGTATTCGCCAAACAGCAAATTCCTGGCTCCTTTGGACTGTGCGTTCCTGCCCTCGTCGTTAAGCCGCTTTAGTTCGCGCTCATACCGCTCGGCATCGCACTTGAGCGCAAAGACCTTGACCTCGTACCACTGGCCAAGCGGGTCACGCACCCTGACCACATAACGTCTGTCGCCTGTTTTTGTTTTTCGTTCTTGGATTGCCATAGACTACCTCCTTTTGGAGCCTGTCTGCCAATCCATGTCGCGTCTGGTTTTCAAAGAACTGCTGTCAGATGGCGAGCCATCCGTGGTCAACATAGCATTGATGTTTTTATCCGGAAACCCAGTTGCAGAAAAAGGCTGGCAACGAGGGGGGATGACATGCCGCTCACTCCATTTCAGGATTTCACTTCTGCAAAAGATCACCCGGCTGCCGTGCTTTCTGAATGGAATCCTTCGCTCATGGCACCAGCCGTACAGGGTTGAAACCTGCACACGGAGAAAGAGCGCCGCTTCCTGTATGGTCAGAAATTCAGTTTCCATCTGCCCCGGCCTTTTCCTGCGCTTCTTTTACGTCGGTATTAAGACGCCTGCTCGTGCCGTCTCCAGCAAAATACTCCGGCCTGTTTGACGAGATCAGTTCGCTGAACAAAAGAACCAGAAAATTCATTTTATCAAATTCTTTCAGGCTCGAACTTGAGTTTCGCCAATAGCGACAGG
>MEQJ01000118.1:1378-7018 GCA_001770165.1 Bdellovibrionales bacterium RIFOXYD1_FULL_53_11 | reverse complement strand
TTCGGGAGCTCTGAGCTGCTCGTGCATCTTGTTGACAAACTGTTGTATCGCAGGAGTGTAACCATAGCGGCGCGAATGCATGAGGCTTGAGTTCATCAGCCAGTTCTGGCTCTGATAACGGGGATCGGTGTAGTAGGAGCTGTCCCAGGTGCCGGATGAGCAAACATTATTGTAGCAAACAATATTGAAAGAGCCTGCATAAGGAACTCCGTTGGCATATGTCTGTTCTGACAACAGCCCGGCTGCTGGAAGAAACACAAGCACAGGCAATATGGATGCGAGCAGGCTTCGAATCGTCATTTCAACAGCCCTCTTGCAAAAACGCTTCCATCTTCAATGACTTTCAGTATTTCTTTTTCACTAAAGGAGACGACGATGTTGTTTTCAGTATATGGATTAGTAGCAAGCTCTCTGCCAAGCTCCATGACGGTTGGCAGAGGTTGTTTTGTAAATGTTGCGCTGAAGGCAAGCCGGTTCCATGCATACTTCCAGAATATCTGGAAATTCCTTCCTTCTGATCTTTTGTGGTGGCTGGCGACAAAAGCCTCAAGAAGCATCAGAAACTCTTCGCCGGACCTTGTTGTAAGGGCAAGAAGAAATTGAGCGTCAGTGGCCAGTCCGGCAAGCGATCCAGGAAGTTCTGCCGGTGTTCCGACTCTACCAAGATAAAGTCCGCATGCAACTCCGGCTGGAGTTAGGATTCCTTCATCAGCACGCTTGTGATTTATCTGGGCAACAAGCGCATTGTACATCTCATCGTTCTTTAGATTGATTTTTGCATTAATGGCCTGCTTGATTTTGACCAACATTATTCTTGCGCACGAAACAAATGCTTGCGTGTCCGGACTTTCATCGCGTGTGGTGCCTTGTTTTATGTCCGGCATTTGTGTGTTGTCGCTTTTTGGTGCGGAGAGGATTTTGATGGTCTTGGTGGCTTCGGCGTGTGATGCCATGGCATTGGTCAGACTTTTGATTTGAATTTCTGATTGTGTTGCTATGGAATCAATCAGTTCCTTGACGTTTTTTTTAGAAGATAAATATGAATACGGATTGTTTTTGATTCCGGTCCTGCCTGACGGGATGTCTGCGGGGATTGCAATTCCGCCTTCATAGGTGAATTCATTTGTATCCAGCTTTGAGACGTCATCTGCGAGGCCGGCAGTAGTGGAGGTGAGTGAAAACAAAAGAATCAAAAATCTTGCAGTATTCATTGCGACACCTTTGAGAGTATTTCATTCCATGCTGTTGGAAATCGTGAGCGCTCAAAAAAGGCTGCTTTTTGAGGCTGTATGGTTGCATCACCGATAATGAGTGCAAGTGAGAGCTCGTGTTGGAGTTTTCCCTGTTTGACTGTGTTGTTTTTTGCGGCCTCGATCCCGTTTTGCCTTGGCGCGATCTCTTTGTTGAAATATTCGATTGAGGTGTTGTCAGAAATTGCAAGTCTGTTCGCATATTCCTTGATTTTGCCAAGATATTCAGTCCTCAATTCTGGAAAGTATGTGGTTTCAAGCTGATCAAGGGATAAGAGATATCGGTCCAGCATGTTTTTGTATTGCAGTTCGACTGAGGTGACCAATGATTTGATTTCAGGCAGAAAACCGTTTCTGATGGCGGCAACAAGACGTTTTACCTGATCATTGAAATCAAAGCCTTCAATTCCTGACAAATACAAGTTGCAGCTTTCGCGGATTATTGTCTCGCGTGAATCGCTCAGTCCATTTACGGCGTGAGCCATGTTGCCATGAAGTTTGTCGATAAGCTTGTGATACTCGTCCATCTGGCTACGGTTGATCAGTATGTTCTTGACAGTTATGAGAACTCCACCAATGGCTGAGCCAATCAAGGCTCCCAGGGGGGCCGCTACGCCGAATGAAAACAGCCCTGCAACTGCGGCGCCGGCCACGGTGCTCCCGGCCATGATGTACCCGTCTGTACCAGAATAACCAAATCCTCCGCCAGTGTTGGGAAGAATCATTCCGGCGTTGGGACCGGCTATCGAGACCGATACGCCGATAGTAACTTCCGGCATTTGCGGTCTCATTGATGAAAGCTGGTCTATTGTATAAGGATAAAAATGCTTTGGACTGAAAAAAGAAGTTGGGTACTGGAGCCGATCAATGCCGCACCGGCTGTCCCATGCTGTAGAGAGTTTTTCCAGTTCTCTGGTCATGACTTCAAAGCGTGATTCGATTATTTTCAGACGGTCAAGGGTGTCAATGGCTTTGACAGAAAGGCTCTGGCCGCGCTCCGGGTGGCTTGAAATCTCAGATGAAAGAATCTTCCAGTCACTTTGAAGAGTGTTTGCTTGTAGCATGGTTGTTATGGCTGCCTGGTTCAGGGCGTTGAGAGTGTTAACATAATCCACTTTTATCATCGAATAATAAGAGGCGAGATTTTTTTGGTAATCCTTACTGATTGATCCCGGATATGTTTCCATGTCTTTAATCAGTTTCTTGATTTGATCATTGGGGTTGTCGTCAGCGGCATGTGCTAAAACTGAAAAATGCAGCATGATTAATAAAATAGAAATGCACTTGGTACAGAAATTTGCTGTTCTCATCTTGCGCCCCTTGTGGCCTTTGCGGCCTTGATGGCAGAGAGCACCCGAAGATGAATTCCAAGATTAGAAATGGTTACCGTGTCCGCCGTTATGGCACGAAATCCTTCAAGAACTCCGCGGTCAGTTACGACGTTCTGTCCGTTCGGTATGCCGTCTATCAGCTGTTTAACAGGTATGGCTTGGTTGCCGACCATTATGACGCTGATGTTGTCCGGTGACGCAGCCCATGCTGATGGCATCAAACCATTGATGAATCTTTCAAGAAGTCCCGTGTTTGCGGGCATATCCAGCTGCGGCGCGATTATCTCAAGCCTTTTTCCGAGATCGCCGATTCCAAAAGCCATTCCGCTTACGCGCGCGTTATTTGCAGAGACAAGCCTGATGTCTTTTTCCTGGTTTCCGATTTGCAAAAAATCAGGGTCACCATTGCATACGGGGATATCAAAGTAACTGGTGATGCCCCAAAAAGCGTCAAGTGCTTTTGCATCTCCAGTGCGGAGATTTCTGTTGTAAAACTCGCAGCGGGATACTGCAGTGTCAAGCTTGGTTCCGAATTCCTTCTCGATACCGGCCATGATTGTTGAGATGATTTTAGAAAATTCTTCCCTCGATCCGCTCGCTGCCTCATCAAAAGCTTTTGAGATCCTGATTCCAGAGGAATATGCTTGCATGAGCTTGTGTCTGGTATCACCAGGGTTTTTTTTCAATTCCTGATAGAGCGGGGCAATGAAGAATTCTTTCCAGTTTGCAGATACACGTTGTGCAAGAGCTTTTGAGATCTGATCAGAATTTGCAGAAGGATCACTTCTGGTGCTGTTTCTTGATCTTTCAATTGTTGAGGTGATGCGCAATGAATCGAGAGTCAGGAAAAGAAGAGTGCGTGTCCAATGAAAATCATGCCAAGCGTTGAAGACTTCCACCCTTTTGCTGTCAAGGTTGTTGAAGCTTTTCTCGATCAGATTCTTTTCCGGGTCTTTTGGATCATAATACTGTCCGCTCCTGCCAGGATTGCCCGCAATTACTGGTATTACGCCGCTATCACCACGGCCATGATTGCCAGTGCTGTCATCTTTTTTCCGTCCGATGCAATCAGTATCACCTTCGCCTTGTGCGCCAGGCTCTCCTCCCGGACCCCCGCTTCCTGGTGTGCCAGGTGCGCCGCCAGCGCCCGGAGCACTTGTAATGTTAAAGGCGACGCCATCGGGACGTTTTGCCTGCATGAAAACAATCTGCACTGCCGTTCCACCGTCACCGCCTTCGCCACCAATACCGCCGGTGCCGCCTTTCCCGCCCTTGCCGCCGCGGCCTGGATTTTTATCGTCGCCAATACATTTCTTTTCCGCGCGACCGCCTTTGCCGCCGGTGCCGCCTTTGCCGCCAATACCACCCGTCTGGCCGGTGCCGCCTGACTGTCCGGTACCGTTCACACTGGCGATGCCGTCGATCGTGCCGGCAAAAATTTTTATTCTCCCCAGTATTGGAATCGTACTGGAAGGATGTCCTGCTCCAACATTTCCTTTTTCTCCGTTATGTCCATCGCCGCCCTTGCCGCCCTCCATGCCATCGATACCGATTTCTGACTCTTTTCGTGGTGTAGCATTGAATCCGCCTCCACCCTGTTTGGCCTGCGCCATACCAGCAGCTGGACCGTCAAATGCGATGATTTTTCCATTGGGTCCGAAAACAAGTTTGCGGGCTTCGATCCTAAGGTCGTTGCCAAGCGTTACTATCGTGCCGGACAAAGACAGTACATCAACATCAATCGTAGTATTGGAGGCAAGATAAACTGTTTCACCTTCCTTGATTTCAATTCGTGACAGTGAATTCCAGAGCGCGCCGCCCACCAGCGTTGGATAGCCGGAGCTGTCATCCGAAAGTGCGATCGAAGAGGTGAGAGCCTGGATCAGCGCGAAGGCTGTGATGAAACATCTTGAGTGGTTCATGAATTATTTTCTTTCCTCAAAGCCCGTCATTGTTACGGCGGTCTTTCTTGTTCCGGCAGGGGCTGCCGGAATTTCAAAAGAGGGTTGTTGTATGTCAAATGGCCTGTCTTTGGACATTTCTTCGTCAGAACGGTTCAAAACGTAAGCACCAAGGCGGGGCCCGATGTCTTTTTTAAGGCATTCATCCCTGCTGCGCCAGGCGCGGCACGCACGATCAAGCATCTTGCGTTCGGACTGATTCAATACGTCAATATATTCAGACAATATATAAATCTGTTTCTGGTTTTCGTTGTCGGGATTGCGTTCTGCAATATCAAGGGCCAGCCGGATGTAAGGCGCGACGGCGTTTTTATGAAAAGTGTATTTTTTTGTCATGTCTGCAATTCGGGCATTGGTGAGCGAGAGCCAGGATCCATATCCATCAAAATCAATTATTGACGAAGCGCCTTTGCCGCCCGCTTCAAGAGCAAGAACTGATGGCGCAAATGAGCCGGCGGATTGAGCGGTGTGCAGTCGTAGTGTTCCGGCCCTGTACCCGTCAATTTTTATATCATTTCCCGTACCGCCAGGTACGGAATATTTTACCGGAAAATGTGTAGCAAAGCAGTGCTTGCCTTTTTTGATGAGCCTAGATGGCTCTACCGCGTTGATGCACCACAATACCGGCACAATATTCGCGTCACGATCGTCCGACGATGCTGTAGCGTGGGCCTCTGGTTCATATGAAAAATCAAGGAAAGAGCCATCAAAAACCCTGGCATTAATTGCAAAATCGGCGGGGGGCAGGCTGAGCACGAGGTCAAATGGCATTATAGCTGTATCAAGATCAATCCTTTGTTTTGCAGCTTTTCCGGTTACCCTGACGCATCCCCTTGATTGCAGTGTGTTGACTGGATTTTCAGTAAATGAAGCAAACGGAATTTGCGCGGGCTTGATTCCGATACCGGCAAGAAGCGAGCAGTATTGCTTTAAGGCGTTTTCACGCAAAAGTGGCTCTGAAGCGAGATGGGCGTGCAATCGTTTTAGCACTACGGCATCAGACGTGCCCACCTGATCAGACGAAAAAACAGAAAGGTCGATACGTGGCCTGAACTCGGACGGCAGCAGCCTGAAGAGAAGCCAGCTCTGATCGGGGGA
>MEQJ01000118.1:0-1367 GCA_001770165.1 Bdellovibrionales bacterium RIFOXYD1_FULL_53_11 | reverse complement strand
TCTGCGCAGGTCGGCTTCCATCAGCCTGTGCAGGCGTTCGAGCCAGGAAAGTAGAATGGTTGCATCAAGCCTGTGTTCGAACTTGAGAACAGTGGCGCGCATGGATGAAAAGCTTTTCCAGACATGCTTCCAGTGCTCCCTTGTCATGATTTCGTCAGTCTTCAATTCCCTGGATGGCTGGAGTTCTGTGGCAAAGGAATCAAGGAGCCTCTCGATGAATCCTGCAATTTTTTTTGTTTGTACTGGAATGGTTCCTTTTCCGCCGTTGAAAACCGATTCTGATGTTGCTTCGAGTATGCGTAAAATGCGTGGCAGTGACATGTCTGCAACAGACCTGGCATAAATTTGAGTATTGTTGATTATTGGAAGGACAATGTGCCTGCCGAGTGACGGGTCAGCTGCGCCATTGACCCTGCTGAGCAGCTCAACAAGACCGGTTGCCAGCTCGTACTTTCCGGCCTTTGTAATGCTGTCCAGAATCTGAACCCACTCACGATTTGTCGGGGTTTTGAGTACCGAGGGCCAGTCGGCCTGATTGTTTGCGTTTGAGGCGGAATACTCACTTGTAATGAAGTTGCCGATTTCAAACGATGCTGCTTCCGGATTTTTTTCAAGGTCCTCCATGAATTTACGGATGAATTTTATCTTTAATGCATCAGGAAGTTGTACCTGGCATTTGCGTTTGGGGAAAAACAGATTCACGCGTCCCGTGGATTGGTTGATGGCAAAAACCGAAAAGGACGAAAAATCCTCGGGCCGGCAGGAAACTTCGTGGAGTTCAAAGAGTTTTTCAAGATTGAATTTTTTGATTTCATCAACTTTTGAAAGTCCGTCCCAAAGCAGTGGCCATTGAAATGAAGGCCCGCTGGTATTTTTAATCTGGCTGACGGCTCTATCGAAGTCGGCTTGTGTTTGTGCTGACTTGAGGGTGGCAAGAGAGCTCTCAACGCAAAGGGAGTTGTCCGGGGATGGAAGGGCGGCTGCATGCGCGGGTTGGTGTGTTGTAACCGATACAGGCTGTCCACCGCCGCAACCGGCAATGAACATAGCAGCACCAATCAAAAGACTGCTGGCATTTGCTTTTTTGCAAACCATATCGCACCACCTCAAAAAAGTAAGGCGTTCAAGAGCAAGCGCCATGCCAGATCGCATATTAGGAGCCAATGATATTTATGGTTATGTTATTATTCGCTTTGCATGATTTGGATGAGTTGCAGGATTGTGTTGGTCGTTGCTCCTTGTAGGTTTTATTGACACTGGTGTGGTTTTGTCCCCATGCATTATTTTGTCTTGGTTTAGCCTAAACGCGACAAAAAATCCGGCGTAATTTTCAGAAAAAAGATGGAAATGACCTTAAATTAAGCTAT
>MEQJ01000117.1:6576-12362 GCA_001770165.1 Bdellovibrionales bacterium RIFOXYD1_FULL_53_11 | reverse complement strand
ATATAAATTATTTTTAATTTTTAAGCAAGTTAAATAATTTTCTTTAAATTCAAGGCATTATCATTAAAATAAACACATCAGGGGGAAAAATGAAAAAAACAGCACTTGCTTTCGGGCTCATTATATTGGCCTTTGGAATCACCGTTAACGCGCGAAAAATCCCGGACCCGTGGCCGGCCGACCGCGCCGACGAACACGACCTTGAATATGATCCAGACGATTCCCCGCGCATGATCCCCTATGACAAAATGGTTGAATACATAAACCAGAATCCCTACGAATCCATCCCGCTCGAGGAAATGCCCCGCATGCCGGCGCTCGGCGCCGCAGCCAACTACTCCCTGCTGGCGGCGCAAAGCCCGGTAAAAAGCCAGGGCAACCGCGGGCAATGCCACAACTTCTCCGTAACCGCAGCCCTGGAATACTCCGTTTGGGCCGGCGAAAAAGAAGCGCAGAATTTCAGCGAACAATGCAACGCCTGGAAATTCTACTACGACTGCGACGGCTGCAGTCTGAACCCCGAAAGCACGGACGACGGCGGCTGGCCGCAGAAGGAAGCGGTCTTTATTTCCGACAAGTTCATGAAGTTCGAAACGGACTATCCGTACTCGAACAATCCGACCTTCTGCAAAAAGAACTTCGACGACGCGCCGGTGAAGAATTTTTCAAATATTGTTGTGTATAAAATCCTCCAGGACCGCATCAAGGAGGCGATAGACAACAATCTCGTCGTAACGGTGGGCACCTTCTGGCGCGACGG
This sequence comes from Bdellovibrionales bacterium RIFOXYD1_FULL_53_11, assembly GCA_001770165.1. Classification (GTDB taxonomy): domain Bacteria; phylum Bdellovibrionota; class UBA1018; order UBA1018; family UBA1018; genus XYD1-FULL-53-11. The sequence continues at coordinate 11,602 of MEQJ01000117.1, read as the reverse complement.
CTGGAACAAATACGGCGAATACGAGTACAAACTGCTCTACCCGATCTGCACGGCACTCAACTGCGGCGGCCATGCCGTCACCATCACCGGCTACGACGACCACTGGTTCGGCCAGGACAAGGGCGGCTGGATTTTCAAAAACAGCTGGGGCACCTGGTGGGGCGAGAAAAAAGGACAAAAGCCCGCGGGATACGGCGTGATCCCGTATCCGTATCTCAGGCAGTTCGGGCATAGCGCGACCGCCATTTCGCACAAAAACGCGGTACTCGCCAATTTTCCGAAGGGTTGCATAAAAAAGAGAAGGAAATAACTAGGTCCCGTACCGGCGGACCGGACGGCCGCTCGGAACGAGATTTTCGTGGTTGATGAGATAAATCGCGGCAGGCGCCACGGCGCCGCCCGGAGTAAGCTCGGAAGGATCCAAAAGTCCCGGCAAGATGCCTTTAACCAGATCCTGCACCCTGCCCCCGCGATGCGCATAACCGAAGGGAGCAAGCCGGAGCTTCATCATGGCTCCCGGCAATGGCACGAAAACCTTGTCAAGCGCGTCAACCGCCCAGGCGATCGTGCCGGTTTTTGACCTGATCACAATGAAAAGCTGGCCGGTCTCCCCCTCAAAGCCAAGCACTTCCTTCATGTCCCTGAGATGGAATACGCCTTTTTTCGTTTCAACCGTGCCCGTAAGCAGCGATTCGGAGTCAACGCGGCCGATGGTCGCGACCGCGCTCATCGGAACCGCATAGCGGCGCCCCGACACCTTGAAAACCATGTATTTTTCCTCGGAAAGCCCCATGCCGGCTTCAACTTTTTTCTGTTCCTCAAGGCGTTCGGCATAGGTTTCCAGCCACGGAAACACGTCAAGCACGGCGGCCCGGCTGCCATCCGCAAGAAGCGCCACGCCGATCACGCCGCGCAAATCCGGCCCGGCGTCCGAAACATTGCGCGCAAGATACGTGTCGGGACCGCGCGCGGATTCCACCTCAACAAGCTTTGCGCTGCCGCGGTATTTTATTGAAACCGTCACCCTCCCGCGCCCTCTGGGCTTCCAGTCCGCCGGCAGGTCAAGAAGCGACGAAAGCGCCACGCGCTCGAGTTCGGCGGGCGGATTTTCAAATACGCTCTCGACATCGCAGGCAGGAAGCAAAAACTTGCGGCCGGCAAAAACCACTTCATACGCCTTGAAGGCCGGAAGCAGCAGATCAAGCCGCGCACGGCGTATCGCCATGCCGTCCGGCAGCGCGTACCCCTCGGTCATCGCAATGCCTTCGACAGGAGGCCCCACCGAAGGAGGACCGCTTGCCGTCGGCGCATCGGGTTGCGGCACGTGTGCCTGTGGCACGTGTGCCTGTGGCACACGCATCTCCAGCCAGAGGGCACCGCCCACCTGCCGGAGCGAAACCACCGCGCCCGGCACACCTTCAAACTCGCGCGCCCATCGCATGATCTGCTCGCGCGCCGACTTCGAAAGGCTCTCGTCAAGCAGGGCGTCCGGCGTATCCGTCCCGATATGCCTGCAGACCTTGTCAAACTTGAATGAATGGGCGATCCGGGCGGCCGTGGCCACGTCAAAAGCCATCTCCCGCAGCTCGGCGTCAAGCTGGGTTTTTTCGGCAAGCCGCGCGATCGAATACATGAGACGCTCCGCCGGGCTTGCCTTCTGCGCCCCCTGAAGCTGCTCGGTCTGCGCGGCATGGACGCTGTCCCAGGCGGATTTTTCTTCCGCTGGCGGCTGCGGCTCTGCGGACGTGTCCGCGTTTGTTTCCTCCAGCTCCTCGACCGGTGGCGCCTCGTCTGTCCGCGACGGCGCCGCCTGCTCGCTGGTAAGTTCATAAATCCGCGCAACGTAGCGGTCAAAAAGCCCGCCGGCGGCATCCGAGCTGTCGCCAAGCGCCATGTTGAAAAGCGCACTTCTTACCGCCGCAAAACTCGCTTTGAGTATCTCGTCGGCTTCGACGGCGGTCCGGCCGGAGGGGTTTTTCAGAATGGATGAACACAGGTTTTTGCATTCGCCCATGAACTCGGCGATTATGTAGGCGCCGGATTTTTCGGCTTTGCCCATAAGCGTGTGGCAGATCTCGGCAAGTCCGGCGGCAGTTTCGGGAGAAAGCGCAACAGACGCAGCCGATGCAAGCTGCGAAGCCGCCTCCCTGACAAAAAGCCGTTTAACCTGCGATGCCGAAACAGCAGTAGAGGACAACCCATTCCCCTCCTACCTGCTGATCGGCTTAAAGCATTAAAACTAAAAGGTGCTAAAAGGTGTCCGCCAACTTTTGGTATATGCGGCGCAGCATCGGGGCGTAGTTGCACGACTTTGTGCGCCGCATATACCAAAAGTTGGCGGACACCTTTTCTATTTGAGCAGAAACAGGCTCAGCTCCGGAAAATACGTAATGATGCCGACGGCTATCACATAAAACACCAGAAACGGCAGCGACGCCCCGTAAAGACTGATTATGGGCCGCTTGAACCTGAAGCTGGCGATAAAAAGATTGAGGCCCGCCGGCGGCGTGCTGTAACCGATTTCAAGATTTGCAAGATAGATGATCCCGAGATGCACCGGATCGACGCCAAACTCCCTGGCGATCGGCAAAATGAGCGGCACCAGCATTATCGCCGAAAGCATGTCGAGCAGACAACCGCCTATCAGAAGCACGACGTTCAGAAGCGCCAGAAATACATATTTATTGGACATGTACTGCTTGAGAAAATCCAGCACCAGGACCGGCACCTGCGCATCCACTATATAATTGGTGAACCCGAGCACCGTGCCGAGGATGATGAGAATCCCGCCCACCAGCACCATGCTCTCGCGCATCACGCGCGGCACGTCGCGCATCAGGCTGAGATCGCGGTAGATGAAGACTTCGACGACAAGCGCATAAAACGCCGTGACCGCCGCCGCCTCGGTGGCGGTAAAAAGACCGCTGTAGATGCCGCCGATCACCACCACCGGAAGCGGGATCTCCCAGGCGATCTCCTTCGTGGCGACGGCCAGCTCCTTCCACGAAAAAGCATGCTTCCTGACCTTGCTCACGCCGGCCATGCGCATGCAGTAAAGGCCGATCAAGACGACAATCACAAGTCCGGGCACAAAACCCGCAATAAAAAGCCTGTCAATACTGACGCCCGATACAAGTCCGTAAATGATGATCGGAAGGCTAGGCGGGAACAAAAGCCCGAGGCTGCCGCTCGTAGTCAGCAGTCCCATCGTGAACTTTTCTTTGTAGCCGTCCGCAACCAGCACGGGCATCATGAGACCGCCGATCGCGATGATCGTGACACCCGACGCCCCCGTGAACGCCGTGAAAAACGCGCACACCACCAACGCCACTATGGCAAGCCCCCCCGGCATCCAGCCCACGAGCGCCCGGCTGAACCGGACTATGCGCTGGGGCGACCTGCTTTCGGCAAGCAGATAGCCGGTAAAAGTAAAAAGCGGGATCGTGATCAACATGGGCAGCGTCGAAATGCGGTGCATCTCGACAATAACGGCGGACGAATCCACGCCATCCATGTTGAAAAGCGCAAGCGCGCTGGCGCCGAAAACGGTAAACAGCGGAGCCCCGAACGCCGCAAACGCTACAATAACGGCAGCGACCAGAATGGCCATCCTATTTTTCCCACTCCTGCTTTTCGAGCGGCTCTCCGATGAGCGCGCCAAGCAGCTTGACGAGGAACCTCAACGCAAGAAAAAAGAACGTGACCGGAATGACCAGCTCTATTATCCAGCTCTCGATACCGATGGAATATTTGGTGGCCGCAAGCTTTTCCATCTGCACGAAGCTGACGCCCGCAATGCCAAGCAGAAAACAGGTGACGGACGAAAACACATAGATCAGCGACTTGACCATGCGCTTTGATTTTTCGCCCAAAAGCCGTGAAAAGGCGTCCACGTTTATATAGCGCCCGTCTTTTACGGCAAGCGATGCCCCCATGAAACCGGACCAGAGCACGAGCGCGCGCGTAAGCCCGTCGCCCCAGGAAAGCGCCCCGGACATGAAATTGCGCATAAAAACCTGGATAAAAGCCACAAGGAGCATCACCGCAAGGAAAACAACAAGAGCCGTGCCTTCAATGCGGGCAATGAGCACATCAATGCGCAGAAGCGCGGCATGAACAGGTTTCAGCATGTCAAAAAGGTAACAGAGAACCGCTCGTTAGGGTATCACAAACGACGAAAGCTCGCTCGTGGTCTGCCTGATCCGCGTGCAGAGCGTGCGCGCGATCGCCCGGTATACCGTCACGCCAAGATTGGGGTTCTTGCCGATGTTTTTTTCAAGATCCGTATAGGAAATCTCAAGCAGCCGCACCTTGCTTTTTGCCGTTATTGTGGCGGCGCGAGGCGAGGCGTCGACAAACGGCATCTCGCCGAATACGGCGCCTTTTTTGAGTTCCGTCACGACAAACTGCACATCATCCCTCTTGCCCTTGCTGACCTCGACCACTCCGTCCTGGATGATATACATGGCTGTCGCGTTGTCGCCTTCCCTGAACAGCACCGAGCCGGCGGCGCATTGCCGGTCTTCCGCGATACCGACCAGGATTTCGAGTTCCTCTTGCGGAAATTTTTCGAACATCATTGCATCAACAAAAACATCGTATTTGGTCATGCCATTCTCCTCTTGATAAAAAACATTTCGCGATTCACTTCCCGACCGCGCTGAACTTGAACGGATAAGTGACCTGCACTATCCCTCCGCCGCGCGGCACCGGAAAATCAATCCTTTTGATAACCGTAAGCAGACAACGTTCGACATTTGCATTTTTAAGCGTCGTCGATTCGATACCCGATTGCGTAACCCTGCCGCTCCCGCCGATCACAAAGCTCGTGCTCACGCGCCCCGAAAGACTGGGCGTCTCGGCATTGATCTCGCGCTCATAGCAAAGCCTGAACTCGTCCTTGTGCGCCAAGAGCGCCGCCTCCACCGCGTCGGCATCTATCGCGCCCATAACCACGGCCTCCTCCGGGCCTCCGCTCCGGATCACGACTCTTGATTGTCCTCCCACAATGCCGCTGCCCGAACCG
>MEQJ01000117.1:0-6531 GCA_001770165.1 Bdellovibrionales bacterium RIFOXYD1_FULL_53_11 | reverse complement strand
CGCCCCGGCCCTTGGTGCCGAGCCCGCCCAGCGATGCGGCATCTCCGCCACCGCCCTTGCCGTCACCCGACAGCGCAAGCCCGCCGCTTCCCTGCGTGGTAAAACCGCCGAAGCCCTTGAGTTTCTCGCCGCCCTTTCCGAGCTGCTGTGCGCTGTTGCCAAGAATGTCCTGGATCTTGTTGCTCGCGCCCTTGAGCATGTCGACATTGCCTTCGTCAGCGACCTGGCTGTTGCCGGCGCCACGGCCCGGCCCGCCCTGCGGCGCCGGACGAAACGCCTTGTCCTGCGGCACGTCGCCCTTGGGCGCCTTGGGCTGGCCGCGACGGCCTTCCTTGCCCTTTGCCCGCGCGCCCTCGCCCTCCTTGGCCTCGTTTTGCGTGCCCGGACTCGCCTTTTGCTTGCTCACCAGCGCGTTGCCCTTTTTGCCCTCTTTTGCGCCCGTATCCATCACCTTCGGAACCGGTTTTTTGGCCGCATTGGGATTAGGCTTGATATCTATTTTCGTCACTTTCGGCGCGGCTTTCCTGGGCTTGAGGACCGGCAGTGGTTTTTTCTCGACCGCCTTGTGCTCAACAACCGGTTTGGGCCTGGGTTGCGGCGCTTCGATTTTCGGTTTCTGAACAAATTTTTCCGGCTGATAGAGAATGGTCGCGATGCGCTCCGGAAGCTGCTCGGCTTCGATATTCTGCGGCACCTTCGTGTTCATGAGCGCAATTATGGTTACCGCCGTGAGCAGCATCGACGAAGTGAAGATCTTGAAAAACAGCGGGTCCTTCTCAAGTGACTTGCCGGTTCTCAGACGCGGCGGCGCGGAAGTGAAGCTGATATAAAAATCAACTTCTCCGATCCTGATCTTGGCGAAATCGCTCTTGCGCATCGGAAGCTCGTACCCGCCCTTGCCGGGCATGGCGACGCCCTTGAGATCTTCAAGGCCGTGCAGCGCCCCGTCGCGCTGGATCACGCCGGTCATGCGCTGGTCGACATGTAAAATGTAATTATCATTTTTTCTGGTCACAAAGCGGAAGCGTTTTGCATCAAGCACGGGCGGTATCACAAAGTCGCAGTCACGCAGATGCCCGAGAGTGACATGCCGCCGGGTGGTGAAATGCCTGACGTCAAGTATCGTGCCGTACCACGACATGACGATTTCGAGGCTCTCTTTATAGGTCGCGCGGTAATCAAACATCGGCGAGGTATCGCGCTCGTCCTCCAGCAGAAGCGGCGCGAGATCCTCCTGCGGGCTGAAGTACAGCTTGCGCCCGCCCGTCTCGCGGACGCGGCCCTGCGGCGCCTGGGTGGTGGCGACGTCCTCAAGCGAAAACTTGAGATTATGGTGTCCCACGGTTATCTGGTCTCCGGGCTTGATCGCTCCGGTGACGGTTTTCCTGCCGTTCACAAAAACGCCGGTCTCGCTCGCCAGGTCATAAACGGTTGCGACCGACGCGCCGACCGCGTCGTTTGCGCCCATTTCAAGCACCGCATGAATCGGCGCAACCCCTTCGCCCGTCAGAAGCACATCAGCCGAGATCACCGAGCCGATAACGATTCTTCCCTTGTGCAGCTTGAAAACCTTCTCCCGCCCCTGCTGCGTCTTGAGCGAAAGCACGATTATCCTCGGATCGCGGACCGGCGCGCCGTCAGGCGCGCCGCCAGGCGCGACATCCCCGTTCGGCACCGCTTTCGTGCCCGGTCCCTTCACATCACCCTCTCCACGTTTACCGTCCATGTACGTGCTCCCTCATTTTCCCAGGACCGCGTCCCTGAGCATTTCGCGGTGAAAATTCCTGCGGCGTTTGACCAGCGAATCCATCTTCTCGTCCGGCTTGTGCTGGAAATAGAATTCCGAAGGATTGCGGATCTCGCCCTCGATTTTCGTCCCTTCGAAATCAAGTTCGGTCTTCTTCGGATAAACAACGCGTGGTTTTGCATCCCCCGCTTGCGCCCCGGCGGCAAAAGCAAACACCAGAACCGCTGCCAGTAAAAAAACTATTTTCCGTTTGCCCATCGTTCGCATGCCCTCTTGAGTCTTCCGGCCGAGTCCTTCTCGAACCCCGCCGCTTCATCAATATTGATGTCACCGATCCTGCCAAGGCACTTCTCCGCGCCCTCCACGCCCGTCGTGGAGGCGGCCGCCGCCTCGTGATAAACATTTGCAAACCGTCCGCGCGGCGCCCCGAGCGTGCCGGCTTTTTCAAACGCCGCCCGGGCCGCCGCAAGCGCCCCGGTTCCCTGCAGCGCCACTCCAAGACCGTCCTGCACATCCGCCATCCCGGCGTGTCCGGCGGCCGCGGCCTGCTCCCACAGCGTTTTTGATTTCGAAAACACGCGGTAGTAATTCAAAAGCTGCGCGCGGTTGATCTTTGCAACCGTGCTCAGATTGTCCTTTTTCAGTGCTTCGGCAAGAAGCGCCTGCGCCTCGGCAGCCCGCGTCCAGTCCTCCGCGCCATCGCCCGAAAGCGCGATCACCGCGCGGTTTACGAGCGCGGCGATGTTTTTAGGATCAAGCGCAAGCGCGCGCTCGTAGGCAAGCCGCGCAAGAACGCTCCTGCCCTCACCCCAGAGAAGATTTCCGTAATCCACCCAGGCGTCGGCGTTTTTTGCGCTCTTGACGAGCGCGGAACGCGTTTTTCCGAGTGCTTCGGCGCGTCCGGCGCTGCCGCCGTCCGGCGGGATGCCCGCAAGCCGGTACCCGCCCCTTGATCCCTGCGCACGCCAGACACCGGCCACTCGCGCATCAGCAAGATGATCCGCAATCGACGGAAGCGCGGGGCTCAAGGCCTCGGCCGCCACGGCTTTTTCAAATGCGCTCATCCAGGTCCCGGCCGCTTTTTTGCGGAGCGGAACCGAAATCGAATTGATACTGAGCCTGAACCTGGCGGCCGCTTTGGCGTCCGCGCCCTCCGGCAGGTTGAGCGCATCCATTTCGTCGGCAAACTTCCAGGCCCAGAGCGCCAGGCGATCAAGCGCCGCGACCGCCCACGGCCCGCCCGCATCCACCACCGGTGAATAGGCCCTGTCAAGCTGCTTGAAAAAATCTATGCGCTTGTTCACAAGATTGCCCAGGAGTTTTTCGGGGAGCCTGAGCGGCTCGAACCGGCCCGTCGCCTCCTGCATGGCGGCCAGTTTGTATCTGGCATAACCCACATACGGGCCTTTTTTTCTTCCGCCCGCCGCGGCGACCTTGCGGTATATCGCCACCGCCTGCTCGCTGTCCTTGAGCAGCATCAAGACATCCGCCGCCTTCGCGCCGCACTCGGCAGCCACGTCATCAAACCCGGTCATGCAAAACTTGTATGCCCGCACGGCCTCAACCCTGTTGCCCGCATCCTCGAACGAGCGTGCAAGCCGGATGGCCACCGCCCAATGATGCGAAGATTTTTTATACGACGAAAGATGCACGCCCCAGTCGCTCCGGGCGCGCTCGGCCTGCCCGATGCCCTCGAAAATCCTCGCGGCTGTATCAAGCGAGTCGGCATCACCGCAAAGGCGCCCGGCTTTTTCAAAAAGCGCCCCCGAGTTTTCAAAATACCCCTTGATGAGCCAAGCGGTCGCAGCCCCCCGTGCCGCATCCGCCGCAACGGCGCTCCCGGGATAACGTTTGAGCCAGGAATCAATCACGCGGTCAACCGCGACCATATCGTCTTCCTTGATATATGATGAAACCGCATTGCCAAACGCCTTCTCGGCGATTTCGCGCGAAGGCGCCTCGGCGGCAAAGGTCTCATAGCTCCTGCCGGCATCGCCAAAATTTTTCTCCTTCTCCTGCGTAGCTATCGCGCCCACCTTGAGGCGCGTTTCCTCGGCAGCCATCTGCTGCTTGAGCTTGCCGCCATGGGAGGCGTCAAACGCCATGAAAGGCGCGTTCGAGCGGAGTTCCGCCATGGCATCGCGCAGCTCGGATGCGGCATCCGAATTTTCAAGGCCGGCCGCGGTTCCATGCGGCATGCGGTCGGTGATGGTCTGGAGCCAGAGTTTCGCGGCCGTATGGGCCTGCGGGGACTGGGGCCAGGTATTGATTATTTCGCGGGCGCGTTTTACCGCATCCGGCTTCGTATTCTTGTAACCGGCAAGCACCTGCGCGGATTTCAGCGCCGCTTCACGGCTTTCGGGCGACTGCAGTCCCAGCGAATCACGCATGCGATCGGCCGCATCGACAAACTCCTTCTCGACCGCCGAAGGCTCCTCGCCTCCGGGCTTTGTCCCTTTTGCCTTCATGGATTCGGCAAGGCTCGCCGTCCAGAGAGTGCCGGCCTGTTTTGCATAACGCTTGTCTTTTGATTCAAGAACCTTGCGGTACAGCTCCGAGGCCTCGGCGGGTTTTTTGTTTTCGCGCTTGACCTCGGCCAGATACATCATGATCTCCGGCGTCTCGCCGCGCGGGTCCTCCTTGGCAAGAAACGTCCCGAGATACGCCGTGTAATAACTCTCGGCAACGGAGAGGGCTTTGCGGTCTTTTTTCTTGCGGAAGTTTTCGTGCTGCCCGGTCGCGGTTTTGCGCACCAGCGCGCGCAGGTTCCCGAGTGCGGTGGCGGTATCGGAATCGCCGCTGTCAGGAAGTTTGACCGCCCGGGCGCGCGCAAGCGCTTCGCTGTAGCGCCCGCGCCGGATGTCGATTTCCACCAGCTTCACGATCGCCCTGAAAGAAGCCCCGTCACCCTGCTTCGCCTTCACGAGTGCTTCGTAGACCTGGGCCGCCTTGACGGGCTGCGCGCTCCGCTCATATTGCTTCGCAAGTTTTTCGAGCGCGGCGCCATAAAAGGTTTTTCCGCCCGCGACCTCGTCAAAATAAGCCACGGCCTCCTCGACCCGGCCCGTTTCGGTCATGAAAATCGCGATATCCCTCAGCGCCTCTTCGCGAAGCGACACGAGCCGCTCTTCGTCCTTCGAGGCTTCGGCGATGGCGCGTTTCATCGTGCCGACCGCGCGCGCGTACTGTTTGGTCCGGTAGTACGACCACGCCAGTTTATGCAGGATGCGCGGAAGATTTTCGCCCTTCTCGATGCGGGTGGCGGTTTCGAGATATGATATGGAATCGCGGAATTTTCCGTCCGCAAACGTCATCTCGCCCAGCTCCCGGTAGGCCACCGGCGCGAACTGGCTCGACGGAAACGACCGGACAATGATCGAAAAATGGCGCCTGCTGTCCGGGCGTCTTTCCATTTCCTTGTAGGCAAACGCCAGAAAGAAGTGCACCTGGTCGAGCTTGTCGTAGGCGATGCGGTACCCGATGATCTCGTTGGAGGCCTTCACGGCCAGCGCAAGATAGGGTTTCGAGGCGCCACGCAGGATGTAGGGCTCTTTCATGCCGCGCTCAAGATGTTTTTCGTGCACGCGGCCTTCAAGCTTGAAGGTCGCGCTGTAGGCTTCGAGGTAATTTTTTGCAAGTCTGAAATACAGCTCCGCCATGCGGTTTGCCGGAGAGCGCCTGCCAAGCGCGATGCGGAGCTGGGTAATCTCCTGCGCGCGAAGTTCCGAGACGCTTGTCTCCTCGGCGGTCTGCACCGCACTCAGCTCCTCGCGGCTGTAGCCGCCCTTCGGCCCGGCCGTCCAGCCGTCCGCCCCGTAAATCAGCGCCGCGGCCAGCATGGACCCGGCAAGCACGAGCTTCACGACCGTTCCCGGCCTGTCATTTCCCGCATTCAGATTCGAGTCCGAATACATAGTCCCCCAATTCGTCGTTCCAGAACTCGCCGTTGAACGACCATTTATACTGGTCGTCGCGACGGCTTGGTTCAGCGCCGCCCCTGTCACGGCCGCCCGCGCCGGACGTTTTCTTGTAAAGCAGTTTTTCCTTCGCCCGGCCGAGCATCTCGAGTTTGATGAACGACATCTTGTCGAAATCCGAGAGCAGCTTCGAATAGTGATCGATCAGGCTGTTTTTCACGAACGCGCCGCCGAGAAGACGCACGGTGCGCATCCTCCACTCGAGCACAAGGTCCAGAAACCCCGGAAAACCCCGTCCCGAACGGTGCGACACGCCCGGCATCATCGAATCAAACCTCGCCACCGCCTGCCGCTCCGACCCGATCGCCTGTTCGGCGGCGGCCATGTTCTGGAAGTACGGCCCGCGCACGAAACGGTTCATCATCCGGAAAAATTCGTTCTTCGTCGAAATCGGCGCCCGGAGCGCCTGCGCCCCGGCATCATAGAATGCCGCGAGATTGGATGAGTTGCGTTCGACAAAATGCTTCACCTCCTGGCCCACGCGCGCATATTTGGAATTGAATTCGTTGACCACCTCGTTGGCGTCGGAATAGAGGCACATCATCAGATACGACTGGGCGCGAAGGACGTCGGTTTCGGTATTGAACACGAATGAAAGCGCCGGACTCTTGTAGGAAACCAGCTTGCCGAGCGACCTGTTGAACTCGCCGCGGCCGAACGCGTTCCACGCCTGTTCGAACAGGATGTCGGTCCACACGATGCTGGCCTTGGGCACGCGGTCGTACATGCGGTCCGCCTCGTCAAACCTGCCCTGCTCGTAGAGCACCCTCGCCTGCCCGGCAATGCAGCGCGCATGAAGGTCATCGG
>MEQJ01000116.1:6853-12554 GCA_001770165.1 Bdellovibrionales bacterium RIFOXYD1_FULL_53_11 | reverse complement strand
CGGAGCTATTCCCGAAGCGCAAGCGAAGGGAATAACCGGAGCTTGGACCCCAGAGGCCCCGGCCCTTGGGCCGGCGGAGTTGGGTCACTTTGCCGCCAGTTTTGATGAATGAAAAAGTTGGGCCTGTATTTTGGCTTTTTCGTGTTCGGCATTTATCTGTTCTGTGATGTTGTTGACGGCGGCAAGCGCCCCCCTGTACTTTCCGTCCGCCCCGATGAGTGGCGAGGTTTTCAGTGTTGCGAGTATTTTTGTGCCGTCCTTGCGTATGAATTCAAAAGGATGTTCTTCGGAAATGCCGTTTTTCCGGCGTTCGATTTTGCTTTTTGCAAGTTCAACGTTTTTTTCGTCCATGAAAGAAAAAAGATGCCGACCGTTCATTTCGCCCGGTTCGAAGCCCAACATCTGTTCCATCCGGGGATTTACATATATTGTATTGGCGTCGGTATTGCTTGCCATTTATAGAGTTTGAGTTTGAATTGCTCAAAAGGGCAATGAAAATAAATGACGCGCCGCATATACCAAAAGTTGGCGGACACTTTCCGAAAAGTTGGCGGACACCTATAATATTACAATGAGACGCGCATATGCTGTTTGGTGGGTAGTACCGGCGGTATTAACGGTAGTATCAATCACGCTCTGGCAGGGTAATGCCGCAAAGGCGGTCGGGGCACCTGGCACTTCGCCGGAGCGGGTGGCGGGGGAGTTGCTCGTTAAGCTCCGCGGCCTGAAGACAACATACGCTGGATCGGCAGTCGTTTCGGCCATCCAGAAGGGGGCCGGAACGGATACCAGGGTCCTCGAAATCGAAGCCTTGAAAACCGATCCCTCGGTTTCGCGGGTTAGAATCGCCGAAGACAGCCGTCTCGCGATGACTCTGGCGGCGCTGAAAGACAACCCGTTGATCCAATACGCGGAGCCGAACTGGATCTACCGCACGGCGGATTCCGGAATTCCGGATGATCCGGAGTTTGGAAAACTCTGGGGCCTGCAAAACACCGGACAGCTCGATGCCGCCGGCCAGCTCGGGCTGGCGGGGGCGGATATCGGCGTGGTGCCCGTCTGGCAGCGGGGCCTGACAGGCAACAGGGATGTTGTCGTGGCGGTGATAGACAGCGGCGTGGACTGGGAGCACCCGGATCTTGCTTCAAATATATATTTGAATCCCGGTGAAGCAGGCGACAAATCCTCGAACGGCATCGATGACGACGGCAACGGTTTTGTTGATGACGTGCGGGGCTGGAATTTCGCCGCCAAAAACAACAATCCGATGGACGACAACAATCACGGCACGCATTGCGCGGGAACGATCGGAGCCGCAGGCGGCAACGGCACCGGGGTGACCGGCGTCAACTGGAAGGTGTCGATCCTGCCGCTCAAATTTCTTACTGCCCAGGGCAACGGCACAAGCGCCAATTCCATTGAGGCCGTCAACTACGCCCGGATGATGAAGGTGAGGGTGATCAATAACAGCTGGGGCGGGGGGGGATATTCAAAAATCATGGAGGACGCCATCAAAGCGGCGCGCGATGAAGGAATCCTGGTCATCAATGCTTCGGGCAATGAGAAGTCCAGCAATGACGACAAACCGCACTATCCTTCGAATTACAACGTGGAAAACATGGTGGCAGTCGCGGCAACCGACAACCGGGACCAGCTGGCATCGTTTTCGAATTTCGGAAAACGCACGGTGCATGTTGCGGCGCCGGGCGTGAAAATCCTGAGCACGATTCCAAAAAACAAATATGCCGCGGCCAGCGGCACCTCGATGGCCGCGCCGCATGTGAGCGGCATCGCCGCACTGCTGCTTTCCGTGCATCCGGAGTGGACCTATGCGGAAATCAAGGACCGTCTCATACGCACCAGCATGAGGGCGCAGGGGCTGCGCACCAGGGTTCTTGCAAAGGGCAGGGTGAGCGTTGCAAACGCGCTTGACGGCTTTGTGCCGCCGAATGACGAACCGGAGGAAAAATGGTGGCGCGATGAGACGCGCGAGATGGAAAGCCCGCACCCGTATCCGCCCAACTCCAATGTCGAGATCAAGATAACCGAAGCGGGAGCGAGGTACATCCGGGTGGTCTTTGACCGCATCGAGACCGAAAAAACCTACGACAAAGTGCAGATTGCCGCGCTTGATGGAACCGTGGTGGAGGAGATAAGCGGCATCCATGACAATTATGTTTCTGAATACATCAAAGGCGATACTTTGGTGTTGAAACTTGTCAGCGACAATACGGTCAACAAATACGGCTTCAAGGCGACAAAAATCCAGGTGATCAAATGATGAAAAGCGTGTCCGGCATTCTCGGTGTTCTTCTCTGCTCGTCTTTTTTGCATGCCGCTGCCGATCCGCCCCATCAGTCCCCGGTGCGGCCGTCGCCTTCGCCGTCGCCGCTTGTGACGTCATGTGACTGCTCCGCACAGTGTCCAAAGGAGCCGAAGCTCAATTACAAGGAAAAGAAACAGCTTTTGAAGCAGTTCAGTGCCGCGCTCAAACTCGAGCGCAAGGCTTTTGACCACCGCCTCAGGCTTGAAATCCGCGATCTGAAGACCGCACAGAAGGCAAAACGGCGCGAGTGGGACGCCAGGGAGAAGGAAGCGCGGCACAGGTTTTTCAAGGAATATCCGAAGGGGGAGGACCGGCGGATGTACATCCAGCAGTTCATGGCGCGGCGGCAGTCGTTTCTGTCCGGACAAACGGCGGAGGTGGGGCAGCGCAAGGCCGAACAGGACCAACGGCGCAACGGCCTGAAGGCGGACCAGGACAAGCGGATGCTGCAGTTCAAGGACTCACTGATGGACGACCGGCGTCCGCCCGAACAGCTCTGGCCAAAAGCGGGGATGTAGGGCTTCCGGAGAAAGTTGTATCGCGAGCATTTGTGACTGGCGCTTGGAGCCTGTTTTTGCCAGTATGCCATACATGGGCATATCAGAAGAGTTGAATATTGATGCGGCCAGTTTGAGAAAATACCTCGCAATCGGCATCGTTGTGTTTGTTCTCATCGTGCTGTCCTTTTCCTCCTCGTTTATCGTGGGGCCGGGGCATCGCGGCGTGCTGGTTACGATGGGCAGGGTTTCGAGCACGTTTGCACCCGAGGGGTTCGGTCTCAAGGCGCCGTTTATCACGACCGTGGTTCCGATGTCGGTGCGCCAGCAGACCGGCTCGATCAAAACCGAGTGTTTCTCGTCGGATCTCCAGCAGGTCAATATCGATCTGCGCGTTCTGTACCGGATTCCCGAGAGCGCGGTGGTCAGGATCTACCAGGATTATTCGGGCGATCCGTTTGACAGTCTTGTCCAGCCGCGCGTCAATGAGGCGATCAAGGAGGTGACTGCGCTGCAAAGCGCCGAGTCGATCGTGAAGAAACGCGAGGATATAAAAACCAAGGCGTTCGCGCTGATCAAGCAGAAGGTCGGCAATGTGCTGGTGATCGAGGACGTGGTGGTCCAGAATATTTCGTTGTCCAAGGAGCTTGAGTCCGCGATCGAAGCGAAGATGGTGCAGGAGCAGGAGGCCGCCAAGGCCAAGTTTGTCCAGCAGAAGGCCGAGATCGAGGCGAAAACGGTTGTCATCCGCGCCAAAGGCGAGGCCCAGTCCATCCAGATCCGCGGAGAGGCCTTGAAAAAATCCCCCGCCCTGATCCAGTTGCAGATTGTGGAAAAGTGGAACGGCGTATCGCCCCTTGTTGTCGGTGGCGGCGCGGGCGGTGGCGGGTCCAACATCATCCTTCCGCTTGGAAAATTTCACGCCGAACAATGAGACGCAGGCTGAGGGTTGCGATTCAGATTGCGGTTCTGGTTGTTTTTGCGCTGGTGCTGTGGAGAATTTTTCCTTATGTGGCCGTGTTTATCGAAGGCGCGGCCCTGAATATCCGGAGATTCTGGTGGATCGTACTGCTGATTGCCCTGGGTATCTGGCTCTACTGGGTTTTGCGCAGCCGTAATCCGGGTTGAGTGGCCGGGAGGGGGGCTTGATCATCCGTTGTCTGATGATGGTTTCAGTGATGTTTGCCGGAATCACCGCACAAACTGTCGCAGCGCAGACTGGCACTTATTCGAGCGTGTATACCAATACGAACCTGTCTGATTGGGCCGGCGCGGTTTCAATAGAGCCGAATCCCGGCGCCGGAACCACATGCGATTTTCTTCAGTCGGACGTGGGCGCGACCGCCCAAGCGGAGTATCTCGAAGTTGTTTCAAACGTCAATCAGCGCAATGTGTGGGTAAACGCAATTGCCGGCAAAAGTTTTTATGAGAATCTGCCAGACGGACAGGCGATTGCACTGGGGACTTACAAGTATTCACTCAAGTTCCGGATTCCCGTCATACCGGCAACTGATCTGGGCCAGGTGCAAAACGGAGGTTCAACCTGTTCGCTCATCCAGCTCTGGGACGGCCGGGGCGCGATCAAGCCCAATGACGGGTTGACCCATGAGTTTGCATATTTCTGGGTGCTTAATGCGTGGGATGCGAGTTATGGCAGGTTTTTCGTGTTTACCGGTTATCCGCTTGCCATTCATGACACCGGGATTTTTCTGAGTCCGGACACCCAGTGGCACACCATGGAGATGGTGGTGAATTTCAGCACCAGGAAATATGTATCCCTCAAGATCGACGGCATGGCGGCTGATATCAGCGGTGTTGAAATGGGGAAGGTCAATCATGCGGACTGGAGCGCGGATACGCGCGTTGCCATGACCATCACTGCCGAGTCGCTGTCTACCTGGCCCGGGGCAACGTGTACGAGCGTCTTCACCTGGACCACCCATTACAAGGACGTGGTTTTCAGCAGATACAGCGATGCCGTCGCTGCCGACGACAATGATGAGGATTCGCTGCTTAACAGGCGTTGTTTTATTGCAACCGCCGTTTACGGCGATCAGGATCATTTTCTGGTGAAGAGATTGAGGGTGTTTCGCGACGGGTTTTTGAAAAAAAGCGCCGGCGGGCGCGCCCTGATTGCATACTACTATGAAAAATCACCACGCTTTGCCGCGATTGTTTCTGAACGGGCATATCTGCGTTACCCCCTGGCGGCGGTGCTGACGCCTTTGATATTGTGTGTTGCGTATCCGGCCGGGGCGGGTTGCATGTTTTTGCTTGTTCTCACCGGCGGCATCGTCGTGAGGACAAGAAGGTTGAAAAAAAGTGGATAAGATCTTCTGGTTGATGTTTTTCATGTCCACGGGTCCGGTATTTGCTGGGGTGGCCACGCCGTTTCTCGATCAGAACAAGTATGCCGCGATGCCGGCGGCAAGCGGCTGGACCGCAAATTCAAATATCGGTGCCGGCTGGAACGAGGCAAGGGGGATAAGGATTGAAAGTGACGGAAGCAGCCGCAAGGTGGACGATTCGCGCTGGTCGGTGCGTGGCCGGACCCACTGGAAGGCCGCGCGGCTTGGCGTCATGTATTCGGGCGAGCAGGCTCTGCTCAAGAATGTTGTCGAGGAGGAGACTGCCTGGGAATTTGTCCGTGCGGATGCGGCGCTTGTGCTCGGTAGCATGTTTTCGACCGGTCTCAAGGTGTTCCAGGAGAAAACAAGGACCGCCGCTTCGGGGAGTGCCCGGAGGGATCTGGGCGGAGGCCTCGGGGTGTCGTTCAAATTTGTTAAAATCCTGTATGCCGCTTTTGGCATAAATTATATTCGAAATGAAACAACCGGTCTTGTTTCGAACGAATGGCTGGAAAGGGAGATCGGTCTTG
>MEQJ01000116.1:4816-6840 GCA_001770165.1 Bdellovibrionales bacterium RIFOXYD1_FULL_53_11 | reverse complement strand
CACGCCATGACCGACGAGATCGGCGGCGAGGCGGAAGCAAGGCTATATTCATTCACGCTGTCGATGGATTATTCATACTCAAGGCAGGAGGCTGCCTCGGCGGCCATGGGGGATGTCCGCAGGCATTCTTTTTCTCCCGGATTGGGCTGGCGGGTTTTCAACACCGGTGTCTTGACGGGGCTGTACGGCAGGCATGAAGAACTCTCCGGCCGTGAATATAAAAAACTGGTCAACGAGTTGGGGTTGTTTGTGTCGTACGTTTTTTGAACCGGCCGGGTGTTCTCAATTAACAAAAACACACATGAAAATGAGCAGGGAAGTGCTTTTGGCGTCCCCTGTGTGAGAGTGGTCGAACCATTTACCATGGTCAAGGAATATCCGATTAACTTGAAAAAAACACCGAGCCTAAGGAAATTTTTTTGTTTCCAAAATCATTAAATAGTGTTAGACACTATATTAAGAATGGCTCGATTTGAATTCATACAGTGGCTGGCTGATTGGCTTGTTGCCCGAAAGAGGTTTGAGTTTTTGTGGGATACCGGCAACGAAACCAAGAATCTCCAGAAACACCGTGTCACAATCACAGAGGCGGAACAGGTATTTCAAAATATTGACTGTCTGGCCCCATTGGGAATTCAGATTGATCCAAAGCCGGATGAGCCAAGATTTGGCGCTCTGGGCATGACGCTGCTTGGTCGTATGCTTGCCGTATCATTTACAGTGCGTGCAGGTAAAATAAGAATAATCTCAATCAGACCCATGAGTGCTAAAGAGCGGAGGATTTATGGCAAGATACGTGAAAAGTGAAAAAGGATATGAAAAATCATTTGAAGCTGATTGGCAAGCCGTCAAACACGGATTAAAGAAGGCACGCTCTGGCACCGGAGAGCCCAAGAAAGTGCCGACATCAGTCGCTCTTGACCCGCGTTTTGTGACGGAACTAAAAAAGGAAGCCCTTGCCCGCGGAATCCCGTATCAAATTCTAATGCGGATGTTCATCATTGAAGGGTTTCAGCGGATGAAGAAGGTGGTATAGGCTCTATCTAATTCTGAATAGTAGAATCGAATCGAAGAATCTCCGTTTTGGCGTCCCCTGCGTGAGAGTGGTCGAACCATTAATTGTTGTTGTCAGGGAATACTCGGTTAATTGGAAAAAATCAGACAATTATTGATTCGCTTCGTCCAGTTTGTCTTTGAATGGCCTTGTGTCGGAATAAATGCTGCCCGTTGCAGGGCAAAATCCCTGCGTTTTCCGATAATTCCTCGATTAATAAAACCTCCTTGCATTTGATATCATATTTGATATCATCATTATTGGGGACAACTCATGACCAGCGCATCCAAACTTAAAACAAAATTGCAAATTGGCAGCATCGACGCTCACGAGCTGCGGACGCTGCTCAAACAAATGGGCTGGCGGCTTGATCGCACCAGAGGAAGTCATGAAGTTTGGATTAATGGCGCTCGTTCATTCGTTCTTGCGACACACACCAAAGATCTCAAACCCTACCAGATCAAAGGGGCCAGAACGCTGTTACTATCGGAGGATCAATCAGATGGGTAAACGAAAAGTGGATTTAAAATATCGTTTGGAAATCAATTGGAGTCCAGAAGACAGCTGCTACGTTGTCAATGTTCCGGAGTTGCCCGGCTGTGTTACTCACGGAGATTCACCCGAGCATGCCGTCAAAATGGCAGAAGAAGCAATCGACGCTTACATTGAAAGTTTAAAAGCGCGAAAACTTCCGGTTCCCAAGCCAATGTCTGAGAAACAATTCAGCGGAAAAATCCCTCTTAGAATTGATCCTGTACTGCATCGTGATTTGGCGATTAAGGCAAATATTCAGGGTTTGAGTTTAAACAGACTGATTGAGCAAAAACTGAAAAAGACAGGGTAAAACAGTTTTGGCGTCCCCACGGGGCTTCGAACCCCGGTTACCGCCGTGAAAAGGCGGTGTCCTAGACCCCTAGACGATGGGGACGCATAAGAATGCACAATCTACATTCAACACTACTTGATTTCA
>MEQJ01000116.1:2355-4786 GCA_001770165.1 Bdellovibrionales bacterium RIFOXYD1_FULL_53_11 | reverse complement strand
CTGGACGGATCAATATCCACAAAAATGAGGCGCTCGTCCGTGGTGTATTCAAACAACGGTTTGCCGCCCGGGCTGACGGCCATCGACTGGCCGCAGAACTCCATGCCGCCGCCGCTGCCGATGCGGTTCACGCCGATCAGGTAGGCCTGCGTATCGACCGCGCGTGCGCTCAGGAGCGTCTGCCATTGTCTGGCCTCGGCGGCGGGCCAGCTTGCCATGACCACGAAGATGTCGGTGTCCACGGCCTGCAGTGCGCAAAAAAGTTGCGGAAAGCGCATGTCAAAACAGACAAGAGGGGCAATTCTTATGCCGCCGTAATCCACCACGATGAGATCGCCGCCCGGCGTGTAGCACCGGTCTTCGCCGGTCGGAGGGAAAAGATTTATTTTTGAATAACCCGCGACGATTTCGCCGCCCTGGATGAATAAAAACATATTGTAGGAAAGACCGTTTTGTCTCACGGCTGCGCCCGCCATCACGAGGATGCGCTTGCCGCGCGTGGCAAGCGTGAGCGCACGCATTTCGGGGCTGACGGGATCGATCGCCGCCCTGGCGGGGTCCATGCAAAACCCCGTAAGCGCCATTTCTGGAAATACTATCGCCCCCGCGCCGGACGCGTCGGCCTGTTCGATATGATTGCTGATCTTTGTCGTGTTTGCCCTGATGTCAAGCCACGTGATGTCCATCTGCGAGAGAGCTATCTTCATATGAAGAGCGCCTTATAGCACCACAAACGGCCAGGTGGAAGCATCAGTTCCAGTTGACCCCGACTTGCATCGGGGTTTCGCCCTTTTGAATCTTTACAAACCCGTTTTGGCGTCCGAACTGAAAGATATCACGGGTGATTTTGACGTCTTGCATGCAATATTCCACGATCTTCTGGACAAGCCCTTCCTTCCACCATTTGACCGCCAGCTTGCCGTCCGCGCTCTTGCCGGTGCCCAGCGTGCCCCGGGCGATGGATTCAAGGTTAAGATAAGGTATTCGCGTCAACGCCTCAAGATCATACATGATGTCGAAGGCGTCCACTTTCTTGATCGAAAGCCCGTAGGGCTCCAGCACAAGGAGGTCAAAGCCACGGATGTTGAAGCCGATGACAAGCCGTTCTTCGCAAAGATCGATAAGGTCGCGGATGTTTTTTTCGGTATATGAAAGGAACTTGTCCGTTTTGCTGTCGTATGCGCAGGCAACCGAAATCCCGAGTTTGTCGATATGGTCCCAGCCGCCGACCTCCTCGGTAAGACGTTGGGTCTCGACATCGACGACCAAAAAATGCTTGTGCTTCATGAAAAGCATCGAAGGAACCACGTCCTCTGACAGCGGGACGCAGTATCCGTGCTTCCAGTATGACGGGTTGAGCCTGGTACGCGTGTTTGAAGGCGGGTGGGACATCGGTAGAACAATCATTTGCCGGACGCTACGTTGTCAATTAAAATTATCGTATTGCCATTTACAAGGGAGGAAACATGGGTGGACCGGTAATAAAAAAGATTGCAATGTGCACGGGTGGCGGCGACGCCCCCGGTCTCAACGCCGTCATCCGGGCGGCGGTTTTGTCGGCGATCAACCGCGGCTGGGAAGTCTGCGGAATAAAGGACGGGTACAACGGCTTGTTGATGCCCGAAAATTATCCCGGCGGCGGGCTCATCATGCTTGACCGCGATTCGGTCAAGGGCCTCACGCATCTTGGCGGAACGATCCTTGGCACCACCAACAAGGGCAATCCGGTGAAATACCCGGTCAAGCAGCCGGACGGTTCGTACAAGGAGATCGACAGGTCTGACGAGCTGATACAGGCGTTTTCCAAACACGAGATAGATGCGCTTGTTTCGATAGGCGGAGACGGTTCGCTTACAATTGCAAATGTGCTGGCCAAAAAGGGCCTGCGCGTTGTCGGCGTGCCGAAGACCATCGACAACGATCTTGACCAGACGGTGATCACCTTCGGATTTGACACCGCGCTTGCGTTCGCCACCGAGTGCCTCGACCGGCTCCATTCGACGGCCGAATCACATCATCGCATCATGGTGGTCGAAGTGATGGGCAGGTATGCGGGATGGATCGCCCTGAATTCCGGCATTGCCGGCGTATGCGATGCGATCCTGATTCCTGAAATCCCGTACGAGCTCAAGCATGTTGCGGATACCATCAAAATGCTCGAAAGACGCTCCAAGATGGAAAAACGCGGCCGCAGCTATGCGATCGTTGTCGTGGCCGAGGGGGCAAAACCCAAAGGCGGGGATGTTTCGGTTGTTTCGAAGGAGATAGGGCGCGCCGAGCGGCTTGGCGGCATCGGCGAGCGGGTTGCAAACGAACTCGGGGAGCTGACCGGCAAGGAGACGCGCGTCGTGGTGCTCGGGCATCTTTTGCGCGGCGGAAAACCGACGACCTTTGACCGGCAGATCGGCCTCAGATTCGGCGCCGCGGCCAT
>MEQJ01000116.1:0-2310 GCA_001770165.1 Bdellovibrionales bacterium RIFOXYD1_FULL_53_11 | reverse complement strand
TCCGCCGACTGTTCGCTATGTTCCTCTCGAAGAAGCCACGCGCAGGATGAAAACGGTTCCGCTCCATTGCGACACAATTTTGACCGGGCGTGATCTTGGAATTTGCTTTGGTGATTAGTCCCTGCTGACGGCCCGCCGCGTACCAGTTTGGCCGGCATGGCGTGCTGGTTGCAGCTTTCAGAACGGATGGCGACTTGGATACTCTGCGCTAATTTGTGGGGAGCTCGGCTATTTTGGTACGGAAGTCTGCAGGGCGAACCGGAACGCGTCAGATTCGCGCGTGAACTCCCGCGCCCAGCCACTCGAACTCAGTTCGAGGATTTTCGTGATGAAGATGACCTGGCCGACGTTGATTCGCCGAGAGAGTGGCCCGAAGTCGAAACCAAAGCCGCCTCCGAATACGTGGCCCGGCTTGCCGGTCAACTCGAAAGGGATTGTGAAAACGGCACGTTTTCGTCCCTGGTCATCTGCGCGGAACAGCATCTTCTGACGATTTTTCAGAATCACCTCGGTGCGTGCGCCCGCAAGTGCCTGACTGGAACTGTTCCGCTCGACCTCTATGAAGCGAATGAAAGTGACCTTCTGCCTTATGTGAGGGAAATCGTAGGCCGGGCGGCCTGAATGCCTGCGACCGGCTTGGCATGAACCGTGATTAAGTCTGTAGAACCCGATGAACGGACCAGGGAGAACTTATGACACGTTCCATTCTCATAGTGGCCTCGATCCTTTTTCCCATCATGGCTTTTGGTAACCCCGGGGATTTAAAAAAGCTGAAAGAGGCCAAAATTCCGGAATCAAAAAACGCGACGTGCAAGACCTGTCATCCTGAAGGCAAGCAATTGAACGCGTTCGGAAAAGCTTACAAGGCCGCCGACAGGGATTTCAAGAAGATGGTGAAGGAGACCGGAAAGGAGTAACGGATGATCACGCTTTATCATGCGAAGGAGTGTCCGTTTTGTGCCAGAGTGAGGATTGTTTTCGAAGAAAAACGCGTCCCGTATAAAAGCGTCGAGGTTGACTTGAACGCCCCGCCTGAGGAAGTGTCCCGATTGAATCCTCGGGGTTTGGTACCCATTATCGAGGAAAACGGGTTTGTTGTGCGTGAATCGGCGATTATCTCGGAGTATCTGGATGACCGCTTTCCCGAGCCGTCGCTCATGACGTGGCTTCCCGAAAAACGCGCGAAGATCCGGTTGTTGATCGAGTCCTGTGATGCCGACTTTCTTGGGCCGTTTTACCGGCTGAGACAAACCCGTCGCGAGGAAGAACAGGAGAAGGCACGCGCGGCGATCATGCCGGTGCTCGAGTACCTGTCACGTGAGCTGAAAGGAAAAAAATTCCTGCTTGGGAATTTCAGCATGGCCGACATCGCATTCGCGCCATGGATGATCGTCCTGGACCGGCTTCCGGGGCTCGGAAGAGAGCAGATTCCGGAGCCAGTCGCGGCGTGGATCGAAGCCCTCCGAGCGCGTGAGACAATCGGTTCCGACCCGTATTGGCAGGGCCTGCTCGCGAGAGAGGAACCGCTGAAGCGGGCTGGCTGAGTCAGGTCAAGCATCACCGAGCAGACCGCAGAGTTCTTCCCAGCGGGCGATTTTTTCGGCGATCGTGAGATGCAGGAGCCGGTGTTCTTCGATCAGGCCCCGCGAGCGTTCCTTATCGTTGTAGAGTTCGGGATCAGCCAGCAGGGAATTGAGTTCGCCTTCGCGTCCTTCCATTCTGGCGATTTCGAGTTCGATCGTGTCCCGTTCCGCGCGCCATGCGCGAAGTTTGTTGTTGGAAGGGCCCTTGGGAGCGGCCGAGACGGGTTCCGCCTGTTTCTGGTCGATTCGCGGCCCGTCGGTTCGTCGTGTTTCCCGGATTTCCCTGCTCTTCCTGTCCAGGTAGGCCTGATAGTCCTCGATGAGCAGGCGCGCTGTTGAGCCATGCCCTGCTTCAGGCGACGGGGTGATCTCGAGGATCGTGTCGACCAGCGGAGTGACGAAATCGCGGTCATGCGAGACAAGACAAAGCGTACCCTGATAATCGGCGAGCGCATCGAGGAGAACTCCTCGCGATTCAACATCGAGGTGATTCGTGGGTTCATCCAGGATGAGAAAATTCGACGGTGAGAGGAGGAGCTTGGCGAGCGCCACCCGGGCTTTTTCGCCTCCCGAAAGTACGGCGCACTTCTTTTCAACCGCGTCTCCCGTAAAGAGAAACGCTCCCGCGATCGAACGGACCCGCGCGACCGGAAGGTCAGGCGCGACCTGTTCGAGCTCTTCGAGAATTGTTTTTCGGAGGTCAAGACTTTCAGCCTGCAGCTGGGCA
>MEQJ01000115.1:5539-5666 GCA_001770165.1 Bdellovibrionales bacterium RIFOXYD1_FULL_53_11 | reverse complement strand
GCAATGTCTATAAATTCTGCGCGGGCTCCACGGGCGAGACCAGCTACAACACCAACTCGCCCACCGACACGAGCTGCGACGCCTTTGACGCCACCAGCAACACGGACTCGCCAAGCCCGGTTCTTGA
>MEQJ01000115.1:0-5492 GCA_001770165.1 Bdellovibrionales bacterium RIFOXYD1_FULL_53_11 | reverse complement strand
TCACCTCAACCACGTTCTCGTCATACCTGGGCGCGGGGGTTTACGACTCCGTAAACGATCGCATCCTTTTGTACGGGGGCATCGGCGACGAGGACGGCACCATGACCGCCGTCACCGACTATGCGGCAAACGGGTCGGCCAGCAAGCCAACGTCCGTGCTCGGTTCTGAAATATACGAATACTCCCCGCCGCTCGCGTCGCATTCCACCGACGTAAAAAAACGAAACGGCTACTGGACGCGCATCACCGCTTGCACCGGCTACACCGGCGCCACGGCGCCCGCGGCGCGCTACGGCCACTCGCTGGGTTATGATGCGCTCAACGAACAGCTCGTCGTGGCCGGCGGCTACAGCGCGACGGGCGACTACCTCAGACAGTACCAGTACGACGCCAGCTCCGGCAGCTATTACTACATGCCCGAGGTCTGGGCGGCAAAACGCATCAACGACGCAACCGGCGTGCCCTCCGAAATCACCGATGCCGGCGAAACCATCGCCAGCT
Source organism: Bdellovibrionales bacterium RIFOXYD1_FULL_53_11 (assembly GCA_001770165.1). GTDB lineage: Bacteria > Bdellovibrionota > UBA1018 > UBA1018 > UBA1018 > XYD1-FULL-53-11. Next base: position 4,991 of record MEQJ01000115.1, on the reverse strand, counting down.
TCCCGTGCTACTACTGGCGCAACATAAACGTGTTTGGAAGCACGAGCGCCCAGACGCCGTCAACCACCTCGCTCGCGCACGCCGCGTCCGTATTCATCCCGTCGGCTGCCTACAACACAAGCTACTACACGATGATGGACAACTCGTGCAGCAAAGCCGGCCCGATCGCAAGCAGCGACGACGCCGTCAACAAGCTGCTCGCGGGCGGCGTGTATATCGACATCGACCGCAGCGAGCTCGGTCCCAACGAAAATCTGCTGCTTAACATTACATACATCCCGCTCGGGACCGGCAACAAATATGCCGACGGATCGTCGCTCACAAGCGACGAAACCGCCCGGCTGAACATTCATCTCATGACCACCGGGGCATACGACACGTTGCTGCAGCAGCTCTTCCAGCCGCGGCACATCCATTATGCCGACACCGGCAGATATCCGAAAATCGTGGACACCCTGGCCGTCCTTGCGCCGCCGACCGGCGTAGCGCGCACCGAGCAGGTGGTGATCCCGATAGCAGTCAACCAGAGCGTCGACCGCATAAGGATCGAACGCTATTCGGGCTCCGCGATCCTGGTGGACGCGAAGATCTTCCGATTGGGATACAAGTGAGGAACGGGTCAATGAAGACACAGCCACGGAAAAAAACGCACCCGGAAAAAGCCCGCCGCCGCGGGTGGTTGCATTATCCACGTTTTTTACAGCGCCTGTTTGTTAAACAGGGGGCCCCGGGCAGGGGCAACACCGTGACAGCAGGCGCAAATCAGGCGCCACACGAATTGTTAAATATCTTATGTAGAAATATTAGACGGCCGTCAAGGCCTTCGCCAACCCCCGCCCCGAGTGTTTTCGAGGGGTTGCAGCGCGTTTGCACGCTATTTGCAGGATATATAACTGGTTTCGGGGGGTCGAACATGCGTTGTCAATATCACCGGACGGGGCTGGCCATCGGCATTGTTGCCGCGATGGTTGCGGTCGGCCCCGGCTGCTTCAATAATGCCGCGGAGCTTACGCGCAAGCTCATCACGACGGGCGGCACCGAGTCGGACATGTCCACCGGCACGGCAAGCTACATCACGCTTACGCGCGTCGTTAAATCAAGCGCCGACCCCAACCGCTTCATGGACCTGATCGGCGACAGTTCGGGCGCCATCGGCACCTATTGCTTTGCCGCAAGCGGCTCATCGGACGATCCTACCGCCGAAACCAACTGCTATTGCAGTTTTGAATACACCACAACAGCCGGATTGACGGAGACCAAAAACGAAAAATCCGTCTACCGGGAAGCCGACCTGCTGCGCTGTTCTTATTCAACGATTCCAACCGCGATCACTTCCCTCAAGGTGCAACTGTATATCAGCGGCGACGAAGCATATTCCAATGCGGTCACGTTTTCCTTCTCCGGCACCGGGCTTTCAAACACCGATCATTCCGATCCGGACAGCTTCATAAAAGTTCTCAGGCACCAGTGCAAAGACTCCGTATTTGTCTCGCACATACTCGATCCGGCGGTTTATGATCCGTTCCTGTCCGAGGATTCCGAGCTGTCGTTCCCGCTCAATTTTTATGTTTCAAACCTGGGCGCAATGGTCTCTGCCTTCGTAAACAACAATAAACCCGCAGACGGCGCGAGCTGGATCTGCCCGACCAAACCAAAAGACACCACCGACGGCGTGACCGACTACGTATCCGCCGGCGAAGGTTATGACCTCAGGCTCTTCAGCGTCGGCAGCGTGGGCGGCAGCAAAACCATCTATCCGGTCACCGGTGCCGACCGGCACACGTTTTATCTGGCCCAAACGTCTTCAGCGCCCTTCAATGTCGCCGTAAATGCGTTTGTCGCGCCTTCGGTCCCCACCTCCGAAAATACTGCTGGAGGCGCGCCCGCGCCAGTGGGGTTCGGCGCGATGGCGGTGCCCACGGGTGATGATTCCGAAACCTGCCCGGACACCAGCGTCGTGATACCAAGCGGCTACAAGTGGGCAAAGCTCTGGCTTTTCCGCGGATCAATCCCGGCGCGCAAAGCGCCCACGAGCCAGGCGGTGAAAGAACTCGGATACGTGGGCTGCAATCCGGGTGTGTGGCCAAGCACCGGTTTTGGCGTGGTGGCGTCGTGCGCGGCCGGCAGCAATACACTTGCCTCATTGTCCGCAGCTTTTGGAGGCACCGGCGCAGCCGTATTTGCCGACCGCGTGATTTACAGCCGTGGCGCGAGAGAATGCATAAGGATAAAGGATGCGACCGCCGGACAGGCGGCCGCCACCTATGCCGTGATGGCAAGCGGCACGGATTTCTGGGAAACCGGCTCCACCATCGGTGCCCCTATAAACGGCAACCTCCAGATCCTTTGCGGCGGCGCCAACAACCAGGACCCCATGGGCCTTTGTGACGCAAATTATGCAAGCGGCACCGGCCGCACGCCGCATTCATCGGGCACGCTTTACGAAGACATCGACACTTCGTCCAGATGGGACGCGGTATTTACGGTGTCACCCGTCACGGTGATGACCAGCGATATGCGCAACCGCACCGCGGCCGGAAAACCGTATATACCGTACCGCTTCACCTCTCCTTCATATTGCTCAAGCGCCGATCCGGACAACCCCGACACGGCCGGCGACTGCGACCCCAGGTACAAGATTGACTACAACATTGATCTCAGGGATCTCACCGTTGCCGAAGGCGCGACCCTCGACGACACTTCAAAGGCGCGCAAATTCCCGATCTGCGTGCTCCAGCCGCTGTGAGGACGACGACAATGAAAACAACACTCACAAAAACCACGGTCCTGGCAATGACGGCAGTTTTTGCGCTTGGCGGCTGCCTTACAAATGACGGCCGGGTAAAGACGCCCGATCCTTCCGCATCCAGCTCACCCACGCCAGTCTCGTCAAGCACGCCAAACAGCTACCGGATCTCATCCGTTGCCATCACGTCCGAAACGGACGGCTATGTCGCGGAGGTGATGTTTAATGCCTCACAGTCCACCGGCCCCATCTCCACAAGCTGCTCCAACAGCTCGGGCGGCGAGAACACAAAACCCTGCGCCTGTCTTTTTAAATGGAACGAGGTGAACGAATACACCAGCAGCGTCACGCCCATCCCGCATCGCGTGCAAAATCCGGTCACCACTGTCCAGAGCAGCATGGTCAAATGCAAGGCGCCGCACTACTACGCCACCGAGATCCCGACCGGCACGACCATAAAGGTGAGCCTTGTTCCGTACGGCACGAACATGGACCAGTTCACCACGAACGAATTCAGCTATCTCAAGCAGGCCTCCGGCAGCGGCGGTTCGTTCCAGGATCTGAACGGCAACATCTTTGACAACGTCCTCAGATACACCTGCTACGGCAAGTTCAAGCGCGGGATGGAAATCCAAAGCAAGAGCGAGACCTTGACAAATTCCGCAAACGGCGATGTGGCGGCCATGACAATGGCGTCGCGCTTTTGCATCGCAAAAATCGGGGACACGACCGCCGCCACCGGCTGTGAGTCCCTCGGCGCCGCGCAAAACTCGGCCCAGGCAAACTACTACAACCTCTATATCCGCGACAGCCGGGCGGGCGACATCAACGAGACCAACAACGATTTTACCTGTCCCAAGGTCAAGGAAAGCCTCCGTGGCTCGACCACCGTCGGCGACCAAGGCGCGTACTGGCCGCTTGATACGACCTTCAGCCTTTCGGTGAGCAAAAGCACCGATTATCCGATCGGGGTCGAGGCTTTTTCAACCATCAATGTAGGAAACGAAACCAGCTCGACCGCGGAGAGTTGCACCGGCCAGACCGTGACCGCCGGAAGCCTCGTGCAAAAATGCCTCGGCTATGCCGCAAAACCCGCCACCGACGGCACCTGCCCCACGGTCACCGACAAATCCGGAATGATCCACCGCACGTTCAGGCTCCGGCGTTTTGTCGCGATGTACCCTCCTGTGTACGATTCGGACGGCAAAATGGCCACCAGCCAGCCGCAGCTTACCGATACGACGTACATCCTGGACCGCCCGGTAAGCTCGACAAGCGCGAGCCTCACCAAACCGTATACGATGCTGGGGCCCAAGCCCTGCCCGTTTGCCTATTTCGACCACAAGGGCGTTCTCAAGGAAGACGACAACGACTACGCAAACTCCAACGACCAGCGCCAGAATAAACGCCGGCCCGGCTACTACGCCACGAACAACACCCTCTGGGACGGCAAAAACGTCGATGGCATCGAATTTCCGTACTACGACAGCAATCAAAGCGGCAACCGCTCGTGCGCGGCGGCGTTTCCGCTCTTCAACAAGACAACCAGCATGTGGTCCATCGGCACCCTGCATTCCACAAACTTGAACACCGCCATGCAGCGCACCTTCGTGCGCCCCATCAAGCCCTGGACGCCTTATTACGTCGAAGATACCAACTTCAAAGCCTGCGCGCCGCAGGCCTATCCGGGCAACATCGATCCGCCGCTTCATTTTTCAAAGGATTCCGAAGGCAACGTGGGCTGGTGTGCCGCCGTTTATCCCACGCAGAACATCAATGTCGGCTCTCTCGACAAGGTGAGCACCGCGGATACGACACTAATCGTGGGCAAGGTTTCGCCGTTCACCTCGCCGGCCGTAAAAAATTCAAACAGCGCGAAATGCGGCTATACCTCGCTCAATGCATACACCTCAGCGCTCACGGCGCCGGCCTATCCGGGCGCTGACGCCGCAAACGACAAAAGCTGCGGTGTTCCATGTGTGAGCGACACGCTTTTTGACCCACCGGCGGCTGTAGCCGGCGTCGGGCCCGGCATCGCCCATCATCCCGAAAATTTCTGCATCGACCGCTACAAAAAGAATTCCACGACCGCCTGCGCCTACGGTTCCACACTGAGAAATGTCGGGGGCGTGGACTACTGCTATTTGTGCTCGGTCCTCACCTGCGACCGTACGGCGCTCAATCTCAATGTGAGCTGGCCCAAGTTCCCGCTCCTGGCGCCGGCGCCCGAAATCGAATCGGCGAT
>MEQJ01000114.1:5856-8095 GCA_001770165.1 Bdellovibrionales bacterium RIFOXYD1_FULL_53_11 | reverse complement strand
TCAAGTACGATCTTCACGCCGCGGGCGATGCCGATCAGAAGCGCGGCGCCCATCATCTCGCGCGCGCCTTCGATAAAAGCCTCGGCGCCCCTGTTGACCGGGATGCGTCCCGCAATCCAGCACACGGCCCCGATCGTGAGAAAGAGCCCCGTAAGCTCCTTGATGCCCCATTTATAATGGATGACTCCGACCGGCAGCATGGCAAAACCGGCGGCCACGAGCAGCAGTATGATTATGTTTTTGCGTCCGAGCTTCACGTCGGCGGAAGAGAGCCCGGAGCCGGCGCCCAGGAATTTTTCGCGGATCAGCTTGTCGGTTTCATAGGTGAGGCTCTTGCGGGGGTCCCGCCGGATGCGCGCACCATAACGCATGACAAACAATATCCCGGTGCCCACCATGACAAACCAGACCACGATCCTGAAACCGAGTCCCGAAAAAAGCGGCAGCCCCGCGATGCCCTGCGCGATGCCGATCGTGAACGGGTTGAAAAAAGCCCCGCAAAATCCGAGTGTGGTCGAAAGATAAACCATGCAGACACCAACGATCGAGTCATAGCCCATCGCAATTGCCATCGGCACGATGAGCGCGACAAACGGCAGGACCTCTTCGTACATGCCGAACATCCCGCCGGCGAGCCCGAACACGCTCATCATGAACGGGATCATGAGATGCTCGCGGCCCTTCATTGCACTCGTGGCGCGAGTGATCGCGGCAGTGAGCGCCCCGGTCGCGCGCAAAATCGCAAAAGCCCCGCCGATTATGAAAATCAGGAAAATAATCTCCGCGGCCTGGATCATTCCGGCAAACGGGGCGACCGCCAGCGCGCCCGCGCCCTGCGGTTTGCCTGCAAACATTTTATATGAGCCGGCGACCGCGATCAGGCGTCCATCCTTTTCAATGCGGTCGTAGCTGCCGCCCGGAAGAATGTAGGTTGCAAGCGCCGAGAGCGCGACCAGCCCGACGAGAATGACAAGCGGGTGGGGCATCTCAAGACTCTTGATCCGTTCCGCAAACGATATTTTTTTCATTTTTGCCCCCGCGTCGCCATAATGTCGCCGGTTTCGTGGCGGCGTCAAGTGGGTTTATCGCTCATGTATGCCGTGAGCCTGGCATTTGCCATTAGTTTTGTGATTTGAGACAATCCGGTACTATGAAGAACAGTTCCGTTTCCGGTGAGATGTTTGGCGCCCTTGCGGCCATGCTCGTTGCTTTTCCGTCGGCGGTTGCTTTTGGAATCCTTGTCTATGCGCCGTTCGGGGCGGGCTATGCGGCGCAAGGCGCGATGGCGGGAATGATCGGGGCCGTGGTGCTTGGCGTGATCGGGCCTGCAATCGGAGGCGCGCCAAGATTGATTTCGGCTCCGTGCGCACCTGCGGCGGCTGTGCTTGGGGCGCTTTCGGCGCAGCTTCTGGGTTCGGGAGCGCAGATGGCGCCGGAGACCATGGTGCTGCTCGTGACGCTGGTGTCCCTGGCGGCGGGGCTTGTGCAGCTGTTGTTCGGAATTTCGGGCGGCGGAAGGCTGATCAAATACATTCCATACCCGGTGGTGGCGGGTTATCTGAGCGCCGTGGGGCTTCTGATATTCACCGGGCAGCTTCCCAGACTCCTTGGCGTGCCCAAGGGTACGGCTTTTTTCGGCGCAATGGTTCATCCCGCGCTATGGAACATGCCGGGTGTGATCGTGGGGGTGTCGACAATTGTCGTGATGCTTCTTGCGTCGCGCATGACCCGTGCCATTCCGGCGCCGATCATCGCGCTCGTCGGCGGCGTTTCGGCATATTTTGTGGTGGCGATGTTCAATCCGGAGCTGAACACGCTTGTGGGCAATCCGCTGGTGATCGGCGACCTCCAGGCAAGCGGCGCGGCTTTTGCGCGGGCCTTCGTGGATCGCTGGAAATCCACGGGAACGCTGGATGCCGGGGCGCTTGCCGCAATCGTGGTTCCGTCGCTCACGCTCGCCGTGCTTCTTTCGATTGATACCCTGAAAACCTGTGTCGTACTTGATGCCCTGACGCGCAGCCGCCACAACTCAAACCGCGAACTCATCGCGCAGGGCGCCGGCAATTTTGTTTCGGCGGTTTTTGGAGGGATGTCCGGCGCGGGCACCATGGGCGCGACTCTTGTAAACATCAGCAGCGGTGGGCGGACAAGATTCTCGGGCATTCTTAGCGGTGTTTTTTCGCTTCTTGCGCTGGTCGTATTCGCAAAATTCATTGCCTGGATACCGGTAGCGGCGCTT
>MEQJ01000114.1:3269-5816 GCA_001770165.1 Bdellovibrionales bacterium RIFOXYD1_FULL_53_11 | reverse complement strand
AAGCACAGCTTCGCGCTTCTAAAACAGCGCTCGACCGTGCTTGATTTTGTTGTCATCGCCGCCGTGGTTGTAACGGCGGTGAGTTTCAGCCTCATCGCCGCCGCCGGCGTCGGGCTTGCCCTGGCCATTGTGCTTTTCATGCGAGATCAGATCCGCGGTTCGGTCGTAAGGCGCAAGATGACGGGCGGTCAGACCTTTTCAAAGAAAAAACGCCTGCCCGGTGACATGGCGGTGCTCGAAACCGAGGGCGCACATACCGTAGTGTTTGAGCTGCAGGGGGCGTTGTTTTTTGGTACGACCGACCAGCTTTTCACCGAGCTTGAACCGCATCTTCCTTCAAGCAAGTATGTGATCCTGGACATGAGACGCATCGGGTCGGTTGATTTTACCGCCGCCCACTTGCTTGAGCAGCTTGCGGCAAGGGTTTCAGAGCACGGCGGATGTCTCATTTTTTCGCATGTGCCGCAAAATCTTCCAACCGGCCAGAACCTGCACGAGTATTTCGACCATGTGGGGCTCATGCATCCCAAACTCAACATCAGGGAGTTTGCGGACCTGGATGCATCGCTGGAGTGGGTTGAGGACCGGGTGCTTGAATCGCGCCGGACCTCTGTTGCAAGGGATGACGGGCCGCTTGAGCTTGCGGATATACAGGTGTTCAAGGGGATCGGCGGGGATGTCATTGCAAAACTGGGCGGCTGCGTGAAGGAACTCGCAATCAGAAGCGGTGAAAAGATATTCAAACAGGGGGACAGCGGGGACGAGTTGTTCCTGATACGCAAGGGCTCGGTGAGGATCGTGCTTCCGCTTGCGGGCCGTGAGGGCCATCATCTTGCAAGCTTCGGACGGGGCGATTTTTTTGGAGACATGTCGTTTCTTGACGGCGGTACGCGGTCGGCTGATGCGGTGGCTTCTTCGGACGTGTTGCTCTATGTGTTGTCGCGCGTGGAATTGGACAGCCTGGCGCAATCGCATCCCGGGACCGGAAATGCGGTTTTTTCGCGGATCGCCCGTGTGCTGGCCCTAAGGCTGCGGCATACGGATACGGAACTAAGGGCTTTGGAGGAACTGTGAGAAATCCTCGGCCCGTGCTGCGGCGGCCTTGAATCCCGCATCGGCAATCTTCTGGAGATTTTTCGCCGACAAGCTGAAGTGTTCCCCGAAAAACATCTCCTCATCCGCCGGGTCCGGATGAATGTAGATGGTTTTTACTCCCGGCTTGAGGCCGAGCTTTTGTTTGAAAACCGCGCGGATCGCATCGCGCACCTTCGGGGATACCCGGTTCTTGCGGCAGATGCCGTCAATTTCAGCCAGGGCCGCCTCGCGGTCCTCGCGGTCCTCGCGGGCGCGGGTGATCTTGTCCTCGAAGGCAAGATAGAGCGATTGTATGAGAATTGCCGGCAGCCCCCGTCCGGCAAGGGACTCGCCGTGCGGGGTGTGCAGCGGCTGGTGGGTGTAGCTTGCGATCACCAGCTCCGCGCCGGCGTCCACCGCGACATGCGCCGAAAGAGTATCCCTGATCTCTCCGTCGACATAATGCACGCTGGTGCCGTCCGGGGATTTTATCGTGTATGGCGCGTAGACAAACGGGAGCGCCGTGCTCGCGGCGCAGGCCTCGGAGATCGTTGCGTGGCCGGAATACGTGCATGACGGCGTGCTTTGCGGCAGGATCGATGATTTTCCAAAAACCACCTTTCGTGAATAGTTGAGGTCCGTGGCCACGATGAACAGGTCGGCAAGATAGTCCGAAAAATCATTGGACGTGAGGACGTCGTCGCGGAGGTATTTTTCGATTCCGCCGGTCGAAAATATGCCGGTCGCCTTGAACCATTTGAACTGCAGCGGGATTTTCTGCTGTTCCTGGTGCTTGCGCGAAAAAAGCCTTATGGAGGAAAGAAACGGCTCCGCCTGCTCACGCGCGATCGCGGGCCGGAGCATGAACATCTTTTTGTAGGAGAGGGGTGTCAGCGGCTTGTCGCCGGGCGCCGGAGCGTTCCGGGCGTCGTTTTGCATGAAGGAAGCAAGAATGCTTTGTATCGAATAGCCGGCGGCAAGGAAGGTTGAAATGATCGCTCCCGCGCTGGAGCCGACATAGATGGAAATGTCGCGTGGTCCGGGGGTACCCCGCGCCGAAGCCGATGGCGCCGTGCCGCCGATGAAGTTGAATCCGGCCTCCCTGAGGGCTTTTGCCACGCCGAGGTGGAAGGCCCCGGCCTTTGCCGCGCCCCCGCTGCAAACATACGCAATCTTTGCCATTGCCATAACAGTACTTGAATTTATGGCCGCGGGAAATACAATAGATACGAGGGGTGGAAGTCCGATGGAAATGTCATGTGACGAATCCTGGGTTTCGTTGATGGACTATGCGGCAAAAAACGACGTGAGTCTTTCGACCTTGCGTCGTTATATCAAGGCCGGAAAAGTCCGCTTCAAGATAGAGGGCGGGCGTTATCTGCTATGGGATGAATCCGGACCGGATGCGGCAACCGCCCGTTTCGCGTGCGACCGTTCATTGCTCCAGGACAGGTCCGTCGATGTCCGTTTGAA
>MEQJ01000114.1:390-3261 GCA_001770165.1 Bdellovibrionales bacterium RIFOXYD1_FULL_53_11 | reverse complement strand
AAACCGAACTGAAAAATGCAAGAGAGGAAATCGCCGAGCTCAAGATGCTCGTGGCAATCTATGAAGAGAGAATGCCTTCGCAGGAAGTGGCTGGTTTTGACAGCTAGAACGCCCGCATTTCTTGCAGCCGCGCTTGTTGCCGTTTCAATGGCGGCAGGGGTAACGGATATCGCTCCTGCTTACGCGAATTCCGAACTCGACCGCCGTTTCGCGCTTGATACGATCGGATATCTCAAGGCATGGGACAACATGGACGGGCTTTTTTCCGAATATGTCGCTTCGGCGTACCGGGAATATTTTTCAAAACACAGCCGTTTCGTGCTGCAGGACCTTTCAAAGACCGATGTGCTTCTTTCAAAGTCAAAAATCCCCTATGTCAAGCTCATCGAGGACAAGGAAATTCTCGGGCAGCTCGCCCGCTCGATGCGATCCGAGAGCATCATCCGCACCAAGGTTTATAAAGAGGGGCCGCGCTACCGGTTCGTGATCGACTGGCTGCATGCGCCGGGCATGGAGCTTCTTTCGACGGAGACTTTCACCGTGGACGAGCCGCGCGGCGGCAAGCCCTTCGGCGACGGCAATGTAAAAGAGACGATGCACAAGGCGCTTGACCGCCTGATAGCCAAGATTCCGTTCATCGCGCACGTCACGGGGCGCGACGAAGGGTCGGTTACGGTGAACATCGGGCGCATGGCAAAGGTCAAAAAAGGCGACCAGATGATTGTGGTCACGCTTGATGAGGTCAAAAAACATCCGCTTCTTGGCGCCATTGTTGACTGGAGATTTTCGCAGACCGGCAAGGTCGAGGTTGCGGATGTTGACGACGGGATGGCTTTTTGCGTCGTGGTTGAGGAAGATGACGGCCGGCAGATTTCGCGGTACCAGAAGGTCTCGCGTCTCATGCCCGCGCCGCCGCCGGCACCACTTCCATTGGACGACAACGGCAAAAAAAAGTCCGAAAACGATTCTGAGCAATACAAACAGCCGTCGCTCGGGTTTGGAGAGGGGTCACTGCTGGCCGGAATTTTTTCGCGCCAGTACAGCACCGCTGCGGATACCAAGGGCAAAAGCGGCGGCGGTTTTTTTTACGGCGGCAAGGCCACCGGAAATCTCTGGATAACGAGGGCGTTCTTTCTGGAGGCCGTTGTGGCGTACGGTTTTTCGACTTATTCGCAAAGTGATATCGCCACCGGGGCTGAAACGGCGGTGTCGGGTGTGACGCCCTCGCTGTTCCACTGGCGCGGGAATCTGGGCTATACGCACTTTCTTTCAGGCGATATTTTCGGGGCAAAAGGCTGGATAAAGGCCGGTTATTTTTCGACGTCCTATACGCTGCCGGTTTCAAATGCCGACAGTTTGCTGCCGGTTTCGTTCAGCGGCCCCATTCTTGGAGTGGGCGGGGACTTGTCGATCCGCCGGATGTTCGGTGCGATGCTTTCGTTTGACATCGGCGTGTTCTCTTCCGGTTCCGAGACCGGAACGAATGCGAATGCGGTCAGCAGTTCGTCGACCGTCGGGCTGTATGCCGGCGGTTACTGGCGCTATCAGCCCAACATCATGTTCAAGTTCGGCATGGATCTCATGAATCACACCGCGGACTTTGCAAACGGCTACTCGCTTACCCACCGGGTGATCGCCTTTGGCCCGTCGGCCGTTTACTACTTCTAAAAGGTGCTAAAAGGTGTCCGCCAACTTTTGGTATATGCGGCGAGTCATCGTTGTTTTCGCATTCAAGTCATGCCAACATACTGCGCTGTCATGCATTCAGAGAAGCGCATCCGTGAACTTATTGAGTTGATCGAACATCATAATCACCGGTATTACGTGCTTGATGACCCGGAGGTGCCGGATTCGGAGTACGACCGGCTCTTCAGGGAGCTTCAGCGGCTTGAAGAAATGCATCCCGGACACCGCTATCCGGATTCGCCCACTCAAAGGGTGGGGGGCCGGGCGCTCGACAAGTTTGCAAAAATCACGCATCGTGTACCGATGCTTTCGCTGGCAAACGCGCTTACAGAGGAAGAGTTTGTCGATTTTGACGCAAGAATCTCCAAACTGCTTGATTTTTCCGCTGGCCACGACATTGAGTATTTTGCGGAATTGAAATTCGACGGCCTCTCGGTCAATCTCACATATGTTGACGGCGTGCTGGCCGCGGGCGCCACGCGTGGCGATGGCGAAACGGGAGAGGATATCACGCAGAATATCAAGACCATCAAATCAGTACCGCTCAGGCTCCGGCACCATCGCGGAGAAGCCGTGCCCCGCGCCATCGAGATCCGGGGCGAGGTGATATTGCCGGTAAAGGATTTTGAAAAACTCAACGCCCAGCAGTCGCAAAAAGAACAAAAACTTTTTGCCAATCCCCGCAATGCGGCGGCCGGCTCGCTCCGGCAGCTTGACCCCGCTATTACGGCATCGCGCCCGCTTACGGCGTATTTTTACGGCATGGGCGGCGTGGAGTGGGGCACGAGTCCGCCGCCTGCCACCATGGACGGGTTCGGGACAAGGCTTGCGTCGTGGGGGTTCAGGCTCGGCGGGTGGCGCAAGGTATGTCATGGAAAAAGTGAAGTGCTCGAATTTTACCATAAAATAGAAGGCGTGCGCGACACGCTACCGTTTGAGATAGACGGCATAGTGGTCAAGCTCAACCGTATCGCAGATATCGCGCGCGCCGGATATATCTCGCGCAGTCCGCGGGGGATGGTGGCTTTCAAATATCCGGCCCGGCAGGAGACAACCACCGTGGAAGACATAATCGTGCAGGTGGGGCGCACGGGCGCGCTCACGCCGGTCGCGCTTGTGACGCCGGTCAGGATCGGCGGTGCCGTGGTGCGCCGTGCGACGCTTCATAATCAGGACGAGATCGAC
>MEQJ01000114.1:0-353 GCA_001770165.1 Bdellovibrionales bacterium RIFOXYD1_FULL_53_11 | reverse complement strand
AGCGGGCCGGCGATGTGATCCCCGAGGTGGTGAGCGTGGTCAAGGGCGCGCGCACGGGCGGCGAGCGCAAATTCGTGCTCCCGTCGAAATGCCCGGTTTGCGGCGGAAACGCCAAGCGCGAAACAAACACCATGCCGCAATGGGCCGGGTCATCTTGGTATTACTTGCGTTTTTGCGATCCCGGCAACAGGCAAAAACTGGCTGATTTGAATAAAATTGATTATTGGCTTGATCAATCCGGTGTGGATATGTATGTCGGTGGCACTGAACACGCGACCAGGCATCTGATTTACGCGCGTTTTTGGCATAAGTTTTTGCTGGATATCGGAGCGACAACTTCAACTGAACCCTTC
>MEQJ01000113.1:4021-8464 GCA_001770165.1 Bdellovibrionales bacterium RIFOXYD1_FULL_53_11 | reverse complement strand
AAGCCAGCCATCAGTCAGTTATTGGGTCTTGACGGGCCAGTCATCCATATGAGTAACCGGGTACGTTTTTTAGTCCTGCTCCAGCGTGGCCGAAGAATATGTGCTGCTCAGAACGCCGCTCTTTACGCTCACCATGTGCAGGTGAAAATAATCGCGCAGGCCCGCGCGCTTGCGCAGAATCGGGATCACGACGGCGATCGCGGACTTGTCGAGTTTGCGGCCTCCGGCGGCTTCCGTATTGGGAACGGCGGCGCGGACCAGGTAAACTCCAGGAACGATTTCGCGCATCCCGAAGTTGCCGCTGTACACGGCTCCGTCAAGCTTGAACTTTCCGCTGAACGCTGCCGGTGTCACGAAGCCGTTTGCATTTTTGGTCCGCTCGATGCGGAATCCCTGTGCGGGGAGCTGCTTCCATACGCGTGAATAACCTTTCAGGCTACGGCGCCGGACGGAGACCTCTTCCTTGATGCCGGCATCATACGCGCTGCGCGTGGGGTTTAGAATGAGCATCCGCCTTTTCAGTACGCTTGAACGTTCGTAGCGGCCTATATACATGGCTTCGCCGGAGGTAATCACGTGCGCGTTGCTCTGGAACATCGGCGTCCATTGCGTCGTGCCGTCCTCCTGCTCTTCGATATTGAAAAGACTTACGCGCGTGCCCTTGCGGTTTATCTGCATCACGACGCCATATGTCTCCTCTTCGAACGTGCTTATGTACACCCTTGCGTTGTCGTCCCGGCCGTAGTCACCCGTGTAGTAGCCGTTGTATAGAGCGGCTCCCGCGTCACGGGCCATCAGTCCGGCAAGAGCAATCGCAAGTGCGATCGCTATTTCATAGGATTTTCTTGTTATCTTCATCATCGTTTTCATTTTGGTTTCTCCTTCTGGTTAAAAAACTTTTTAGGGGCCGCATGCTCCATTCGTGGAACATGCGGCCCGGTCAAGGCCGTTCATGGCCGTGGTTGTTAATAACGGCAGGACGACATTCCTCCCAGAATCCTGTCGAGCTCGGATGCGGCAAACGTGAGCGCCCAGACTTCATTCGGGAACCCCGCGCCGGTCCTGTTGTACTGCGCAAGCGTCTCGGCAAGCGACGTGAGATCCGAAACCGCACAGGCCTGCGAATACGCATACAGATTGTGCGAGAGATCCATCGCCACGTACTGGCTGACCAGCTCGCCAAGCACCAGGAACATCCGCGCATTGCCGACCGGAAATACGTTAGACACCCTTCCGTGCTCGTCTTTTTCGATGATGGCGAACTTGTTCAGCAGAAAATCCAGTTGGGATTTTGCAAACTTGAGATACTGTTTTTCCATCATCGCGAAATTGAACGACTCGGGACAGTTGTTGTAGCAGCGGTTGTACCGGTAGATCCACGGTACGAAATAAACGCGGTCAAGCGTGCGCCCCGCCTTGATCATGCGGCCGACGTATTCGATCGCAAAATTGGTCTTAGACACCTCGGTGTTGCGGTCATGCCAGGGCATGGCGCTGTCGAGCGCCGTCATCAGTATCACCCCGCGTTCGGCCATGGTCCGGAGGATCGGGCCGCCGACGCGTGGGTCGACACTCATGCTGTACTGCGCGGCAAGCATCGCGTTTTTGAGAATCCTGCGTGCCATTGCAAAACGCTGGAATTGAAGCTCGATATGCGCGCGCCACATCTCGCGCTCAAGAATCGGGATCGCACGCGAGCACCACGCCATCACCGACTGCATGGGGTTGTAAGCCATGCCCGGAGCGGGATAGTTTTCGCCCGGCTGCGGATACTGCGGCTGCGGATACTGCGGCTGGGGGGCGTATACGGGGCGGTTGTTGATGATCACCACCGGCGCGCCGCCGTTATGACCCGGCTGCGGCTGCGTCGCGGGCTGGTTCGGTTGTGCGGGCTGGTTCGGTGCCGGGGCCGCCGACGGCGCTACTTGCGCTTGGCCGCCCTGGAATTCGATTATCAGTTTTTTTACATTTGCGTCTTCCGGTCCGCCGCCGCCGTTTCCGACGCCGGTCCCTTCGGACTTGCCTGCTTGTGCCGTCATGGCACTAAACACTACCGCTGCGGCGGTCACGAAGACCGGCAGCTTTTTCCATGTGCTGTTCATATTATTACCTCTCCTTTTTCCTTCTTTGGTTTGTGGTTGTTTTTGCCTTGCGGCTTGTTGACATTCGTTAAAATCAAGAGCTGCGCATTGAGGGCCACGACGTGCGTGCGTGGTGCGTCGTGCGTTTGCGGAAACATCATATTAAGGTTGCGCCTGAAATCCTTTATCGCCATCCGGAGCGCCGGCAGGTCCTCTTCCGGAAGCGACATCGTAAGCGACGAAAGTTCGCGGTCTTCCAACGGCTCGTTGTCGATCGCGTCACGTGTGCGCTGCATGAAATCCTTGTGGAAGGTCCGGATCGCAAAATCCACATGCCCCGGATCTATATCAAGCGCCGGGTGCTTGACGAGCCACTTTCCGGCCGCAGAAGGGTCCGGTTCGACCATCTGGAGCTCGCAGAGGATTCTCCAGGCGTCGGCGGCCTGCTTGCGCGTGATCTTGTTCTTGAGCCTCGCGGCGATCCAATTGGCGTCGGGTTTGAATCCTGCGGTGTTCACCAGTTCGCGCAAAGCGACGACATACCAGCGGCTGAGATAAGACGCATGGTTGTTGATCTTCGTGAAAAGTTTTTTGCCATCGCCTTGTGCCAGCGTGGTGAGCTGGCTCAAGTAAAATGCCTTGTCCTCCGGGCCCCGGGCTTGGTTGAAAAACACGAGCTTCTCAAAAAACAGCGCCTCGCGCGGCGAAAGCTCGAGGGCACGCGAAAAGCCCATTACCGTTTCATTGCCGAGATTGCGTTCGCCGCGGATCACCATTCCGAGCAGCGTATGAGCCGCAAGCCCGGCGTGTTTTGCGAACAGCGCTCCCGAATAGTTCTGGCTCTCGGTTTTTTTATGACTAAACCAGTCGGAGAGGTATTCCCGGTAATCGTCGTAGCAGAAAATCCGCGGTGCCGGGACTGATTCCGGCTTGCCTGTTTTTTTTGTTTTGCGGGCTTTTGGCCCGGTGATGCTTTCCTTGTGTTTCATTTCTGTGGTTAACATGCTGCGACATTTATGCGCTCTGGAAACATAATGCAACACAAAAATAGTTAAAATGTAAAAAAAACGAAACCGTTGTTTCGCGGGAATCTTGTGATTGAAATCCAACTTTCCCTATGATTTTCTAGGCTTTGCTGTAAATACTATGAACTAAGGCGTATCCAAGCCAGAGGAGAAAATGATGAAAATATTTGTTTTGATGTTGTCGGTAGTGGTTGCGTCGGCCGTTTCGGTCCCGAGCGCCCGTGCCAATGAAAAAATCGGTACGGTGGACATGCAAAAGGCGCTTCAGACGGTGGATGCCGGAAAGAAGGCGAAGTCCGCTCTTGAAAAAGAATACAACAAGAAAAAGAGCGATCTCCAGAAGGAAGAAGCCGCCATCAAGAAGATGGGCGAGGAATTCAAAAAACAGTCGCTGGTCCTGAGCGACGACGCCCGGATCAAAAAGCAGTCCGAAATCCAGGAGCGCATCATGAAGTTCCAGGAGTTGACGGCGCGTTCGCAGGCCGAGATCCAGGGGCGCGAGCGCGAACTTACGGAGCCGCTCATCGGCAAACTGCGGTCCATCATCGGCGACATGGCCAAGCAGAAGGGTTACACCGTCGTGCTTGAAAAGAACGAAAACACCGTCCTGTTTTCGCTCGAAAAGGACGACATGACCGCCGAGGTGATCACCGCGTTCAACAAGGGCAAGAACTGAGATGCCGTTCAGCCTTTCAGAGGTGCTCGAATGGACCGGCGGCCGGCTGGCAAACGCCGGCGCGCTCGGCTCCCGTGCCGGTGGCATCCGTGTCGAAAAGCCCGCGCAGATAGCGGGCTCCGGGTCATCTGATCTTGTGTTCTTTTTTTCGCGTGAGTACCAGAAGGATCTCCCGTCCGCCGCTCCCGGTATAATGGTAACGGGCGAGGCGTTTGTAAAATCCATGGAGGCCGCAGGCCTGCCGCTCTGGCAGAGCAGTGCGGTTGTCGCCTGCGCCGACCCGTATCTTGCGATGGCCCTGATGAGCGCAAAATTTGCCGCAGTCATGTCAACGGTTGCCCATGTTCCGGCGGTCGCCGGTCGCGGCAAGACGGCCATTCATGCGTCGGCGGTTGTTCATCCGGAGGCGCTCATCGCGGACGGCGCCTCGATAGGCGCGCATGCGGTAATAGAGCGCGGCGCCTCGATAGGCGGGGGCACGGTGGTCTATCCGGGATGTTTTGTCGGGCCGGGCGCGGTGATCGGGCGGGACTGCGTATTGTTTCCTAATGTGACCGTTTACGAATGGACCCGGGTGGGCGACCGGGTGCGGCTCCATGCGGGCGTGGTGCTGGGTGCCGATGGTTTTGGTTACGCGCCGAGGCGCGATGACGGGAGCGTG
>MEQJ01000113.1:2623-4012 GCA_001770165.1 Bdellovibrionales bacterium RIFOXYD1_FULL_53_11 | reverse complement strand
CAGAAGATCTTTCATCGGGCGCCCCGTCCGGCGGCTTAAAGCATAGAAAAACGAATTCAGGGGAATGCCGTACTGATGGGGGTCGATTTTCGAGATAACCGAGCCAAACCTGCTGAGTTCCTTCGCTTCGGACACGACCAGGCGAGAGCGGTCCATGGGCGGAATTGTTTTCTTCATGAAATTGTCGTCACAGATCCCTTTCGTACGTGAGTTGAGCTTTCCTTTGGCTTTCAAGGACTCACAGCATGCCTTGACTCTTCTGTTCGAAAAGTAGTTGTCAAAATATCCCATCGGGTAATCGTAAGATTGGAAGCGCATGATCCTGCGGGCGTTCGAGAGGCAGCCCGGCAAATCATCCTCGTGCCCGATGACCCGGTCCGTGGCGGCGAGCGCGATGAAATCCGCGAATGTTTCCTGAAACAGGGCGCCTGCATTCAAGGCCCTGAGCACGGAGGGTAAGCTTTCGTTCTTCTGAAACGTGAGATAGTGGCCAAGTTCATGCGTGTAAACCGACGGGTTCGGCTGGGTTCCGCTCCAAGGTCGTACGAAACCAATATGAATGTCCCCTTCCCACGAATAGGAGGCGAAAGTTCCGAGCGCATGCGCAAAAAGGTAGAACTTCAGCCCCTCGGGGAGAAGATCCCGCGCGGTCAGGTCGAAAAGCTCGGCGACTTGTTGATTGGATTTTCCCAGCGAGGTGATCGCTTCTTCGATTTCCGGTGGAAGTTCACCGCGAGGCGCTTCGCATTCGTCGTTTCCGGCGGAATCGTTTCGCCCCGTCGCGATTACGAATTTTGAAATCTGATTGGCTTCGCACACCGGATGGGCGGCCCAGAGATCCGTCGAAAATGCAGAAATGACTCCGGAAAGGATGATCAGGACGGGGTGCACACGGGTATCTCCAAGTTAGCTGGCGACTTAGCCGACCAGAGAAATACCAGCCTTGGCTCAGTGTGTCAAATTCGTCAATGAAAACGGTTTAGTTCTTGGAAAGCCGGGTCCAAAGATCCCAGATTTCTTGTGGTTTTTCGGCCCAGTGGTGCGGCTCCACTTTTTTCAGATATTCCCGGTTCGCCATGAGGTCCCAGGTTGCCGCGACCCCTTGCGCGCCGGCCCGGTGCGCCGCGCGGATGTCAACGGGGGAGTCGCCGATGAAAAGGATTTCACTTGGTTCCATTTTCATTCTTTCAGCAGCGAGGAGCAGACCTTCTGGCGATGGTTTGGGGTGGTCCACGTGATCGTTGGCGATCACGGTCACGAAGTTATCGAGCAAGCGGTGATATTTCAGAATGATCTCGGTCGTGTTCCAGCTTCGTCCCGTGAAGATGGAAACAGGAATGTCCGCCGTCTTTACCGCGGAGAGCAGTTCGTCGATGCCCCGGTGCAGTG
>MEQJ01000113.1:0-2609 GCA_001770165.1 Bdellovibrionales bacterium RIFOXYD1_FULL_53_11 | reverse complement strand
AATCACGGCAGGCCGCGTAAGCAGCTTCCGCGCGTTCAGGACCGACGATCTGCGCAAAGATCTCGCCCTCTCCCGTCCCGAAATACTTCATGAGTTCTTCGGGGGTGTGATGTTTCCCTCCCTGGTTCACGATGCCGTGATTAAAGGCATCGAATGTGAGGGAAAGGGAGTCAACGAGCGTCCCGTCGAGATCAAAAACGATCCCCTTCAGGTTCTTCTTGAGCGGGCTGGTCATGGCATTTTCGGAGTTCATCATATAAAGTGCGAGTACTATGTTGCTCTCACACGTACCCGGTCATTTCAAGTCGCGCCGTGATGCCCTGATTAAATCCAATCCAGGCGCCGTGTTCATCTTTCCGTCGAACAACGAGGTTTTGCGCAACCCCGATGTGCCATACGGCTTCAGGCAAGAAAGTAACTTTTTCTATCTGACCGGTTTCGAGGAACCGGAATCTTTCCTGGTCTTGACGGCCGGCTCGGGAAGCGCCCCTTCGAAAATGGTTTTATTCGTCCGTCGGCGCGATGCCACCCGTGAGATGTGGGAAGGTGAGCGCTACGGAGTTGAGGGTGCCCGGAACGTGTTTCAGGCGGACGAGGCGTACGTTACAGAGGACTTCGACCGTAAACTTCCCGAACTGCTCCAGGGAGCCGAGCGGGTCTTTTATCGGGTGGGTCTCAATGAGGCGATTGACCGCCGGGTGATCGCGCAAATCGACGTTCACCGCGCGAGTGCCGGACGAAGTGGAAGAGCCCTTCTCCCCATTTCGGATCCTAACGAAGTGCTCGCCGAAATGCGGCTCTTCAAGAGGCCGGAAGAAGTCGAGGCCCTCCGTAAAGCGAGTCAGGTGTCGGCGCTCGCCCACAAGATGGCCATGAAAGAGGTTCGGCCGGGCATGAACGAGTTCGAGATCGAGGCGCTGATTGACTATGCATTTCGCAAGCACGGATGTCAGCGGGTCGGCTATGGCAGTATCGTCGCGGGCGGGAAAAACGCGACTTGCCTCCATTACCGCCTCAACAATCAGCCTCTCAAGGAAAACGAACTCCTCCTGATCGATGCGGGAGGCGAGTTTGATTATTACTGTTCCGACATTACGCGGACATTCCCGGTCGGACGTTCATTCACTGCCGCGCAGGCCAAAACTTATGACCTCGTGCTGCGCTCACAAAAAGAAGCGATTGCGATGGCAAAACCGGGAACCACTCTCGCCGAGATTCATCAGCACGTCTGCGAGGTAATCACGGATGGCTTGTTGTCATTGGGGCTCCTGAAGGGGAGCCGGGAAGAAATTTTGAAATCGAACGGCTACTCCAGATTCTATCCGCATCGGACCAGCCACTATCTCGGAATGGATGTGCATGATGTCGGGCTCTACATCACGAAGTCGGGCGAGCCACGAACGCTTGAACCGGGCATGGTGTTCACGATTGAACCCGGATTTTATGCTCAACCCACTGATCCCGATGTTCCGGACGAGTATCGCGAGATCGGGATCCGAATTGAAGATGATATCCTCATCACCCCCGGCGGCTGCGAAGTCCTGACGGCGGATGCTCCGAAAGAACGCGCCGAAATAGAGGGGCTGAAGCATTAGTTCGATGAAACTGGGTCCCTTCGAAATCGCTCACCCTTTCCTGCTCGCTCCGATGGCGGGCATAACGGATTCTCCTTTCCGGCGGCTGATGAAACGCCACGGGTGCGCGCTGGTGTGTTCCGAACTGGTTTCCGCGAACGGGCTGTTTTACGGCGGTGAAAAGACGCGCGTGCTTTTGCGTTATAACGAGGAAGAGCGCCCGATCGGGCTCCAGATTTTCGGCGAAGACGCCGAGCGCCTCGCGCAAGCGGCACGGACCATTGAAAGTCTTGGGGCTGATTTCGTTGACCTGAATCTTGGGTGCCCTGTTCCAAAGGTCGTCAAAAAAGGTGGCGGATCGGCCATGTGCCGGGACCTGGTGTCTTTGGGACATACCCTGGTCAAGGTGGTTCGCGCCGTGAATATCCCGGTAACGATCAAAATCAGAAGCGGTTGGGATGCCAGTTCACGGAACGCGCTGGAGGTAACCCGGGTTGCCGCGGCTTCCGGGATTGCCTGGGTGGCGCTTCATGCAAGGACGCGTGCACAAGGTTACAGCGGAACGGCTGATTGGGATCTGATCGGTGAGGTGAAAGCGCGGAGTTCGATTCCGATTATCGGGAACGGCGACATCAATACGCCCGAGCTCGGGGTTTCAAGAATGAAGCAATACGGCGTCGATGCCGTAATGATCGGCCGGGCGGCTCTTCGCAACCCCTTTATCTTTGAACAGTCTCGCGCGCTTTGGTTCGGGGAAGAAGCGAAACGGCCGGCTCCAGAACACTATCTCGCTCTGATTGATGAGCTGAACCGGCTTTTCCTGGAATTTTATCCTTCCCGTACCGCTCTTCTGCAGGCGCGGAAGTTCTTGGCCTGGTTTTCATCCGGATTTTCCGGCTGCCATGAGTTTCGAAAAAAGGTCTTCACGATTCCGGAACCAGACGTCCTTTGGGCGGAAGCCAGGCGGTTTTTTACCGAGAATACCGCGGTGCGAGATGAACGGGCCCTCGCGGATGGCTTCCTCATGGGGGGCCA
>MEQJ01000112.1:8261-9141 GCA_001770165.1 Bdellovibrionales bacterium RIFOXYD1_FULL_53_11 | reverse complement strand
AAACCAAGCAGTGGGCCGAGTCCGATGCGCTTAGAAAAGAGATAGAAGCGAAAGGGTACAAGATATCCGACTTTTTTGATGGAGTAAAGGTGGAGAAGATCTAACCAAAAAAGACCCGCCTTGCGGCGGGGGGGGGGAGATAAGCTATTTCTTTCTGAGAAGCTCGCAGATATCTCTGAGCTGGTCAGTTGCGACGTCAAGAAACATCGATTAAGATCAGGACAAGCAGGATCAAGAACAGAAGAAGATATCCGATGAAGTCCATATCAGCTCCTTGAGTAGGATAGTTCGGCGTAGATGATTGAGCCAAGCTGCCAGGCGATAACAAGAATCACGTTGGAAACGACCCAGGGGCCGAACATTAGAAACCCAATGCTTCCAAAATTGACAAGGGTCGCGATGCAGAGGTTGATCAGCACCAGAGTTTGTCGTTCGCCTTTGTGGTTGAAGCCGGCGAAGATACAGGCGTCCACAAACATCAGGCCATTCAGAATGGCTCCGCCAGTGGTAATCTGCAGGCCGGCCAATGGAGCCAGGAGAGAACAGATGACAAGTGTCAGGGTGACGGTGAAGCAAAAGTTAGAAATGGATTTCATGTCGTTACTCCTTGTTTAGTTGGCGGCTAGGTAGACACTGAGTCCGTGGTCAAAGATGAGCATGGCGAGCACGATAGCCCAGATGGGGCTGACGACGAGCCCTGCAAAGCCCCACATAACCATGAGGATCAACGAGACGATGAGGGACATGGTGAAAGCCGACAGCATCCAGATACCAAAGAATGAGGTTCGGTTTGACCACAGAAGTTCACCTTTGTGCATGTCGCCGATGAAAAGACAACTCATGAGAAAGAGCAGGCCGGCAATCACGGTGTTCGGGACCG
>MEQJ01000112.1:6725-8168 GCA_001770165.1 Bdellovibrionales bacterium RIFOXYD1_FULL_53_11 | reverse complement strand
TTTTACTCCTTGGATAAGTTACGCTCCATTAGCACTATGATAAAGCGAGTGCTAGATTGTGTCAAGTACTTAAGTAATCTTGAGAATTTCGGTGAAGGCAGAGGTAGGAACAGCAACGTTTCCCAACATTTTCATTTTTTTCTTTCCCTTCTTTTGTTTTTCCAGTAGTTTGCGATTGCGGGTCATGTCGCCTCCATGGAGTTTGGCTGTTACATCTTTGCGGTAGGCTTTGACGGTCGATCGAGCGATGATCTTACCCCCGATTGAAGCTTGAATAGCTACTTCAATTTGTGATCTAGGGATTACTACTTTGAGCTTTTCAACGAGAGCCCTCCCCTTTCCTTCGGCTTGGATACGGGGACAAATAAATGATAGTGCGGAAGCTGGTTCGGAGTTTAGTAAAATATCGACCTTGACGGCGTCTACCGGTTGGTAGCCAGCATGTTCGTACTCGACACTAGCGTACCCAGAACTGACCGATTTGAGTCGGTCGTAGAAGTTTGTGATTAACTCGGCAAGGGGCATGAGATATTCTAATTTGGCTTTTCCGGGCGCGGGATATTGCATGTCGATAAACTCGGCGCGTTTGGTTTGTGCAAGCTCCATAACAGCGCCAACATAGCTTTCTGGAGTGTAGATGGTAAGAAGAATAAAGGGCTCTTGGACTTCTTTAATTGATTCGGGGGTGGGATAGTCAGCTGGCGAGGAAATTTCGCTGTGTTCATTGTTTGAAAGAGTAAGGCGATAAGGAACTGAAGGAGTCGTATTAACACAGCTAACTCCAAATTCCTGGAACAGGCGCTCTGAGACAATTTCGGCATGGAGGATACCCAAAAATCCGACGCGAAACCCATGACCCAGGGCTGGGGAGGCAGTTATGGTAAACGTTAGTGAGGCGTCGTTTAAGGCTAGTTTTTCTAGGGCTGTAGCGAGTAACCGAAAGTCTCCGGCGTCTCCCGGGTAAAGATCCATGAAGACCATAGGGAGGGGGCGTTCGTAACCTTCGATTGGAGTGATGAGCGAACCTTTGGTCGTGACTGTGTCGCCAATAGTAACATCGCGGATGTCTTTGTGGCCGGTTGCAATATAACCAACCTCGCCTGTGTTAAGGATAGACGAAGCGGTCATGAGGGGAGTAAAGAAACCAATTTCAAGAGGGTTCATTGGTTCTTGAGCTTGATAGAGGACAAGGCGGTCTAGATTTTGGCTATTAATTTGTCCTTGTACGACCTCTACAAAAGCAATAACACCCTTGTGAATATCAAAAGTGCTATTGAAGACAAGCGCCTTGAGCTCGTTGTCTTTTGAAGGAGAAATCCTGGGGGGTGGGACTTTGGCTGTAATGGCGTCCAAAAGACCCTCCACGCCTACCCCGGTTTTGGCGGAAACATAGAGAATGTCTTCTTTTTTGAAACCAAGAATACTCACGAGTTCGTCCGCAGT
>MEQJ01000112.1:5938-6612 GCA_001770165.1 Bdellovibrionales bacterium RIFOXYD1_FULL_53_11 | reverse complement strand
GGTCGTGGCCGTGCAGCTTCCGCTTTACGCGTTTGGCTTCAGCCACAACATCCAGGATCGCTATCATTATCTGCCCGGGATGTTCATGCTCCTGGTGCTTTCGCGGTATCTGCCGGCTGGCGTGACGGCTGTGTGCGAACGGTGGCGCGCGCTGCGTGCCCTTCGCGCGAAGCGCGCCGCGTGGGCTTTTGCTTTTGGGGCGTTTGCCGCATGCTGGGTCGCGTATGATTATTATTCGGTTTTCAAAGAACTGCCGTGTTTTGCCAATCTGCATGATTATACGTTTTACCGCGGTGACACGGCGGCATGTGATGAGACGCGTACCGCGTTTGGGCTGGTGAAGCGCCGGTGGTTTGTGTCGTTTCCGCATCACTCGTATCTTGGAAGATTTCCGAATGCCAGGCCCGGCGCCGGGTACCCTCCGTCAAACGAACCGCTGGACCGGGTGCGTTCGGCGCTCGTAAAAGACATGTATCCGGTCGCGCTTTCGCATAATCCGAACTATCTTGCGCAGCAGGCGCTGATGCTCATGTATCTCGAAAAATTCGGTGTCCCGCCCGTCGAGCGCGGAGCCAGGGGCGTTCTTCTGGTGGGGCTCGGCTTTGCGCCCGCGTCGCCGTACATTTCGTTTTCGTATGGCCCGTACGAGGGACATTCGCTCCAAAAACTGGAAG
>MEQJ01000112.1:0-5889 GCA_001770165.1 Bdellovibrionales bacterium RIFOXYD1_FULL_53_11 | reverse complement strand
CCTACACGCTCAAGATTTTTTTGATCCCGCATGCATTTTGATGGCCGACGGGAGTGCTCGTTAAAACAGCTCCGGGAACATCTTCTCCAGCCGCGCTTTTTCGGCCTTGTTGTCCTTGATGGCGGCCACGGCTTGCTCGACGAGGACTTTGGTTTCGTCGCCGCTGGCGCCCGCTTTTTTCAGGGTCCGGGCGGCGAGGAGTTTGAGGCCGGGCGCCGCGCCTTCGAGCAATTTTATGAAACCCGCCACCTCGCGCGCTTCCTTCCATTTCGAATTATCAGCCAGGAATGCGATTACTTCGTTCAGAATCTCGGGCGATTTGGGCGCGAGCCGTGCCGACTTCATGTATGATTCGGCCGCAAGATCCTTCATGTTGCTGCGCTGGTACAGTTTGGCGATTCTGAAATGCGCTTCCGGAATCTTGTCGTCGGACTGCAGAAGCTGGCTCAGTATCGCAAATGACTCGGGGTCGCGTCCGAGCATTTCCTTGCTGGCCGCGTGGCCGAGGATCACGAAGGCCGTCGTAAATCCGTTCGAGATGCATTTTTGCGCCGCCCACTCCAGTTTTTCGCCTTTTTGCGCCCTGAAGTATGTTGCAATCATGAGATTGCAGCCCTTCTCGGTTTTTGCGAGCCGGTTTTTGTAACAATCCACCTCCTCGGTCGCAAGTGCGGTGAGGCCTTTGTTTGCCAGGGCTTCGATCCGTGCCGAGGCCCGCTTCATAAGGATGGACTGCACCGTGTAGCCGATTACTATTATCGCCACGAGCGCGATCACCCCCGCTATGGCATACTGCATGAGTTTTGGACTTATCCTGGCCGGCTGGGCTTGTTTGTTGTTCATAAGTTCAAGTATAGACGATATTTTCAAAAGCATCAAAAAGTATACGGGATACTTTTTGAAAATATTACTTTAAAATTGTAATTAATGGACACACGATCCACCAAGCCCGCCAATCTTCACCACGGCATTTTCATCGCCGGAGCACTCATCCTGCTTGCCGTGGCCCTCTGCTACGCCAGCAGCTTCGGTGGGGCGTTCATCTTCGACGACGAAACCCATGTCGCCGGCAACCCGGACTTCCGGTCGCTTCTGCCGCCGTGGCGCGCGATGTTCAACGTCCGGAGTTATGTGCACCCGGTCGGCGGGCTTTCGTTTGCCATAAGCCATGCCCTGAGCGGACTTGATTCGTGGAGCTACCATTTGATGAACCTGCTCATCCACATGGCAGCGGCGCTTTTTCTTTTTGGGGCGGTGCGCCGCACGTTTTTGCGGCTTAGATCCGGTTCCGCGGCACATCTTTCGACGTATTTTGCCGCCGCCGTCGCGCTGCTTTGGGCTGTGCATCCCCTGCAAACGCAGTCGGTGACGTACATCTACCAGCGTTACGAGTCCCAGATGGGCATGTTTTTTCTGATGAGCCTGTATTTTTTCATCCGCGGCGTGGAAAAGCCTGTCTCACGCCCCGGCTGGCTTGTCGCATCTGTTTTCGCCTGTCTGCTTTCCGCCGGAACAAAACAGGTCGCATACGCGATTCCGCTTCTCACGCTTTTGTACGACAGGACGTTTGTGGCCGGTTCCTTCCTGCAAGCACTTCGCGCCCGCTGGCTTTATTACGCGGCTCTCGGCTTGTCATGGCTGCTGCTGATCCTTTTGCAGAGCACCGCCCCCATGGTCGAGGAGATCGGATTTGACATCGGCATCGGTCCTTTTCGCTATGCCCTTTCGCAGCTCGGGGTTGTCGCGCACTACCTTCGCCTCGCCGTCTGGCCCGAGCCGCTATGTTTTGATTACGGCTGGCCCGTCGCAAAATCGTTCCGTGATGCCGCCGCCGGAGCTGTTGTACTGCTTCCGCTTCTGGTCGCGACCGCGTGGGCGCTTTTCAAAAGGCCCGGGCTGGGGTTTCTTGGCGCGTGGTTTTTTCTGATTCTCGCGCCGACCTCGACGTTTCTGCCGATCAGGGATCTTGCGGCCGAAAACAGGATGTACCTTCCGCTTGTAGCCGTGGTGGTGCTTTTCGTCCTTGCGCTTGGGCGCGTGCTTTCGCTCAAAAAGGCGCCCGCGCTTTCAATCATCGGTGTGTTGGTGCTTGTGTCCGGCGCGCTCACGGTCAAGCGCAATGTGGATTACCATGACCCCCTTGGCATGTGGAAGGACGTGATCGCAAAGCGGCCCGCGCACTTCAGGGGCTGGGGCAATGCGGCTTATTACTGCTATCTAAGAGGCGATTATAAGAACGCGCTCGGGCATCTCAACAAATCCCTTGAGCTTAAAAATGACAATCCTGATGCGTACAATCTGCTCGGGTCGATATACGTCCGGCTCGGAAAGCATGAAGAGGCCCGGGCCGCCTATGAGGCTGCGCTCAGGATCAAGCCGGAGTTCGCCGATGTCCACAACAACATCGGCAATGTGCTTGTAAAACTAGGGCGTTTTCGCGAGGCGGATTATCATCTGCGCCGGGCGATCCGGTACAAGCCCGGACTTGAAGAGGCCAGGTACAATCTCAGGATGCTAGAGGACAAACTCCGCGCTGCGGGGAAGGGCGGGCGGTGATGTTGAAGCACCTGCGATGGCTGGCCGCCTTCATGGTTTTAGGCGCGCTCATGGCGGTTTTTTACGCGCCGGCGCCGATGGTGCCGCTTCTTTATGATGATTACCTGCGCCTTTATTCCAATCCGCTGCTCACGAAAAATGGCGTGAGCTTTGACGAGTTGTTTTCTTTCTCGCGTCCGCTGGTCGATGTTCTTTATATGTCAGCGGCGCATATTACCGGGGCCGGAGCCACGGGCGAGGCGATGCTGCGCTTTTTGCATCATATCAATATTATCGTGCACGCGCTGGCGGCGCTGCTGCTCATGGCCTCGCTTGCGAGGGCGTTCGGGACGGCTGGTTCTTCGTGGCCCCCTTTTCTGGCCGCGTTTGTCGCCGCCGTTTTTTGGATGCTTCATCCTCTTCAGACCGAGTCGGTGACATATATTTATCAGGGCGTTGAAGCGATGAGCGGGATGTTCTTTTTTGCCGTCGTTTACGCTTCAATGAGATATTTTGAAAGCGTCGCGTGGAAGTGGAGCGTGCTCGCGGTTTTGTGCGCGGTGCTCGGCGGCGGAATCAAGCAGACGCTCATGGTCGCGCCCCTGGTCGTGCTTCTTTATGACCGGTGTTTTGTATCGGGTGCGTTTGTCCGCGCGCTCCGGGTGCACTGGCGGCATTATTCGTTGCTTGGCGGGGCGCTTTTTGCATGGTTTTTTTTCTGGGGCCTGAAGGGCGACAATACTGCCGGCTTCCAGGCAAGCGACAATCCCGCGCACTGGTATTTTTTCAACCAGCCGGCCGTGATTCTGCAATATCTCAAACTGGTTTTCCTGCCCGTGGATCTTTGCTTTGATTACGAGTGGAAGATGTCGCGCGACATTGCGGCGCTCGCGCCTTCGATAGTTGCGGTGGCGGCGCTGCTTGGTGCGGGCTTGTATGCGCTTCTCAAATGCTCCGGCGCGCGCGCGGGCAAAGCCTGGTCCGCGGCCGCGTTTCTGACCGGCTGGTTTTTCATCACGCTCGCGCCCAGTTCGAGTTTGTATCCACTCAAGGATCTTGCGGTCGAGCACCGCATGTATCTTCCGCTGGCCGCGCCGGCGGCGGCGCTGGGGCTTGGAGTGCACAGGCTTGTCATCAACTGGTTGAAGGGCCGGTTCGGAGCCCCGGTTGTAGTGGCCGTGGCATTTGTTTTGCTGGCGGCGCTTGCCGGGCTCGGTCTCGGGACCTATTCGCGCAATCTCGAATATCTCAACCCGCGCGGCCTGTGGGAGGATGTGGTCCGCCAGCATCCGCGCAACGCGCGCGCGCTTTCGTGGGTGGCCTACTACCATGCCGGCGAAGGGCGGCTTTCCGATGCGTTGAAATACTACAGGCTGGCGTCCGAGGTGGATGAGGACCCCGTATCCGTGCTCAATATCGGCCGCATACATGACAAGCTGGGCGACCGGAAGAAGGCCCTCGAATACGCCCGGAAAGCCATCGAGCTGAACAAAAAACTTGTTGGAACCTCAAAATACAAACACACGTTCCAGGGTGAGGGGGGAGTCAAGGTGGGGCAGACGCCCGAAGACCTGCTGGGTTTTTGAGTTATTACTGCTATGGCGGTAAAAATGTTTGCTTTTTCGAAAAAAAACGACATGATAATGGCTGATGGGCTATAGTTACTGCTATATAGGTAAAATATATGGATCAGATTCAGATTGAGTTAAAAGAATATCCTGCTGTAGTCCGGTTCTATCGGAAAAAGAGTGGTTTGTCCCAAAAGGAACTCGCAGATCTTGCCGGCGTTGGAAAAACAGTGGTGTTTGATATCGAGAAGGGAAAAAAAACAATACAGCTGGATACTCTTTTGAGGCTGTTTTCAATCCTTAACATTGGTGTGGTGATGAACGGCAAGCTTATGATGTCGTATGCAAGGAGCAGGAATGAGAAGGGCTGAAGTGCTTGTAAATGATGTTCTGGCGGGAGAGCTGGTTGACACCGGCAACGGGTATGATTTTGTTTATGACGAAGAATACTCCGGACTACCCGTATCCTTCACAATGCCGCTTGAACGGAAGGAATTCCATTTTGATTCCTTTCCTCCATTTTTTGAGGGGCTCCTGCCCGAGGGGGAAAGGCTTGAATCGCTATTGAGAAGGGAAAAACTGGACAGGTCGGATTTTTTCGGCCAACTGGTTATTGTGGGCGCTGATCTTGTGGGGACCGTTACAATAAGGAAAATATCATGACTCCCCGCCAGGCAAGGTGTCCGATAACCTATGATGAAATCAGCGGACCTGCCAGATATTCAGAAGCCGGCCTTTCAAAGCTTTCACCAAGGCTTGAAAATTTGCGGGATTTTCCTTTTTCAGCTGAAGAACAGCGCATGGAGGCGGAAGCAAGGTCCTCGAAAATGTCGATTCAGGGCGTGCAGCCGAAATTGAGCGCAGTTCTCAATGTTGCAAGTTCCACCTTTGAACTTACCGACAGTTTTGGCCGTTACATTATGAAGCCACAGGTCGAAAGGTTCAGGAATCTTCCGGAGAACGAAGACCTGAGCATGCGGCTTGCCCGACTGGCTGGAATAGAGGTTCCATTGCATGGCCTGGTGTATTCAAAAGACGGCAGCATGACGTATTTCATAAAACGTTTTGACCGGTACTCCCAGAAACAGAAATATCACGTCGAGGATTTTGCCCAACTGAGCGGGGAGAGCAGGGAGACAAAATACAAGTCATCCATGG
Source organism: Bdellovibrionales bacterium RIFOXYD1_FULL_53_11 (assembly GCA_001770165.1). Taxonomy (GTDB): domain Bacteria; phylum Bdellovibrionota; class UBA1018; order UBA1018; family UBA1018; genus XYD1-FULL-53-11. The sequence goes on along the minus strand of MEQJ01000112.1, from coordinate 628 downwards.
AAGAAGTCGCAAAAGTCATTGAATCGTTTTGTACTTTCCCTGTCATTGAAAAGTTGAAGCTTTTCAGGCTGACGCTTTTTTCGTTTCTGATCGGAAACGAAGACATGCATCTCAAGAATTTTTCAATCATCATGCGGGGCGAAAAGGTGCAGCTTGCGCCAGCATATGATCTTGTCAATTCAACGATCGCAATGACTTCGCCCAAAGAGGAGATGGCACTTCCCATCAGGGGAAAAAAAAGCGGGCTCACCAAGGGTGTTCTTGTTGAATATTTCGGAATGGAAAGGCTTGGCATTGAAAGAAATGTCTTAACTTCCGTAGTGAATGAATTGAGGGGTTCAATCCCCGCATTCCAAAAACTCATTGCCATCAGTTTTCTCCCCGACGAACTCAGGAAGAAATATTCAGTGCTTGTCGATGAGAGGGCGGGGGTGCTGTTCTAAAGTCGTCCCCCCAGCTTCATCAGCCGGCATAAGAGCAATTTGCGAGCCAGATCAGCTATCTTGCCCTATGACGAATTGCGATCATGCACAGGCTGGGGGGGGGATCAAGGTGGGGCAGACGCCCGAAGACCTGCTGGGCAATCAATCGCGTTGAATTACTAATCAGTGCATAAGTAAGTTCACAT
>MEQJ01000111.1:6042-8083 GCA_001770165.1 Bdellovibrionales bacterium RIFOXYD1_FULL_53_11 | reverse complement strand
TGTCTTTGCCATTCGTCCGTAATCATTGAAGATCATTTGAAACTGTTTGATTGTTGTTTTTGGGAGATAACCATCCGAGGACTTCAGTCCAGCGGTAACACTTTGGCATCAAGCCCCCGCAAGGGGGCTTGATGCTTTTTACCCTTTTACACGAGCGCCGGGATAAACCGGCGGATTGCATGGCAGATGAAAGTTCTGCCCGGTGAACGGGTGAGCCGCCCACACCGAACTTGAGTCATGCGGAGGTGACCGTGAGGTCAGTTTCGAAGCGTTGACAGAGGAAAGGATGAGCCAGGTATAGAGCCTCGTTAAGTACAACCCAAGTGTCAGTGGCGTGTGTAAGAATCGCTGACAGTATTCAGCGCTTCGCAAATGGCGAGAAGCGACGGAACATGGCGGGGTCAGAGACCCTGTGCGAGTCCAGAAGCAATCTGCGCGAGAACCGGGAGATCCCCTGATTGCCCAAGCCCGAAAGGGTGGAAGGGGCCGAACCGTGAAGTCTGAGGACGTACGACGGTGATGCACGGTCAGGGGAAGTCGGACAGGTCCGAAGTATCAACGAAGTTGCCGAACAAGATCGGAGAACAAAGCAAGTGAAGAACCAAGACGAGTTCTACGCGGGCACGAAGCTGGAAACGGTGGAAACGGACAAGAAGAAGTCTAAAGGTTTGAACTGCTGGCATCGACAGGTTGCGGAGGCAATGGAGAGAAGGGATCTGGTTGAGGGAAACATGCGACAGCAAAACATCCAACGGACACAGTGCCGGGAAAGGGTGCAAAGTGCGCTGGAGCGAGTACGTCAGGTAGCAGTCAAGGATAGAAACGTGAAATTCACCGCGCTCATGCACCAAGTCTACAGCCATGACACCTTGGAGATGGCGTATTTTAGCCTGAAAAAGGATGCCACGGCTGGAGTAGATGGTGAGACGTGGAGGCACTATTCGGAGAACTGGGAGGGAAACCTCAAAGATCTCTCGGAGAGGCTCAAGCGAGGAGCATATCGGGCAAAGCCGGTCAGGAGATCGTACATACCCAAAGCGGATGGCAAACAGAGGCCCCTCGGGGTTCCGGCGCTGGAGGATAAAATTGTCCAGCGAGCTACCGTAGAGGTGCTTAACGTGATCTACGAAACGGATTTTCTCGGATTCTCGTATGGATACCGACGAGGGCGAAGCCAACATGATTGTCTGGATGCGCTCTATGTTGGGATCAAGACGAAGGGTGTTCAGTTTGTGCTGGACGCCGACATCAGTGGCTTTTTCGATGGAATCAGTCACGAGTGGATGGTGAAGTTCATGGAGCAGAGGATAGCAGACCATCGTGTCATTCGACTGATCCAGAAGTGGCTCAGTGCGGGTGTGATGGAAAAAGGGGAGTGGAGACCCAGTGAAGAGGGGACGCCGCAGGGAGGAAGTATCTCGCCCTTGTTGGCAAACCTATTTCTTCACTATGTGCTCGATCTATGGGTCCAGCAATGGAGACGGACACAGGCCTGCCGCGAGGTTGTTGTGGTGAGGTGGGCGGACGACTTTGTTGTGGGATTCCAACTGAAATCGGAAGCTGTGCAGTTTTTCAAAGAGCTTCGAGAGAGATTCGAGAAGTTCGGACTCAAGCTGCATCCTGAGAAGACCAGACTCATCGAGTTTGGATCTTTTGCGATGGAGAACCGTAGAAGACGGAAACAGGGGAAGCCGGAAACGTTCAATTTCTTGGGATTCACGCACGTTTGTGGGAAAACGAGGAACGGGATGTTCACGGTAATCCGGAAGACGATAAAGAAAAAGATGAGCACCAAGTTGCAAGAAGTAAAAGCGGAACTCAAGAGGCGAATGCATGAGCCAGTACCCGACGTCGGGTTCTGGTTGCGTTCGGTGATTATGGGGCACAATCGTTACTACGGGGTGCCCATGAATCTACAATCATTGAGATCGTTTCGTTTCCAGGTGGGAAGATACTGGCATCACTCGCTCAAGCGAAGAAGCCAGAAACATCGGATTACCTGGGAAAGAATGAGAAAGCTAATACGGCAGTGGCTCCCTCT
>MEQJ01000111.1:0-6024 GCA_001770165.1 Bdellovibrionales bacterium RIFOXYD1_FULL_53_11 | reverse complement strand
ATGCGTGAAACGCGCTTGTCCGGATCTGTGCGGGGGGTGTCGAGCAATCGGCATCCCTACCGCGACTCAGGGTATTTAAAATCCCCCGCCACCCCCCCCCCTCTAACCAAGGAGGTTCCACCCCAGATCGCAGAAGAGATCAAAATACGCGCGGGCGTGATAATAAGGTAATTCGCTTTAAACCATACGCAGCCATATTTTCGTTTAGTACGACTAAAGGAAAATATACTTGCGTTTGGTTTAAGGCGTGGGATAATGATTGGGTATGGAAAAAAGGCCATTCTGGGAGCAAAAAATTGTCCAGGCCTGGAAGCACAGGAATATCATCTGGCTTTCCGGAGTCCGCAGGTCTGGCAAGACATCAATATGCAAAATGATCGGTGAGGCGGAGTATTTTGACTGCGAGCTTCCAAGCGTTAGGAAGATTTTGGCCGATCCTGAGTCATTTCTGGACAAATACAAGACTTCAAAAGTGGTACTGGACGAGGTGCACAGGCTTGATAATCCATCTGAAATTCTGAAGATTGCCGCAGACCATTATCCAAAGCTCAAGATAATTGCAACCGGTTCATCCACGCTTGGTGCTTCAAAGAAATTCCGTGATACCCTGACCGGAAGAAAAACAAACATCTGGCTTACTCCAATGACGGAGTTTGATTGCCGGTGTTTTGGTATTTCCAGTATTGATGACCGGCTCATCAAGGGTGGTTTGCCGCCATTCATCCAGTCCGAGGGATTTCTGGAAAGCGACATCCAGGAATGGGTGGATTCATATTGGGCAAAGGATATCCAGGAACTGTTTTCGCTTGAAAAAAGATCGTCATTCCAGAAGTTAATGGAGCTGCTTTTTGTCAATAGTGGGGGGATTTTCGATGCCACATACTATGCCAGACCATGTGAGGTCAGCCGTCCGACGATTCAGAACTACCTTTCAGTGTTGAATGCAACATATGTGATGTACATTATAAAGCCATTCCACTCGCACAAGAGCAGCGAGATTGTTTCGGCTCCCCGGGTATATGCATTTGATACGGGGTTTGTAACAAAATACAATGATTGGAACCCCTTGAGGAACCAGGACCGTGGAAAATTATTCGAGCATCTGGTCTTGAATGAAATATTGGCATCAAACCAGTCTGGCAATGGAGTGCATTACTGGCGGGACAAAAGAGGGCATGAAATAGATTTTGTATTAAAAAAACACAAATCAATGGTTGTTGCGATTGAGTGCAAGTGGACTGCTGATGCTTTTGATCCGGCGGCTTTTTTCGCTTTTTCGAAATACTACCGTGGTTGCAGGTATTTGGTTGTTGCAAATGATGTCAGGAAACAATATTCAAAGTCGTTCAATGGGATCAAAGTTGAGTTCATTGGGTTGAAAGATCTGGCTGATTCAGGGTAAATAGCCCACTTCATGTAAAAAAGTATCCCGCATACTTTTTGACGGGAGAGTTCTGCTGCTTCGTTATGACCTGGCAGAGTGATTCCAGAAATTCAAGACTTCGTTGCCGGTATCACAGCCAGATGTATAATGTAACTGATGATGACATGCTTTTTGATTCTATTGTCGTTGTTTTGTGGTGTGGTTTTTTCATCGCAAGATAATGCATCTCGTCCATCCACAATATGCCCGCCTGGAACACACTTTGTACGGGCAACCCTGACGGGTATGATTTCTCGAAGCCAAAGCTGAACAATAATAGGCCTGATAATTGGCCCAATGAAGATGAAAAGAACAAAACCTGGACCACCTTCGAAGAAGAAAGAGTGATTGAAGAGCTTGGTCGTCTTACTGAGGGGCTCTTGAACTTTAAGAATATTTACAGAATGGGTACTTCAATATTTCCGGGCAATCCGGCAAGCATTAGAAACGGGGATATTGTTCTATATGATCAGGCTTTTTAAAAAAAAACAATCTGTCACCGCAGGAAGTCGAAAAATATCATGTCGCAGCAGGATGGCTTAAGATGAACAAGTTTATCATTTGCCTGATTGTCCCGGCGGTTGCCGCGTGTGCCGCCACAAAGCCGGTTGAATCGAAAAAAATGACTACTGCTACGGAACTCCAAAAGGTGCTGGCACTTCAGCCCGGAACAACCACGGCGGGCGAGCTTCTTGCGTGGTTTGGCAAGCCGGACATGGAAGCTGGTCTGAAAAAGCAGAAAAACAGGGAAGTTTGGTTATATATCGACAAGGAGAAAAAAAGTTACGAAGCACTCATTTACGATTGATAAAGCAGGCAGGAAGCTGACTGCGGTGACATGGTTTGTTAAACCAGGTGATCCGGAGGAAGAACATTACGTTGACGCCGCCATTGGCGCCAGGATTGTTTTTTTTACAAAACATAAAAAAGTTGCAAGTATCGAAAAAAGCGTTCGCTAATGCGATAATTGGGGCCTTCATTGTCGAATCTTTATTTCAAAACTGTTGACTACCTGAACAGATCTTCAAGTATTATTATATGATCAAAGTATCTGCTGTCCTGCACGGCTTTTGACGCTCCGGAAGGTGAAATGAGCACTTTCCTCAGCCGGTGCCCTGAAGGGACGTGGAAATATTCCATCTTCTTTTGTGTTTCAGCGATGACATCCCCGGAGACTGGTTCGGTAGTATATTTGCATTCGCAAAGAAAAATTTCTTTTTCGTTTGTTCTGAAAAGCAGGTCGATCTGGAACTTGTCCTGGCCTCTTTCAAACAGCGGGCCGTAATCAAGGATTTTATCATCAATTTCAAGCGCCCGGGCAATGATGTCATGGTGTTTCAGGCAGAAACCCTCGAATGCAAAGCCAAGCCATGCATTCCATTTGGGCAGGACTTCCGCTTTGAAGATGTTGCTGCGCTTTGAATCTGTGATTAATTTTTTGTAGGGATGGACGAACTTGAAATAGAATCTCAGGAATTCATCGTAGAGCTTGAATTTTTTTTCCGCCCGAGGCTTTTCCGAACAGGGAATAACCCTTGATGAAACGCGCCTTTTCAAGAATGTCGAGGTATCTGGAAAATCTCCCGCCTGACGGGATTTTGAGCGATCGCGCCAGCTCGTCCGAACTTTGAATCCTGAGCTGTATGGCTTTGACAATTTTCTCGTATGTTATGGCTTCCTTGAACTGGGAATAAAAGATTTTACCGGGCTCATTGAAGAAAAATCCGGTGTTTTTAAAGAAAAGATTTTCAATGTTCTGCACCGGACTGATTCTTGAATCAAGGAATGAATAGTATTTTGGAATACCGCCCATTATCAGGTAAAAACGCAAAAATTCATCCAGACCAAAACGAGCCCTGTAGTTTGTCGTGAGATGCCGGTATGACTCCGCCGGAGAAAGTTCCTTGATGAGAAGTTCTAGATCAATTCGTCCATAGAGGGCTTTGGAGTGGATCACCTGCTTGATCATGAAAGATGCGATGGAGCCGCAAAGAACGAGCATTATTTTGCCGCCATCCACTGCAGTTCGTCAAGGACTATGATGGTTTTTTGTTTCTGCCTGGCGATATACCCGGTTAAAAAATCAAAAATCTCTGTCCACTCTGAAAATGGTGCGTTTTTAAGCAGGGGTTCATGAGTGGATTCGTAAAGCTGCTTTTGGAAATTCTTGATCTGGCTGCAGCTGTCCTGGTTTTCAAGCCCCTCAATGCTGATCGAAGGATGCGGTTTGCAGAATCCGGCCAGGAGGAAGCTCTTTCCTATCCGGCGCCGTCCATATACGACAACGAGCCGGGACCCCGGTTGCCGGTAGGTATTTGAAAGGGCCTTGAGTTCATTTGTTCTTCTATTATCCGCACATTCAGTTTGTTAATGTCAATGTGCGGATTGTTGACGACAGAACTCCTGTTTCCAAAACTAAAAACACTTTGTTTCAAAATATATTGCAATACATTAAGAGTGGCTGTGTATGCGGTCACATGAATCGCGTGCAGTCCGAAATCCAAAAACAGGTGGTCGCGTGTCTTTGCATAAAAACGGCCGAAGCAAAAGCTGCAATTGAGCGAATGCTAAGGCTCGGGATGCTTGAGCGCGGCCGCGGCGGCAAACTTGTGCCGGCTACCACGAGTTATCATTCGCCGGACGGGGTTTCTGATGCTTCCATGCGGCGCAATCACGCAAAGCATCTTGATATGGCGCTTTCGTCGCTTGAATCGGATCCGGTTGAGGCTTTTTTTGGTCAGGGCAATAATACAATCGCCCCGGCCAGGGACAATTGCCAGAATGGATCGCTTAAGTGGTCGGAGGTGATTATGGAAAAATCAATTTTTCTTTCACCAAGGTGGCGTTTTAATTCCGAGGTGATTATATGAGGGGATGTTTTGAATGTGTTTTTCGCCTGTTCGTCCGGAAAAATCAGCACAAGGTCTATGTCTCCGCCTTTTTTGGAATCGTCCGTGCGGCTGCCGTACAGTCGCAGTTCGGCCCGGGTTGAGCCAAGAAAAACTGTAACCACTTTTCTTATGTTTTCAAGTTCCGGCGGTGACAGTCTCATTTGCCTGTCCGGGCAGAGATCACTGATTTGATCCGCGGCACCTGGTCAAGTATGTCCTTGAACAGGCCGATCAGGTCATCTTCTTCGTATTCATGCGCCTGCCGGTTGCGGAGTTCGCGGATGTGATACCATTCCTCAGCCGAATCGATAAAACCATACTTTTCTGCAAGATCAAGTGAATCGCGAAGCGATCCTTGGAAGGCTGGATCGGATTTTTTTATCAGTGCTCTTAGATATTGCGACAGGAATATGTCAGTTAGACGCGCAAAACGACTCATCATTTCATCATAGGTTCCGAGTTCCCTGTCGGTATACTCATCAACGGCACCCTTCAGTCCGGGGAGTCGTGACAGGGTTGATTCAAACCTTGACAGGGATTTTTCCAGCTTGTGCTCAATTTTTGCTATCAGTCCGTCTATGGCAGAAAGTTGCATTGTGAAAGGTTACTTCGCTGAAAAACAATCTGCAAGCAGGATCCGGATTCTACATTGTAAATGTCGATAGTCCGGCTGTGTTTCCAAAATTGGAAACACTTTGTTTCTAAATATATTGCAATGCATAAAAAACCGCCGTATATGCTTCGGCATGAACGCGGTGCAGTCCGAAATCCAAAAACAGGTGGTTGCGAAGCTGGGCGAGCTCAGGGTGAAAAATCCTTCGTTCTCGCTCCGGGCGTTTTCGCGCAGGCTCGGCATCAGTCCCGCCACCCTCTCGCTTGTTGCGAGCGGACGGCGCAGGATTTCGCGCAGGCTCGCTGTGAGGATTCTTGAACGGCTCGGGCTCGACCCCGGCAGGACGTCTTCCATAATGTCGATGTTCCAGGAGGGGGCGGCGGCGCCGCTTACCGGTCAGGCCATGCAGCTCACAATGGACCAGTTTCATGTCGTGTCCGAATGGTATCACTTCGCGATCCGGGCGCTGCTCCGGACCAGGAATGCAAAATCCAGCCCAGTGTGGATTGCCGCGAGGCTTGGTATAAAGGAATCCGAAGCGGGAGCCGCCATTGCGAGGCTGTTGCGGCTTGAGATGCTGGTGCGCGGCAGGGGCGGGAAGCTTGTGCCGACGGAAACAAGCTATCATACGCCTGACGGGGTTTCTGATTCGTCCATCCGTCGCAATCATGCAAAGCATCTTGAGCTGGCGCTCATGTCGCTTGATTCTGACCCGGTCGGGGTGCGTGATTTTACAAATCTTACGATGGCGGTTGCTCCGTCCGGGCTGGAAGAGGCCCGGCGCGCGATCCGGAGGTTCCGCAAGGAAATATCGGCCATCCTGGAGCATACGGATGCGTATCCGAAGGATTGCGATGAGGTTTACAACCTTTCAATACAGCTGTTTCCGCTTTCGCGCGCAAACGGCACAAAAACAGGGAGATGAGATGAAAAAACATGTTTCGATGGCGTTGATTGCGCTGCTTTGGCTGCTGCTGGCACCGGTCGGCTTTTCCTACGCTGCCGGCGGCAAGGGTGATGGCGTCGGCAACGGCGGCGGCCTTTGGGTGTGCCAGAATCTTGACCAGCTCGGCACGATCCGTTGGGCGCGGCTCGTG
>MEQJ01000110.1:6119-10811 GCA_001770165.1 Bdellovibrionales bacterium RIFOXYD1_FULL_53_11 | reverse complement strand
GAGGTGCCGCCGCTCCGGGAGCGCGCTGATGACGCCATTGCAATGGCCAGGCAGTTTGCCGAACGCGCGTTCCGTTCGCGCGGCAAGACGTTCCAGGGTTTTGCGTCCGAGGCCGAGGCCGCCATCCGTGACTACCAATGGCCCGGCAATGTGCGCGAGCTTCTGAACGTGATCGAGCGCGCGTCACTTGTGCACGAAGGCAGCGCGCCGGTGGTTTTGAAGGGGCTTCAGATTCCGGCGGCAGGCGCGCCGCAGCTTGAGGTCGTGCGATCCCCGTTTGTTTCTTCGTTCACGACTGCTGACGGTCCCGACAGCTACATGAACCTCAAAAAGCGCTGGACCGAGGCGTTCGAGCGCGAATATCTGCAGACCACACTGGACCGCCATAGCGGCAACGTCTCCGCCGCCGCGCGCGAGGCGCGGCTCGACCGCAGCAACTTTCTCCGGCTGCTGCGCAAGTACGGCCTCCGGGCGGTCGAATTCAGAAAAGCAGCCTAAAAGTATCCCGCATACTTTTTGATGAGATGAAGGAAGGAGCTGGGACGGGGCTGAAGTTTTCTGATTTGGGTCATATTTCCTGAGAGAATCAATCCAAAAAGACGTGATGAAAGGAAGAGGGAGGAGGACGCCTCGATGATAGCAGAGCGTCCAGAGGGTGGAGCCCGCCCTTCCTCGTCTTGAGCTTGACTGAGAGTGATTGGAATGTCGATAGAAGAGCTGAAACAGGACGACTATCTCCTGCCCTGTTTTTCGGACTGGAAGTCCGGATATCAGGCACAAATTCTGCGTGGCTTTTGCCAGGCCAATCATCTGTCATCAGTACGTTTTCATACTCTTCGCGCGTGTTTTGCCACTCAACTGATCTCTATCGGCGTACCTGCAACCGTTGTCATGAAGATTGCAGGCTGGAAGGACATGAAAACCATGCAGCGATACATCCGGCTGGCGGAAATTGATGAAGCGGGCGCTACCGAGGGACTTCATTTTTATTCCGACAGAAACGGCGGTGATGGAGAAGGTGGTGAATTTGATTGAGCGCAGGAGCAGAATATGAAACCGACAGAACAACACATATTCAATATTTATTGCTTTACTTTCAGGGGGTTATACGCGCAAAAAGCGTGTTATAAATATACTGATAAGCCACTAAATTTGTGGCGAGGAGCTAACAATGAAATCAAATGACAAGAAAAACGGCGTTGCAAAACTAAGGGAGCGTTTTTATAAAATCAAAAAAAGCATAAAAATCTCGCCGGAACTCGATGAGGCAACCCGGGTGAAAAATCCCAACGAGATCAAAGAAAAGAATTCAAATCAGGACAACCGAAAAATCGCCCTGCCAAAACACGATAAGGACTTGGACCTTTGAGAGTCACGGCAACCGAACTCAACAGCCTGATCGCAACAAACGGAGACATTAAACTTGGCTGCGTTGTCGATACAAACGCCCTGTTCGCGGCATCAACTCCCTCGGACAACCTGAATGAATGGGCTGAGACAGTATTTACGAATCTCCACAATCTTGGCATCCCGGCCTATACAAACCTCAACATTCGATCTGAATTTCTTGAATTGCAAAGAAGGGTGCTTATTCCGGAGGGGCTGGTCAGCTTCTACGATGAAAAAGACAAGAAAACACTTAGTCTGCCACTCAATACTCAGTTGAGTCAGCTGAAATCAAAAAAAGACCGTGCCACCAGAGAGGACAGGCTCTTCAAATTCGGCGAACAACGGATAAAGTATTTTCGCAATCTGTTTGCCACGTCCGACAATACAAATGCTTGGGAGCTTTTTTGTGCTGACTTTCTCAGTCCGTACATTTCTACAGCCTGGGAAGACACAATTGAAACACTCAACATCAAGTTTGCAGGCACACGGGCGATTGAAAGCCGTGAATTTTTTAACCGCGCCCCGAACTGGAAGGACATGGCCGACATTATCGGGCGCTTTGGCATTGGCTCGGCAGACGCAATGATCGTTAATTTTTTCTTGTGTTCCAATTTCAAACTGATTGTCACTGGAGACGAAGACGTTGTATATGCCGTGGAGCGCCTATCCAATGGAACAAAATTTGTTCTTGTAGATGGAAAGGAACAATCGCGTTTGCAATTAGGCGGGCGCGCGTCCTAAAATAGCACAGTCTGACCACCCTGCCGCTATACTGGGCGCGGTGGGCGTGGGAGCCCGGGTTCGGATTTTCGTCATTTACAGGCAGTAATCCCTGATTTCTCTGATTCCGGGCCTGAGCGCGTCGTTTGAGAAACGGGCGCCTTTTATAAAGTATGCCCCGGCGCCGGGGAATGCATCCATCATGGCGTTGATATTCTCTGGTTCGTTTTCAAAAGCGAGCACTACTTCGGTCGGCCGCCCGCCAACCAAGCGGATTTGGGCAATCCGGTCAAACGCCATGCGTTTGAAGTCGATCGAGTTCATCCCCTCCGGCCGCAAGATCAGCTCCGCGCCGTCTGCGACGGCAGCATTCGCGCCGTCCACTGGCATCCTGAGGCGCGCAAGCGACTTTACGGTCCCTTGTCTTTGCGATCCGTCAAACCTGCTCGACACATAAACAATGTGCGCGCCCATCGACGCGAGATCCCGCACAAACGACGTGGCGCACGGCACATCCCGGTCGTACTCCATGAGCCCTCCGCCCAGATAAATCCCGAACATTTCTTTGATGAGTTTTGCGCCAAACGCGCTGTCGCCGATACCCATGGCCGCAAGATGCGCCCCGGAGTCATAGGCGTTTTCAAGCAGCTCGATCTGCTCAAGCCCGAGCCGCTCTACTTTTGCGGCTTCAGCCGGGTTTGTGGTCGCAAGCTGTTTGGCCGCTTCCTTGTACGAAAGCACCTTGCGCGCATGCGAATAAACAAGTGTCTCGTCAAGATCGAACACGGCTATCGGTACATGGCCTGCTTGAACCGCTCCTGCCACCACGCGATACGCGTCGGCAACGCCACCAGTTTCCGCGCCGCCTGCGACGGCAGGCGTACCGGCCATCACGGCAACAACCACGGCAAGACCCGTAATAACATTTTTGAATGGTTTCATTTCTGTTCCCTCCGTTTCAATCGCCCGGCGGAGATGCCGGACGTTATGAAAAAGGAAACTGCTTCACTCTTGAATATTAATAAAAGATATAATACTCATCTTTTACATAACAATAAGTAATAATAAAACAGGAGAGAACCGCAAATGGAGCCAGGGCACCTGAGGCATTTTCATGAAGTGGCCGGACAAAAAAGTTTTACGAAGGCGGCGCGCGCCCTCAGGGTGAGCCAGCCCGCGATAAGCAAGACCCTCAAAATCCTCGAAGACGCGGTGGGCGCGAAACTCCTTTACCGCGACCGCCGGCGGGTGGAGCTTACGGACATCGGCCGGGCGTTTTACGAGCGCACCACCAGGATCTTCGCAGAAATTGAAAATCTCGGCCGCATCCGCGACGAATACCTGACGGGTTGCGCGGGAGAACTCGGGCTTGGCGCTTCGGACAATCTATGCAATTACGTGCTGCCGGATGTCCTGGGCGGTTTTTGCAAAAGCTTCCCGCAGGTGAACGTAAAGCTTCTCTCCGGCACCTCCGGCGACATAAAGGCGCAGATTCTTTCGGGCGCGATCGAACTCGGGATGTTTTATACCCCGCTTGCGCGTGACGAGCGCGCGGTGTTCCATGCCGATGCAATCGGCACGGTTGAATTCGTGTGCGTGATGCCGGGGCGGCCGGGGGCGCAAAAAAACAGGCAGGCTTCACCGGATATTCGCGCGCTTCTCAAAACCGGTCTCAGGTACATCGGCTCGCGCGCGGCGGATTACCGCAAGGCGTACCCCGCGCTCAAGATGCACCAGCTTCTTGGCCTGAATCCCAAGGTCTATATCGAGACCAACAACCAGGAGACGCAAAAGCGGCTGGTTATCGGGGGGCATGGCTACACGATTTTGCCCGTGCACGCCGCAAAAGACGGCCTTCTTGCAGGCACTCTTGTGAAGGTTGGAACCAGCGTGCCGCTTTGCAATCCGGTGTTTCTTGTCCGGCGCCGCGCCGGCATTCTCACCAAACCCGCGCGCGAATTCGCGGCTTTCATCGCCCGGCGGAAAATTCCGCTTTCTCAGTAACTCACGCCGCTGAAATAGACGCTCGTCAAAGGATTGATGCCCAGATTTTTCACAAACGGTTTTACGAGCATTTGCGTGTCCCTGAAATACAAGGGGATGATGCCGGGATTTTCGTCCAGAAGCCGCGCGGAGGCCTTGAGATACAGCGCCCGCCGGTCGCCTGCGCCGGAAGCGGCGCGTGCGGCCGCGACAAGCCGGTCAAATTCCGCGTCGTCCCAGCGCCCGAGGTTTTGCGCGTTTTCGTCGGCAAACATCCTGAAAAACGCATCCGGGTCGGGATACGATGCGCCTTTTGAATTCAGAAAAAGCGGCGCGGGATTGCGCGCCAGCTCCGCCCAGTAGGTTTTCACGTCCATCGCGTCAAGGGCCACGACAATGCCGAGGTTTTTTTTCCATTCCGACTGCAGCCACTCGGCCAGCTCCCGGACAGCCGACCGGTTGAAAAACTTCAGTGTCAGCGGCGGCACAAGCGCCGGGGTTGCAAATCCGGCTTGTTTCAAAAAAGCGCGCGCCAGCTCCGGTGATCCTTTCAGCGGAATGTTCGCCGCCAGTTTTTCCGCCGGTGCCGATTTGCCAAGC
>MEQJ01000110.1:0-6107 GCA_001770165.1 Bdellovibrionales bacterium RIFOXYD1_FULL_53_11 | reverse complement strand
GCGGGCAGAGCCCGGCGGCCGGACGGTGCGGGGCGCCCAGCGCGGCGGGCAGCAGTGTCCGGTCTATGGCCGCAGAGAGCGCAAGCACGCCAGCGCGTTTTGTCGTGAGCGGATGCCCGGGCCCCAAGCCCAGAAAATATGCGATCGGACCCGGCAGGTGTTTCATGTCCTTGTGTTTCGCCGCCGCCTGTCCCGGATCGGTCATGAGTTCGAGGTGTCCGGTGTCGTAAAGATCAAGCGCCGTGTTGTCCTCCGGGATGATCCAGCCCTCGGCGCGGTTCATCCACGGCTTGACGTCCGAAAACTTGTTCGGCTCCAGCACCACGCGCACATTGGGCCGCACTTCGATGATTCTGAACGGTCCGAGAAACGCCATGTGTCCGGGCTCGCGCCAGTCGTTTTTCCATTTTTCGATGAGATCCATCCGGACCGGAAAGGTGACCCAGTGGGTGAAGACGGCGGGCAGGTGCGCGACGGGGGCCGCGAGTTTTATTTCGAGCGTGTCGGCGGAAGGCGCGCTTGCGCCGGGCTGTCCGGCGCCGGACTTGTTGAACGCCCGGGCCCCTTCGACGTCGTATAAAAAATATGCATATGAACTTGCCGTGGCGGGTGCGAGGAGGCGCCGGATGCCATCCACGAAATGCCGTGCCTCAAGCGGTACGCCGTCCGACCATTTGATTCCTTCGCGCAGCGTGAAGGTCCACACTTTGCCGTTTTCGCGGGTGGAATGGCTTCGGGCAAGGTCGGGCGCGATTTCGCCGTCTTCGTCCACGCGGAAGAGGCCGCGCATGGTGTTTTGGATCACGGCGATCGGAACGTCGCCCTTGTTCCAGTCAAGCGTTGATGGCTCGAAAGGCAGGCGGAATCTGAAGATTTTTCCGGCGGGCTGCCGGGGCTCGATTTTTTTTCTTGGCGCCGCGATGCCGTCAGTGGTGGCAAAAAGCAGCAGGAACATGAACACTGGGATCGTGATCCGGGCAGACATATGAACAAGTGTAGCACGGGGACAACATGCCACCAGTGCAAAAACTTTAATACGCAATATATTGCAATTCATATCCCCCCCTGGAAAACCCCTGATGGATATTCAATATTGGTTTATATCCCACGCTTCTTAACTCGGCGCGTGAAGCATCAGATATATTAGGTACATGGTAATAAAATATAGGAAGGTTTTATCAATCCAGGGACCCGGCAGGACGCGTGGCGGATAAATCGTAAACAAGCTGTTTGATGTGGCTGGAAAAATATTTTTTAATGATCACCCAATGCACTTCTTTGTCTTTGATGTATCTTGGCTCCGGGTCGCTATCTGCGTCATTGAAATATACAAGTGCTTTACCGATATGTAACGGGTTAATGCGTTCATGACCGAATTTTTGCAGAGTTACATTTACAATTTTATGAAATGGAATTTCCTGGAGTATGAAAAATAAATCAACAAAATCCCGCCTTGCCCCTCTCTGTGCTACAGCAATTAGCTTCATGGCGGCTATGTCGAGAATATTTGCCAATTGAATTTCTCCGGTTTTGAAAGTCTTTTCAATAAAGGGATATTCATAAGTAAAAACCGAAAATTTTACACCATTTATCTCTGCAATAAATGTGTCAGTGCTTTCAGAAAGAATTTGAAACCTGAAACCGGTTTTTTTGATAAATTTCAGGATATCCTCGGTCTTAAAATGTTTTGGCGTAAAAAAATCCAGATCATAAGAAATTCTATGTCCTATTTGTAGCGCCAAAGCGGTGCCGCCAGCTAAAATCGCCCCATTATGATTTGCAAAAGATTCAAGACTTTTTAAAACCATCCAGCCTTCTTTTGGTAAACATTTTTTATGCATTTTTTAATCCAAGCCAGATCATCCAGAAGTTTACTGATTTGTTCGACATGCTTTTACTGGTGATAAATACTTCAATAATTTTTTTGAGTGAAAATATTTTTAATAACCATTCGAACGCTTCAAGTGAACCAAGCTCCAGTATTCTTTCGATTATATAACGCCCGTTTTTACTGAAACTTATTTTTTCAGGATTGGCATCCCAGAACAAGTGCCAGAAACATGAAGGAATTTTTCTTTGTTTTTTTTCAAGCTCAAGCAAAGTGGCAACTAGTTCATTGTTTTTTGTGCCGATATATTTTTGAATAACATTGCCACCGTGTCGAGATGACAGGTAGTAATAGTTCTTTTTTGCAATAGTTTTTTTTATCAAACACATGCTTTATTATCACACAATGTGTGGTAATAAGCAATATTGCAAATTTCCATAAAACCGGTCTCTTGGCGTGGTGATGCTATTTGAATCAAATCACTTCACGCGGTTCATGTGGAGCTCATGGAGTTTCTTGAGCAGTGCTACAAAGGACTTACTTCCAGCACTGCAAGGAAGTAAGTACCATGTATGGTTGCGTAATACATATAGATGTTGGTCCTCTTGTAACTTCGTACTCAACCTTGATATTCACATATACAATTTTTCCGTTCTTGATGGTTACTCCACTATTTGAAGAGCTATAATCCTGGAATTTTGAATGATTTTTTTCTTCTGTGAGTGCGCCTCCATAACCTAAACCACTACAAATGAAATCAGCAACTTCTTGTAGATTTGTACCATTAATTCTTCTTGTTCCTTGGCATGCTTCAATACTGCCATTTACCAAATCATTTTTTACAGCGAAGTTGATGCTGTAGTCACCTGTACTTATATAAGGCCAATCAACTAATACAGTATCTGCCAGTTCTGAATCGATTATTTTGTCTGCTTTTATGCCTAATCCTTTTCCCTTGGTAGCCGTATAAGTCACAAGTGCTGATAATTGGTATTTGCTTTTTTCTATTCCAATTATTCCTAGATATTCATGAATTGCTATTCTGGTTTTTATTATTGCCGAAATATTTTTCCACTTTTTAATATTAATAAATATTATCATTTGTTCGGGGTGATTCTTTGCTACCAGCGATTCGTCAAATGTGCAGACTGGGATATTCTCAGGACATAGTTTTTTTTCCACAGCGTATACTTTTGCGTCTTGAATGGCTTCCTTTACATTTTTAAGTTCATTAGCGTTGATCAGATCGCTGGCAGTCTTTAAAGATTCAATTGCATTATATGCTTTTGAAGTAAATTCCAGAGCCACATCATGCCCGCCATTTCCAGGTCCATTGTTCCCGCCATCACCACCAGCAGCCCGAGCCAGCGGCACCTGTAGCATCGCAATCGCTGCCATCATCAACATCATATTTCTTTTAGACATACTTTTTTCCTTTCACCTCAATGGGTAATTGTTTTTTTATCCATTTCAGTGTCAGCGCCTTCGTCCTCGACCGTGCGCTCTGTGCGCGCGGAAGGGCTCTCCGTAAGCTGAAAAAACTGAATATTCATCTGACAGACCTCATCGGCACCGGACCTTCCGACTGCCTGAGCAAACTGCCCACGAAACCTTCTGATCATCTCTTTTGCCAGCTTCATTTTGTTTTTTGGTACAGCCAGCGTAAACGACTGGAACTCCCTTTGTTCCAAAGGAATATTCATGATCGCATCTTTGGCAAGATCGAGCACCTGCGCGTGATAGCGCCGGGCGCCCTCGTTCTTTAAGTCATCACTCGTACTCACTCTCGCAAAAGTCGCACGAAGCTTTCCATGATTGTCCTTTTTAATAAACCCGAGCCCACTGAGACGTTCCAATGCGGCGCGAACTTCGTTTGCTGTTACCTTGCCTTTCAGGCGTTTTGCAATCTCGCGCGGGTCCGGGCCGAAGTCCTTGAGGTGCAGCATCGAAAGAATCGCCATGTGCATCCAGTGCGAAATCACCTGGAACTCATCAACTTCACGCGATGTAAAATGATTGCCGGGATTTAGCTCGCTCATCCAAAGTGAGCACATCTCCTTGCTTTCCATGTCTTCAGCGTTTTCGAACTGAATGAGCGCCTGGAAATAAAGTTTCTCCTGCGCTCCGAGCCCGAGCCCCTTGGCAAGAAACGCGGCATGTTTGAGTCGGATCGGACGTGTTCCCTGAAGGAGCATCACAAGAAGTGTATGTGTGTTTAGCTCCATCTCGCGCGCCCATGCACGAACAGAAAAACTCTTATCAGTACTTTGTCTCTCCGAAAGAGTATCGAGCAAAAACTGCCGCGCGCTCGAATAACTGAATAATGTTTTCTGTCTCTCCTCTTGCATGATACGGAGGTTTAGCTCCTGTTCTGACGCACGTCAACATTTTTGTGACCACATTGCGTTATTTTGTGACCAGAAGAGAAAAGCCAGCAATCGCCCCCCTATGTCAGGAAAGATGTCGCCTCTGAAAAGTTAGAACCCGGGGGCAAAAGGACATCAAAATGTCTGCTGCTCGCCCATGGAAAGAACAAGTGTAGCTGTAGCACGGGGACAACATGCTACCAGTGCATGATTGGACAATGGCCTTTTTTTCATCAGACGCTTAGCGGCAAAGCAGCTCGAAAAATGGTTTGAATCCAGCTCAAATGCTCTTAATACGCAATATATTGCGTTTCAGGTTGTTCTGACGGTTTTTTTGCGCCCAGGCCCCACTTGGCACGCACCCTGCATTATTCCTTTACGAGACTTCTGGCTGTGGTCAAAAAGAGCGGTACGTAGGCTGGGTTGGAGATGCCGGGGTCGCCAAAGATCCTACCAAAATTTTCCCACCTATAGCCTGCCTGATGCCGCTGGCTCCCGAAAGGGAGCCAGCCGGATCGTTCTTTAGTTGACTATTGGTACCCGTTCCGTTTAGTTATAATGCACTATGGCACTTTTACGTGAAGCAGTTGAAGAAAAGCATTTTGACACCCGTGTTGTCGAGCGCAACGTTCAGCGCGCAATGGTCGAGCATGACGACGTCCAGAAGATGCTAAAAAATCTTCCGGATGACACCGAAAACGCCGACTGGATCAGCATCGACGAGATTGCCGAGATGGAGGATGATTCCGAGCGCCGTCCTGATCCGGTCCCGGTGGTTGCCGCCAAGACCGACGACTACGACGCCGAATAATGTCAGACGCTTCGGTTGAAGCACTTGCGATCATTGGTTCCGGGCCCGCGGGCCTTACGGCGGCTGTTTATGCGGCGCGCGCCAACCGCAAGCCGGTTGTCATCGAGGGAATGCAGCCCGGCGGCCAGCTTACCATCACGAGTGAAGTCGAAAATTTTCCCGGTTTTCCGGAAAGTGTCACGGGCCCCGAGCTGATGGACCGCATGCGCGCGCAGGCACAGCGGTTCGGAACCCGCTTTTTGCAGGGCGAAGTCGAGAACGTTGATTTTTCGCGCCGTCCGTTTTTGCTTGAGCTTCGTGGTGGCGCAAAGGTGCGCACGCGCAGTTTGATTATTGCCGTCGGCGCCTATGCCAAATGGCTTGGTATACCGTCAGAGGCCCGCTTCAAGGGCAAGGGCGTGTCAGCCTGCGCCACGTGCGATGGTTTTTTCTTCCGCGGCATGGACGTTGCCGTCGTGGGCGGCGGCGATACCGCGATGGAAGAGGCCCTGTTCCTCACTCATTTTGCAAAAACAGTCACGGTCATACACCGGCGTGACGCCTTGAGGGCGAGCAAGGCGATGCAGGACAAGGCGTTTGCAAATTCAAAAATCAGGTTCGAATGGGATTCGGCGGTCGAGGAGATCCTGGGCGACAAAGCGGTCGATGGATTGCGTCTGCGCAATATCCAGACCGGAGCCGTGAAAGACATTGCCGTAAAGGGCGTGTTCATGGGCATCGGCCATGAGCCCAATACGGGAGTATTCCGCCGCCATCTTGATTGTGACGGAAACGGTTATATAAAGGTCCAGCCCGGCACCACGCGCACGAGCGTTGAGGGCGTATACGCCGCCGGCGATGCGACCGACCCGGTCTATCGTCAGGCCGTCACGGCGGCCGCCGGCGGGTGCATGGCGGCCATTGATGCGGACCGCTGTTTGGGCTGTTAAACAGCCGGTCGGGGGGATGATTGAAAAATCTATTTATTTTGTTTGGACTGGTTGCGTCGCTCGTATCTTTAAACGGGTGGTCCGCCGGAGAAAAGCCGGGCTGGTTTACCGCGCTGCTTTCGCGGGCCGCCCAAAGCGACAGCGTTGAGGGCGAAAAGGCCCGGCAGATGCTT
>MEQJ01000109.1:12708-14971 GCA_001770165.1 Bdellovibrionales bacterium RIFOXYD1_FULL_53_11 | reverse complement strand
GGATTTGATTTTGAAGCCAAAGTTGAGCAACCTGAGTTCAATATCCGTGTCCTCCCGGCCATAGCCCTCGTAATCCTCGTCAAAACCGTTGAGATCCAACAGTGCCTTGCGCGAAACCGAATAATTGCAGCCCTTAAGATCATCCACGTGCATCATGCCAAAAAGACGCCTGAGCCAGCGCCAGGCAATGCGCACCGTGCGCTGAAGATGCGAACTCTCACCCCGCAGCACACTCCACACCAGCGAAGGATGGGGCCAGTCAAAATATCCTGCGCGAACGGCGCGCGGCGATAGACGGGCGCTCAAGTGCTCGCCCAATTCGACCCTTCGACCGGCCAGAAAACATCCGCTTTCCTGCATCATGATGTGATCTCGAACATAGTGCCGGTGCGGAACACAGTCGCCATCGAGAAAAATCATGATTTCGCCGCGGGCCGCCGCGAGCGCCTTGTTGAGGATGCGGCATTTGCGGAATCCCTTGTGCTCCTGCCAAAAGTATTGCACCGGCAGCGGAGCGCGCCGGATAAAATCCCGCGCCACCGCGCCCGTAACCGGCCCCGAACCGTCGTCGCAAAGCAGGATCTCGAAATCACGCTCGCTCTGACGCTCAAGCGCCGCGCACACAAGCGCAAGGTGCCGCGGCATCTCATAAGTAGTGACAACAAGAGAGGCCTTGGGTTTTTCCGTACCGGAAAGCGCCGGCGCGGGAACGCTTTTGCCACCGGCCAGGCGGTAATTCCTGTATTCAAAGAATCTTTTCCCGGTCAGGCTTTCCGCGGCATCAAGCACTATCTTCAAGGCATCACCGGGCTTCCACTCAAGCGGTGATGCATCAAGATCCCAGCGCCAGCCCTTGCCGGCAATGCGTTCGTGCATCACGCGCGGGTGCGTGCCGGTGAATTTTTTGAGCCCCGGAAATTTTTTATATCTGTAATTGTCGCCGGTCGCCGGCGCACCGGCGTCCGCGCTGCCGTGATACAGCTTGTCCATGAACACGGTCTTTTCACGCATTTTTTCGGGTGGACGGACCCAGCCGTAATGAAACACCCTCGCGCCCGAGCGGAGCACGCGCAGCTTGCGTCCGTCACGCGTCCTGAAACCCTGCGCGTCGCCCACGCTCCTGGGATCACAGGAGAGTTTCAGCGCCCTCACTTCGCGCCGGTAGGCGCTGCGCGAAACCTGCATCACATCAAACGAGCCGTAAAGATGAACGTAATCAAATAAAAGCCCGTCAACATCCGGCATGAGCGTCACGCGTTCGATCGCGCCCCGGAGCAAGGAAACATCGTCTTCGTGAAAAACCTCGTCGGCCTGCAGATGCAGGCACCAGTCACCCGTACACCGGTCAAGCGCAAGATTGGTCTGCTGCGCAAGCACGCGCCCGCCGGTGCGCATGCCCGGCTCGTCAAGCGGCCAGACGCTCGTAAACCACGAGACTTTTCCGGCGCCTTCTCCGGCGGCAAATTTTTTCACCAGGTCAAGCGTTCCATCGCCGCATTCACCGACATTTACAATCAACTCGTCCACCAGCGGCAGCATGGAGCGCATGGCTTCTACAAACGGATAATCGAAACTCACGCCGTTTCGAAACATCATGAAGCCGGAAATCCTAGGCGCCACTTGCGCCTCCGCCGCCCTTTTGATCAAGTTCGCGCTGGAACTGCCACATTTTTACATGCCTCACGGCCCTGGAAATGCCCTCCAGAACTGAAATCACCATGCCGTGGTATCCGTCCCGCCAGGCCTTGTAATAAAACATGTTTTTCCAGAACATGGCCGGAAACGCAAAAACCATCCTGAGCCAGTTGGTACGCTGCCCCGCCAGCACGCGGTCGCGCGCCTCGATGGTGGTATATTTGTTCATCTTGGCCAGAAAAACCTCCGGCGAAAAATCCGGCCAGTGCAGGAGCGGCTCGTGTATCCGCTCGGGCTCGGATGGATAGCGGGGATATTCGTGGATGTCGTTCACGTATTCAATGCCCTCGCGATGAAAAAAACGGTCCTGATAACTCGGGTTCCATACGCCGTAGTGAATGGGCTTTCCCAGAAAAAACTCCTGCCGCCGCACTTTATAGTATTTGCAGGGCGGACCACCCGGCAACGAGAGAATTTTCTTCAGGCGCATGGCAAGCGGCGGTGAACAGACCTCATCGGCATCAACGGCCAGAATCCAGTCGTGTCTGGCCTCGCGGATCGCATAATTGCGCTGGTCGCGGAAGCCCTTCCATTCATGGCCGACAACCCGCACCCGCGAAGCCCAGGG
>MEQJ01000109.1:6553-12658 GCA_001770165.1 Bdellovibrionales bacterium RIFOXYD1_FULL_53_11 | reverse complement strand
CGTGTGATGATGACTGCGCTGATCATTTTTTGCGTCCTATCCGCACGCACTCGCCAAGAACGTCTTCCACCTTGATGGAATTCATGCAGCCGTGATTGCCGGACACACAGCGCTCCGCGCCGCACCATTTGGGCATGCCGGGCTCGCCGCTTTTGCGGCACATCAGGCCTTCGACGAAAAAAAATGGATGCCGGTCCTTCGAATATGGATGCCACTCATAAGGATGCTCCGGACCAAAAACAGTGCAGGTCGGGGCGCCCACGGCGGCGGCAACGTGTTTGCAACCCGAATCATTGCCGGCATAGACGGAGCAGATCGAGAGAAAACCGGCAAGCTCCCGCAGGGTAAAACCGGTTTCGACCCCGATCGACTGCCGCACGTTTTCGATCGCATCCCCGGTTCCGCCCGATGCAACCAGCTCGTCATTTACGGATCGTAAAAATGCCCTGCCGGCCGCATCATCATCCGCGCCACCAAGCGCGAGCGCCGCGCCGCCGGTGCGGCGCACCCATCCGATCGCAAGGCGCGCAAAGCAACCCGTCGGCCAGCTTTTTGTCGGGCGGCTCGCGCCGATTCCCAGCGCAAGCAGGGGCTGGCGCATTGCGCGGGCCGCAAGCTGTTCGCGTGCTTCCTGGATTTCCCCGGGTGTAACATGCACCTCCGGCGTTTTTCCCTCCGGCACATTGATGCCAAGCGCGCGCACCACATCCATATCGCGCTCGATAATGGGCTTGATCCTGCCCTTGTCGGGGATGATCACGGTCGAATACCTGTTTTCGTCCTTGTGTCCGTGAAAATGCACCGCCCTTACGCGGGCGCCGGTCGCCCTTGAAAAAAGCGCGGTGGAAGTGCTTGCATGGAAATTCACGACACAATCAAACTTCTGCCGCCAGAGCTTGAAGAAAAATCCCGCAAGATAAGCCGAGCGGGTGATTCTTCCCACCCAGTTGCGGGGCCTGGAATAGGGCCACAACTTGTCTATTGCCGGATGCGCTTCAAGTATGGGGGCCCATTTTTCTTCGGCCACCACATGAATGGCCGCATCGGGATAAGCGCGCCGGAGTTCGGCAAGCGGAGCGGTGACAAGCACGGTATCACCAAGAGAGCGCACCTTTATGGCAAGTATCTTCCGCACCTTGATCATTATAGACGGGGACCTTACATCAACCAATACCTAAACTAAACAAGCAAAACCCCCGCCCCGCATACGCGGAACAGGGGTTTTGGGTACTTTCCGTTATAACGAAAAAGCTTACTGTGCAGCTGGTGCTTCTGCAGCCGGAGCAGCCTTGGCTTTCTTTGCTTTCTTTGCTTTCTTTGCTTTCTTTACTTTCTTGGCCGGCTTGGCTGTCTGAGCCTGCTCAGGAGCAACCGCGGCTGGTTCTGTGTTCTGTGCTTCTTCAGCAAACGCCGTCATTGCAAACATCGCTGCAATTACAAGTACGAATTTCTTCATTTTCATTCTCCTTAGGTTTGTTAACGGGTTTATCCCGATAAAGTTAAAACTACACCCCGGCACATCGGCCTGCAAATAAAAAATCTTTAATTTCAAATAGTTGTAGCATTTTTAAACACTGTTGCAAATTGCCGCACAATTAGAAACGCGACTGAAACGTATAGATGTGCTTGATGCCTATATGTTGAAAACGCAGATGCTTGAGCTTCATTGCAGCAAGCTGCAAGATGAGCTTGGTCTGACGGTTTTTATCCTGAAACCGCACTTTTTTGATTTCATTCATTATAAATGATTCCATCTCAACCGGATGAAAACAAAAACCGCGCGAAAACTCGCACACGCCCTTGAACGGAATGATGCGCGCCTCGAAAATATCGCCACGCGCAAAACCGCGATTGACCTCAAGATCCGTCACCGTGAACATCTTGTTCGAAAAAAGATCCACCACCACAAGCCCCTTGCGAAGCCAGGTAAAACGCTTGAGGCGGAAAACAGAATGCGCCGTATTACAAAAATCGCGGTAGATGTTGAGCTCTTCGTTTGAAAAAGCGTCCTTGTTCTTCCGGAAATAATACTTGATCGGCGGCAGATCCACGCCCGGCAGATCGCGATCAAACAGATACCAGTCCATGAAAATACACATGCGCTGCTCGAACTCGACATCGTCCTCGTAAACAACGCCCGACTTGTCAAAATACTCCTGCTTGGCGTTGTAGACCTCGCGGTAATAGTCACCTGTCGTAAATTCTTCTATAACTGGCTCAAGATATTTCTGATACATGCCCTACCAACAGTTATCTCAGCCTTCGGACCCAAAGACAACTCTGCCGTCAATAAGCGTGTATCTTGCACGCCCCTTGAACTCCCAGCCGATGAACGGCGAGTTGCCGCTCTTCGAAAGAATGACATCATCCCTGAAAACCCAGCCGGCATCCGGATCAATCACGGCAATATCCGCCGCACTGCCGGGCCGGAGCGTCCCGTATGGAATACCGAGCAGCTTTGCAGGCTTTGAGGTAAACGCCTCCACAAAACGCATCGGCTTCATCAGCCCGTCATGCACCAGTTTGAGCGCAAGCGCCACCGCGGTCTGAAGCCCGATGATCCCGCTCGCCGCAAGATCAAACTCAAGCGCCTTGTCGATAATCCCGTGCGGAGCATGATCGGTGGCAATCATGTCCACCACGCCGTCGGCAACAGCGCGCCTTAATGCCTCGACGTCATGCCTGCTCCTCAGCGGCGGGGACATCTTGAAATTGGAGTTGTATGCACGGATGGATTCTTCATTGAGCGTAAGATGGTGCGGAGTGGCCTCGGCGGTGATGGGCAGCCCCGCATCCTTGGCCCGGCGCAAATGCTCAAGCGCCACCGCGGTCGTTATGTGCGCGATATGCACCTTCGCCTTTGTAAGGCGGCAAAGCGCAACCTCACGCGCAACCATGATCTCCTCGGCCGCATCCGGATTGCCCCTCAGACCAAGTTCGCTCGAAAGCGCGCTCTCGTTCATCGCCCCCTGCCCGACAAGATGCGCATCCTCGGCATGGCTGATCACCGGCACATCAAACGCACGCACGTAATCCATGGCCTTGCGCATGAGATAGGAATTCATCACGGGCTTTCCGCCGTCATCGCTTATCGCCCGCGCCCCCTCGGAAATCATCCCGCCTATCTCGGCAAGCTCCTCGCCCCGCATCCCCTTGCTCAGCGCCCCCACCGGAAACACCCTGCACTTTGCGGTGGACCGGGCCTTTTCCATGATGAACGCCGTCACATACGGGCTGTCATTGACCGGCGAAGTATTGGCCATGCAGGCAACAGAAGTAAAACCGCCGGCCACTGCGGCGGCAGTGCCGCTTTCGATCGTCTCCTTGTATTCGAATCCCGGCTCCCTGAGATGCACATGCGCATCAATAAGCCCCGGAACAACCCAGCATCCGGCGGCATCAATCACTCTCGCAGCCCTTGATTCAGGGATTTTTCCGGGATCATCAACCGCAATGATCTTGCCGTCATCAATCAGTACATCCGCAAGCGATTCCCGCTCCGACGCCGGATCAATCACCCTTCCGCCCTTTATCAAAAGCGCCTTGTTTTCAGCCACGGCGACCTCCCTTCGAAAGCCAACCCCTGAGTCCGTCAGGATTGCAAACGGCGGCAAGCACCGCCATGCGCACCAGGATACCATTGAATACCTGGTCCAAAATCACGGAATTTGCGCCGTCAGCGACCTCCGGATCAAGCTCGACCCCGCGATTGACGGGACCGGGATGCATGATGATCGCGCTTGGCTTCAGCAGCTTGGCCCGATCGCGGCTCAGGCCCCAGAACTGCGAATATTCAGCCACCGACGGGATCTGCATCTTGTTCTGCCGCTCAAGCTGGATCCTGAGCGCCATGACCACATCGGCATCGCGCAAAAGCCCTTCGGGCCGCTCGGCATAATCAACACCGAGCGTCTCCGGCAGCGGCGGCATGAGCGTGGGCGGCGAGCATACCGCGACCGACGCACCCAGCTTGCGGAGCACATGGATATTGGAACGCGCCACGCGGCTGTGCGCGATATCACCAATGATGACCACGCGTTTGCCTTTAACCGTGCCGAGTTTTTCTTCCATTGTAAAAACGTCAAGCAGCGCCTGCGTGGGATGCTCGTGGAACCCGTCGCCGCCGTTGACAACCGGCACCCCGACGGATGAAGCAAGAAACCACGGGCTGCCCGCCGAAGAATGCCTTACAACAAGGCAGTGCGGGCGCATGGCCTCGATGTTCTTTGCGGTGTCGATAAGCGTCTCACCCTTTGCCACGCTCGAAGTGGAAGCGGCGAAGTTGAGCGTTCCGCCGGCGAGCTTGCGCGTGGCCAGCTCGAACGACATGCGCGTACGCGTGGAATTTTCGAAAAAAAGATTAACAACCGTCTTGCCCTGCAGAAGCGGTATCGTCTCGCCCCTGACAACATAAGGGGCAAAAGCCTTTGCCGTTGAAAGCAGAAAACGGATCTCGCCCTCCGACAACTCGGCCGCGCCCAGCAGGTGCAACTTGCGAAGGCCGGTAACCGCCGCGGCTGCCGGCCTTGTTTTTTTTCTTGAAGCGGTTTTTTTTCTTGAAGCGGTTTTCTTCACATATCCTCCTAGTCGATG
This sequence comes from Bdellovibrionales bacterium RIFOXYD1_FULL_53_11, assembly GCA_001770165.1. Taxonomy (GTDB): domain Bacteria; phylum Bdellovibrionota; class UBA1018; order UBA1018; family UBA1018; genus XYD1-FULL-53-11. The sequence continues at coordinate 8,065 of MEQJ01000109.1, read as the reverse complement.
CCCCTCAGCATCCGCTCAAATCTTATCCTTGAAAAAAGATTGCCGCGTCCCGAACCCGACGGCTCGATCGAAAGCCAGGTCATCACCGCCGAGCCGGTCACGTGTGAAAACGGCACAATACCCCAGCCATGCCGCTTGCTGCCCGGCTGTCTGGTACGTAAATCACCAAGTACAAAAACCGAACCAGCAGGCACCACGGTCTCCGGCAGATCATCCATCAGGGGCTGCTCCCAGCAGACCGCATAGGTGACGCCATTGAACAGCCGTTCCCTGCCGCAAGCCGCCTTGCTGTCGCCGCCCGGAACCACCATGGATCTCGAATTTATGAAAACCTGCCCCTTTTTGATCTCGATTTTCTCGCCGCCGACTGCCACCACGCGCTTGATGTACTCAATACTCTGCTCCGGAAACGGCGAAAACACCACGACCTCGCCATGCCGCGGCACGCGCCCGGAATAAAGATTCATCCCCCACACTTTTACGCCAAAAGGCCACTTGGCGACAAAAATCACGTCACCGCTTTCGAGTGCGGGGCTCATGGCACCGCTCGGAATCCTGTATGCCTCGGTGATTTTTGACCTGATGAACATCGCCAGCACGACCGCCAGCACGACCGCCCAGCCATAATGTTTGAGCGTAGCGAGATGTTTTTTCATCGCCCCGCCTCCATCAGTCCACCTTCAAGACCGCGAGGAACGCCTCCTGCGGAATCTCGACCGAGCCGACCTGTTTCATGCGTTTTTTGCCTTCTTTCTGCTTTTCAAGAAGTTTGCGTTTGCGGGAGATGTCGCCGCCATAACATTTTGCGGTGACGTTCTTGCGATACGCCGAAACAGTCTCCCTTGCGACGATCTTCGCTCCGATGCAGGCCTGGATTGCAACCTCGAACATCTGCCGCTGGATCAATTCCCTCATCCTCTTTGCCAGTTCCCGGCCGCGATACAGCGATTTGTCCCGATGTATGATGACCGAAAGCGCATCCACGGGATCTCCGTTGATAAGAATGTCGAGTTTTACCATGTCTGACAAGCGGTATTCGCTGAACTCGTAATCCATTGACGCATATCCGCGCGAAACGCTCTTGAGCTTGTCATAAAAATCAAAAACCATCTCGCTGAGCGGCAGCTGATACACCAGGCTGAGGCGCTCCTTGGTGACGTATTCCATTTTTTCCTGTACACCGCGCCGCTCCTTGAGAAGGGACATGACAACGCCGACATGCTCGGTCGGAACATGGACGGTAAGCTTGATGAACGGCTCTTCGATGGTTGCAATGCGCGTCAGCTCGGGCAGTTTTGCGGGATTGTCGACCATGACGACTTCGCCGTCGGTTTTGGTGATGCGATAAACGACCGAAGGCGCCGTCGTAATCAGATCAAGCTGATATTCGCGCTCCAGCCGCTCCTGCACCACGTCCATGTGCAGCAACCCCAGAAATCCGCATCTGAACCCGAACCCGAGCGCCGTCGAGGTCTCCGGCTCCCAGCTCAGGGAAGAGTCGTTGAGGCGGAG
>MEQJ01000109.1:1991-6529 GCA_001770165.1 Bdellovibrionales bacterium RIFOXYD1_FULL_53_11 | reverse complement strand
CCGCTGAAAACCATGGGCTTTGCCTCTTTAAAGCCCTCAAGCGGCTTGCCCGCGGAATTTGCGACGTCCATGATCGTATCGCCCACCTTCATGTCGCGCACGTCCTTGATGCCGCAGATTATCGCGCCCACCTCGCCGCTCGAAAGCGCATCGGCGTCCGTATAGCGGGGCGAAAAAACACCCACGCGCTGGACCTCGAAATCCTTGCCCGCATGATGAAGACAGATATGCATGCCCTTTTTGACCGTACCCTCAAACACACGGCAAAGCGCGACAACGCCCTGGTATGCATCATACCAGGAATCAAAAATAAGCGCGCGAAGCGGCTCGCCATCCGCATCCTTGGGCGGCGGAAAATATTTTACGACTGCTTCAAGCACTTCTTCGACGCCGATGCCGCTTTTGGCGCTGCACTTGACGGCATGTGCCGTATCCACGAGCCCGATGACCTCGTCGATCTCTTTTATGACCCGGTCGGCGTCGGCCGCCGGCAGGTCGATCTTGTTGATCGCCGGAAACACCTCAAGGTTGTTGTCGATGGCCATGAACACATTGGCAAGCGTCTGGGCCTCCACGCCCTGCGACGCGTCCACCACGAGTATCGCCCCCTCGCACGCGGCGAGCGAGCGCGACACCTCATAGGTAAAATCCACATGCCCTGGCGTATCTATCAGGTTGAGAACATAATCTTTTCCGTCTTTGGCCTTGTAATTAAGGCGGACACTTTGCGCCTTGATGGTGATGCCGCGTTCGCGCTCGATGTCCATATTGTCCAGAAACTGGGCTTCCATCTCGCGCGCGCTCACGGTCCCGGTCTTTTCCAAAATGCGGTCGGCCAGCGTTGATTTGCCGTGGTCGATGTGAGCAATAATCGAGAAGTTGCGTATATTTTTTGGCATGCGCGGCTTGCGAGGCAAATTAGCAGAAGTTGCCTGTCGCGTCGAGAGGTAAGAATGGGTCTGTTCAGTTAAATATTTCCTCAACCCCCTTCTTCCAATGACAAAATATCATACCCCGCTCCGTACGGCTGCGGATATCATTGGAAAGACAAAGGGCTTTGGCTTCTGGAAAATCCGTCAGATAATTGCGCAATGGCTTGACATCATCCATATCCACCCGGTCTGAAGACTTGATTTCAATGATGAACCTTGCCCTCCGGCCCTTCTCGACAATCAAATCAATTTCGGAGTCCTCATCCGCATTCAAATATGAAAACTCAAAATATTTTTTATAATACTTGTTCAAGCGGATTATCTCATTGATGACAAAACCCTCAAAAAGACGGCCATATTCCTTTCTTCCCGGCGGAACATGTTCACCTATTGTTCCATCCAGCGCCCTTCTCACCCCGGAATCAAAAAAATAAAATTTCGGATTCTGCCTTTGCCTTTTGCGAATTGACGTATGATAAGCCGGCAATCTGAATCCAAGAAAAGTATCTTCGAGAATTTCAAAATATGACATCACCGTTGCCGCATCAACTCCGACATCATCTGCAATTTTGCTGAAATTCACGATTCGCGTATCTGTTTGAGCCGCCACCGGAAGAAACTCCCTGAACGGATCGAGTTTTCTTACTATCTGTTCTTCCTGGATCTCCTCTTTTACATAAAGGTGCGCATAAGACTGAAGAAAATCGATCCTGTCCCCGGTTTTCTTCAACGACAGGATCTTGGGAAGCCCCCCCCACTCAAGACAGGACTGCAAATCAAACCGTTTGCCGGTTTCGCCCGAAACAAGCGGATACAAATTCATTTCAAAGGCCCGTCCGGCAAGCAGATTGGCGGCACCGCGCCGCAATTTCCGCGCGCTTGATCCGGACAGGGCGAATTTGATTTTTGTGGTTTCTATAAACTGGTGGACGGTATCAAGAAGGGCTGGAATTTTCTGGATTTCGTCAATCACCACCCATTCAACTCTTGATTGGACGGCCCGTATCATGTCTGAAAGCGATTCAGGATGGCGGATGAGCTGCCGCTGCATCTTCAGATCCAGTAAATCAATAAACAGCACGTTTTTTTTGAAAAACTTCCGCAACCAGGTGGATTTACCGGAACCGCGCGGCCCCAGAAGTATAAAGCTGTTGTCTGGATTCTGAATCAATCTATTGACCATACTCAATATTCTGCCTCAAAATCCTGAGCAGATCAAGACCATCCATGCTGCTGCCTTGTTTATTCAAGGCTTTCACTGTATAGTGCGGCGCATAATGACAGACGCCATCGAACTCACCATCACCGATCTTGCCCGCAGCGGCGCGGGCGTGGCCCGGGACGCAGGGGGGCGCGTAATTTTTGTCCCGCTCACGGCGCCCGGAGACAGGGTGCGGGCGCGCATTTGTTCGGAAGAAAAAAAATACGCCCTGGCCGAAGCCGTTGAGGTCCTTGAGCCATCACCCGGGCGCGTGGAGCCGCGCTGCAGCGTCTTTGGCCGCTGCGGCGGCTGCATGTGGCAGCACATACCGTATCAAAAGCAATGGACCACCAAACTTGGCGGCGTAATGCATGCACTCGGGCGCGTGGGCCTCAAGGATGCGCCAAAGCCGGATGAGTTTCCAGCCCATGATCCATGGAACTACCGCAACCGCATCCAGCTCCGGGGCAACGGTGACACGCTGGGATTTTACGCGAGAAAAAGCCACGACATCGTGGCGGTTGACACCTGCCCGGTTGCACGGCAGGAAATCAATGCCGCGCTCGCGGGCATCCGGACCACAGGCTCGAAACTTGTGCGCCCCTACAAGGCAGAGGTCGAGGTTTTGCCGGACGGCACCGTACGCACGGTCTGGAACGCCCCGCACGGTGCGGGCGGGTTCAGACAGCTCCACGACGAACAAAACACACATTTGCAGGCGTGGGTGGGCCGCGCCGTACCCGATGGATCAGGCGTTGTCTTTGATCTCTTTGGCGGCTCGGGCAATTTGTCGCGCCCGCTTGCCGGACGCGCAGGGCAGGTTCACTGCGTGGACATCTCGATCCCCCCCGACGCCGGGGCCGGAGCGCCCGGCAACATGACGTTCCACCGCACTGCCGTGCTGCGCTGGCTCATCAAGACCCGGCGCAATCCGGAGCGTTTCATCGCACTCGAAAGCGCGGCGCAGAACATCGTGATTGTCGACCCCCCCCGCATCGGGCTGGCCGAGGAAATGAAGGAACTCCTCCCGGCTCTCGCCGCGCTCAAGGTGCAACGGGTTGTTGCCGTGGGCTGCGACCCCGATTCGTGGGCGCGCGATCTTTGCAAGCTGACCCGTGCCGGATGGCGCCTCACGGGGTGCGCGGTGTTTGATTTTTTTCCGCAGACGCCGCACGTGGAATGCGCGGGGGTGCTGGAAAAGCCGGATTCGTCTTCTTATTGATGCCTGAGCCTGAAGGAGCGCTCAAGCTGCTCTTCCAGGAACGGCTCCAGGGGCGGCTGGAATTGCACTTGCGCGCGTATGCATGCCACGCCTTTTTCCGCAATAAGCGTTCCAAGCCACTCATCCAGAAATGAAACCGTAAAACTCTTCAGACCGCTGCGATCAACAGTCAGTGTTTCTCCGTTCTCCAGGACCTTGAGAACGGTTTGCCGAAGTTTAACAATGGAAGGGTGGGTGCGCGCCGTGCAGAACTCGCCGCATTCAGAAAGCAGCTTGAGCATCGTCATGATACGTTCCATTTCATAGCCATGAGAGAACCTCGTATGGAATACATGGTTGAATCATAGCATGGCGGTTCGAACATCAGAAAGCGATTTGATCCGTTTTCCTCTGGATGCCACAAATTCATCAGCTTATTCCGCACGGATAGTGATGAAGCTGCTGTTGAACGTCCCAGTACCGACGGCCGTCAGATTGTATCCCGTATAATAATCGTTGCCGTTTGTTATGCCGCCGGACATCTCCGAAGAAGAATAAATATTCATCGATCCAGAGCTGCTGATTGAGACCGAAGAGCCTGAAATATGATTTGCCCCTGTATATGTTGTAACGCCCGATGCGCTCACTCCGCCATCGAGGATGGCGTGGTTGGCCGCAATCGAGGTGTTGCAGACCACCATGTTGTATATGCTTGGCAGCGTGAACAAGCTCAAATCCACATTTGTCCTGTTATAATAGTTGGTATATTTGGTCGTGTCCGATGCATATGCCCCCAGGCCGGTCCTGTAATAAACCTGAACCTTGGTAAGATCTGTCAATTTCTGCCAGAGGCCTGCCCGATAAAGATAAATGTAATATGAAACAGGCGAGCTGATTTTAGCGTGGAAATCACCGAAGCTTGAATTAAGCGAAGAAATATTGCCGGAGGAATAGAGCGTCGGCAGGGTGGAATAACCCGCCGTAACGGTACTCGATGCAACTTCGCTCGAACTGCCATGGACAAACAGTGCCACTGACGTGCCAGCACCCGTATTTGACATGACCGCATCAAGCTGCCAGCTCGTAAAACCACTCACCGCCACGGCATAGTTTGAGCTGTCATTTTTAAATAATGTATAATTATACGGTGCCGACTGTGTAAAAGTGGTTGCGCTCAGGGCGGAATCCACCGCGGCGGAGCTGC
>MEQJ01000109.1:0-1896 GCA_001770165.1 Bdellovibrionales bacterium RIFOXYD1_FULL_53_11 | reverse complement strand
GACGTCGGGCTGAACGAACTACGGAGCCTTTCCGGCATGGTTGTATGCGCACCAACTGAAATTGAAGACACGTATGAAGAAAAACTGTTGACCAGAATCACATCCCGGTCGGCATTATCAGAGTTGGTGGCAACGATTTCAAAATAATGCTGCTTGTTTCCGTCATAATCATCCGTATCAAATCTGGTCTGCGTTCTCATGAATGTCCTGTCCGAAGTATCTGAACTCAATGGAACGTCTATCATGTCTACCGGCACCTCAAGATCACGGCCGATTATATTAAACGCATTGCCGGTTGCATCAATCAACACGCCAGACGAGGCCTCAAGTTCATAACCATCCCCGGGTTTATTGATGCTGATGTTTGAAAACCACGCCGTTCCGGCAGTAGCCGCCACGCTGGTCGTGCCCGAAAGTGCTCCGCTGCCGGGATTTGTATATATCGACAGATCAACATTGTTTACCGCTGAAGTTACATGATTGTCCCACTGGTCAAGAATCCTGACACTGATGCTGCCCAGCGAACTTAGCGCCTTGTTGTCTGAATTCAGAGCGGGCTGTGAATCAAATGCAAGTTTGTACGCCGCTCCTGGAGAAAAAGTCACGTTGCTGTTCACCGTCAACCCTGAAGGAGAAGTAATGCTGATTGTTTTTACTTCGGCATAGGTCGAGCCGAGTTCACAGGTGGACATTCCAGCTGTATCGGTCGCACTGCACGAATAAACCGTGTTTGATGATCCCGAAGCGGTAAAAACCGGTGTCGTGCCAATCACCGGATTGTCAAAAATATCCCCCAGAACAACCGTGATCGTAGACCGGTTCGTCCCATTGATTGTAACCGGCGAACCGGAAATGGAAGAATAAGCATCATTTGCGTTTCCCGCCACAAACTCAATATCATCAATGAGTGTCGTTATTCCGGAAGGGGTTAGAGTGGATATTGTTTTTGTCTCCGCCTTTGTCGAACTCATCGAGCAGGTCGACACGCCGCTGGGGTTGGATGATGAACATGCAAATTGCGTATTTATTGTACCTGACGAACCGAATGTTGGCGTGACTTCGTCCACCGGATTTCCATAGGCATCATAGAGATAATAAGTGATAGAAACGAGTTCCGCTCCGTTTGCGACAACCGTAGTCGGACCCGCCACCGACGGTTCGAGAGTCATATACGAATATGTATCATCAACCGCCTCTGCTACCGAAGGTGAAGTATCATGATCCACGACGGTAAAAAACTCTGTATCCGAAAAAGTCCAGGTCCCAATGCCAGCCTCGATATTGTTTGAACCGACGAGTTCGAATGTAAACTGCGCCGAATAAACACCCGCACCATCGTATGAGAACGATCCGAAACTGCCAGTGCCCCCCGCCGCCCCTTGTGCGCTCAGCGTAAGCACCCCGGCACGCGAATCGTCGTCAATGATGTTGCCATCGGCATCCTTCAAAGTCAGATATATTGTCGCTGTGTCTCCCGCGTTTCCCGAAGCAGGAGACATCGAAAGTGTAGACATCGAAAGCGAAATATTACCAAGTGACACTGTCGAACCGGACGATTCCAATGACGACGTCTCTTCCGTCTTGTCCTTCGACGCATCAAGGCTCTCCGAATCCATCTCGGCATTCTTACAGCCGGAAGAAAGAGTAAAAGACACTACGCAGCATACGGCCCACAAATACCTGAGCATACTAGACCAGTATAAAGGAGGCGGACAGACTAATCAATTTAAAATCAGCTCGTTTTCACTAAATAACATATTGTTTTTGTTGTAATTTTTATAAACAACAAAATCAAAATAACATTAATAATAATTGTTAATTTTACGCCCGTATATTACTTTCCAAAACTGTAAATCAAACTCCCGAAAAAATACGCCCCGTCCATCGACACCTTTT
>MEQJ01000108.1 GCA_001770165.1 Bdellovibrionales bacterium RIFOXYD1_FULL_53_11 | reverse complement strand
CCGACGAAATCAAGATTTATGAAACGCATCCGCTGCGCGGGGCAAAGATACTGCAGTCAATGCAATTCATGCCGGATGACATTATCGAGGTCGCCCTGCAACATCACGAAAATTGCGAGGGAACCGGATTTCCTTCGGGATTGAAAAAAAACAAGATTCATCCCATCGCCAGGCTGGTGGCGGTTGCCGACGAGTTCTGCAATCTGGTGATCAAAAATCCGAACAGCCCCGGGATCAGCCCCCTCGAAGCCGTGGAAAAAACCATCGTGCTCTGCGGCAGCCGGCTTGACGGGTTTTTTGTGGATGCGCTTGCCCGGCTTTTCAAGGTCCATCCCGCGCCGTCCGCCGGATGATCAGCCCTGTCCGGCATCCGGCTTCATGGCGGATTCAAAATCCTTCTCGTAGTTCGGGCAGTTTGCGATGGCCGCCCGGACAAGATTCTGCGCTTTTTCCGGATCTCCCGACTGCAGGCAGCGTTTGATCAGGATTTTATAGATCTCGGCGTCATGAATGCCCATGCTGAGGAGTTTTTCGCCTTCGGCTATCGATTCGACCTCCGGCATGGAGCTCTCCTGCAGCACATATCTTACGGCCAGGAACTCGGGTGATTCGTGCGTGCAGGAGGCGAAGCGCTTTAAAAAACCCGAAGCCTCTTTTTGCATGTTCGCCGCGATGAGCGTGATCACGATTTCGCGCAGTATGGCGGGTTTTTCGCCGGCGTACATGCTTGCCTTGTCAAAAAGCACGAGGGCCCGGGACTTGGATTCCTTGCGGAGATAGAACTTACCGCACACCACAAGCGCCGCGCAGATGTATTTTATCAGCTCTTCGTTGCGCGTTTCGATGCCGGTGAAGATCTGGTAGTAGCGCTCGATGTCCTCAAAGCTGTTGGTCATCACCGCGAGCCGGAGTACCGTCGTGAGGCGCTGCGGATTGGCCGGGAAATAGCGCGCGATGCGTTTGACGACATCATACGCCCCTTCGTGCATGGAGCGTTTCATCAGCAGGTCGAAAAGACCCGTGAGGCATTTGTAGTGGATGCGGTTGTACGCAAGCCCCTTGTTGTAATCGCTCTGGGCGAAGTCGAGCAGCTCTTTGATGAGATTGGCCTGACCGTGGTAAAAACAGGCGAGCGTGGGCTTGGGGTCCAGTTTCATGGCTTTTTCAAAGGTGGCAATCGCCGTGTCATAATCGCCGCTTTCGAGCGCGGTTTTGCCTTCGTCGATCGAGCTCTGGTACGGCGTGGGGTAGTCCTTCATCAGCGCCGAGCGGACGATCGACGTCCGCAGGGAATCAATCGTGTAGGGCTTGAGGATGTAGTTGTCTATGTCCTCTTCGGCCGCCTGGGCCACGGCCGACTGCGAGGAGTTTGAGGTGATCAGGATGAAGAGGCTCTTTTTGCTCTCCGGGTTTGCCGCCCGGTGCGCTTGCAGGAGATCAAGCCCGCAGCGCGGGCCGAGGTCGTATTCGCAAAGCACTATCTCCGGCTTGAAGGCGGGCATCAGCTGGTCGGCGGTGTCGTAATCCCTGCATAGCTTTATGTTTCCCGGGCGGGCCCCCATGTCGGTGAGCATTTTTGCGAGCCCGGCGCGCATTCCCATGCACGGGTCTGTGATCATGATTTTTTTCGGGTCGATGTACTTGCGAAACAGGGCTTCGTTCTTGTCCTGCGCGGGGGTCATGGTTTTTCCGTCCCCTTGGCCGCAAAAAAGAACTCGGTCACCTCTTGCTGCCGGTTCTGGAACACGGACTTGAAGGCGTTCCAGAACAGCTCGTCGTAGGTGAGGAGCGTGACCTTGATCCGGTCGCGGCCTTCGTCAAGATTTTCGATCTCCATGACCCTTGCCGTGACTTCAAAGTGTATCTCGTTCTTGATGCCGCATACCTGGATGTCGAGACAAAGCGTATGTCCCTTGCCGCAGGACGGATGCGGAACCTCGATGATCATGCCCTTGTCTATGAATTCCAAAAATTTGACATAGGCGGAGGCGGCTTTCTGCTGCTCCTCGCCGAACATGCGCTGCCCCTTCATCACGCCGGTATGCGATGTCTCGTTGATCATCATCACCTGGACATCAATGGACTTGAAGTCATTGGGATTGATAATGTCGTCGGGACTGTCGTTATCAGTCATTTGTTCTCCGTCAGTGTCCATTATACCCGCTTGTGCGGCCTTCCGACAAGACGGCCGACCAGCAGGGTTCCGCCCACCACCCCGACCGGCAGGAACAGGGCGGAAAGCAGCGGAATCGAGAAGAGAAACATCATTACCATTCCGAATCCGAGGTTCGGCAGGGGGTGCCTGAGCAGGAAGGCAAAGCTCCTCATTATTCCCATTCCACGCCTTGTCTGGGGGTAGCTGACATACTGGTAGCTGACCATGAGGAACGCGAACATGAAGGCGATGATATTCACCACCGGGACCCAGGAAAGGACGAGGGCGGCCACCGATGCCGCCGCGGTAACAACGGTTTTGGCCAGATCGATCATGAGAACGGTGGCCTTGAATCCGATTCCGCTTTTATGGACCGGCGGGAGGCCGGCGGGCGCTTCGGCGCTTTCGGCAAGCCAGTCGTTGAGCGGTGACGAGACGACGTTTGCCACAAACGAAAAGGTGATGGCCGCCGCCAGCATCAATACCAGTTTTGAGAGCAGAAAAAGGCTCCAGGCGAGCCAGCTTTCGGGAGACAGCCCCCAGGAGGCCATATAATGGAGCATCCAGGATTTGATGTGTGTCTGGGCCGCGGCGATGCCGTAAAAATAAATCACTGCCGTGAGCAGCACGGGGGCCGCGCTGAGCGCAAGCAAACGGGGGCTGGAAACAATCATCCTCCCCGCGGCAAGGGGGGTGGTGAGCCCGAGAATAAAATCAGACCGCAGCTGGCGCAGCAGTTTGAACATCTTTTTTCCTGATCGAAACGGTGCCGGCCAGCAGATCGTGCAGCGCCTGTTTGCGCGGATGCAGACCCGCCATGAAATATCCGGCGATGAAGGGCAGGTACGACACGATGAATCCGAGGCACCGGATTATCGACTGTTTGAGCGTGATGCGTCCGAAATCATCGGCGCTCACGACGTATATCTTCAACGGTTTTTTGCCGAGCGTGGTGCCGTATTTGAACTGGCCCCAGACGTAATACGGGAAGGCCAGGACTCCGTACAGCCCGAGATTGAAAACCTGCATCCACAGGGCGTTGAAGGCGTTCCGGAAAGAGGGCAGGTCCTGTCCGGTTTTCGAAGCGTAGAGGGCCCAGCCTCCATAAAAGATTCCCAGCAGCGCATATTCCAGGATCCATGCAGCCACGGAAAGGAGCAGGCTGTCGATCAGGTCCGCGACAAGCCGTATCCAGAACCCGGCATATTTTGGCGTCATTTGTCAGCTCTCCTTTTGTCGGGGTTGTCGTGTTTTGAAATCGCCATCAGAAGTCCCATGAAAATCAGCATGGTGGAAAGGATCGAGCGCCAGGTGGCCTGCTCACCGCGCCAGCTCCAGGCTATTATGCTTGTGATCACGGGCTGCAGATAGATGAATATGGCGACGTGCGAGGATTTTGCCCAGGCAAGGGCCCAGTTGTTCAGAAAATAGGTGAACAGCGTTGCCCCGATTATGGTGAAAGCGGCTTCGGCCCAGAGGGTTGTGTTCATGGCCGGCATTGTGAAGGTGAGCCAGTCGGGAATGGCGATGATTGTAATGCCGACGCTTCCGTACATGAACAGCCAGACGGTGGTCCAGATGGGATCGTGTTTTTCGTAGAACTTCTTGCTGAGGGCTAGAAAGGTGGCATAGCTCAGGCTGTTGATGATGGTGAGGAGGTCGCCGTAGAATGTTTCGTTGGACAGGCTGAAATCCTCGATGCGCCTGAGGACGAGAACGCCGACGAGAGCGGAAACAAATCCAAGCGCCATCCGCCGCGAGAGGATTTCCTGTCCGCGCAGCACCACGATCAGGAGCGTGAACACCGGAATGAGGGAGTTGAGGATTGCGCTGTTGGTGGAAGTGGTGTGTTTGATGCCGACAAGAAAGCAGGTTTGGTTGATGACTGTCGCGAGCAGCGCATAACCTATTAGTGGAACAAAAAAATGCCGGTCCGGCACCGGATGCTTGCGGCGCATTGCAACAGCCATCAGCAACATCAGGGTGCTTGCAATGATGATTCTGGCGCTGGCCCAGACCAAGGGCGGGAAGGCGGCAACGACGTCCTTTGAAACCACGTAGTTGATGCCAAAAAGCAACTGAACAGTCACAAGCGCCATGAATATGGCATTTTTGGTCGGTTTTTGACCTGACATTATATCTGCATGATGACTCTTATTGACGGATTCATCAACTAAATTCAGTAATAATTACGGAACCATAAAACGCCATCTTGACCCGACCAAAACACTCTGGTATGTTGCCGCGCAGTATGAAACACACCCCATGGCATGTTGTTGGCGCGATTCTCACTGTTTTTTCATTTATTTCAACTACAGGATTTGCAGGCGATGAAGAGGGCCGGGGCAGTCTGGCCCGCCCCGGATGGAAGGATGATAATCTCGGTCGCGTTTATTTCAGCCATAAGGGCGACAAAAGACGCGGCAGGGATCTCTGGCGCTACAGGATCAACGAAGGCGGCTTGATCCATGGAAGCGAGTTGCTGGCTCTCGTGCGCCCCGTTACGCGGGAATATTTTGGTGTGGTCATGGAAGGTCGCGGCACAAAAGAAGAGCTTGATGCCCGCTACCGGCAGTATCTCGGCAAGGTGCTTGAGCAGGGCATGGGAGTGCTCATTCTCAACCGCATCATTGATCACGAAACCGCTAAAAACAAGCTGGATGTCAGCGTCAGCCAGAACCGCGTGGACTATGTGATGAGTGCCGTATTGAGCCAGAATGCGATCATGCGCGAAAAAGTCAAAACCAGGATCGTGACGTACAAGGACAAGGATGGAAAAGAAGTCAAGCGCAAGGTCGCCGACGAAAACATGGACACCATATCTTTTGCAAAATTGTACTCGTGGCTGCTCGAAACAGTGGGGCCGAATCCGGTCCGGTTCAACATGAACTGGAAGTACGACGGCGGCAGCGCCCAAAGTTTCCACGAAAGGCTCGGCGAAGGCGGGATGTTCGAGTGGCCGGCGGTGAGCATCAGCTTCGCGGATCTTCCGAAGGACTGGCGCAAGTTTGAACGCCTGGTCCGGGACAAACTCCAGACCATCAACAGGGGGCTTCTCAGACAGGCCGTTTGGACGCAGCTTGCGCGCCAGTACATGATGGATTCATGGGTGGTCACCAGGCAGGATATCGAACGCACCTACGCGGAGATGAAGGAGGATGCGTTCAAGATCGAGCCGGCGGATGCTTATGTTCATGAGATAATGCTGTCCGGAAAAATGGCCCCGGAATTCAAAAAGAGGTTTTATGCGCTGGTGGCGGAGCGCGAGAAGGCGATCCGTCTGGAGATATATGGTGAGGACGGTTCGAAAACCCCCCAGCCCGCGCAGCTTCGCAAACGGGTGCTTGCGGCAAGGTCCGCCGAGCCCGCAGCGATTTTCGGCCTTGTTGTAAAAGAGTTTGCAAAGGACATCGCCGCAGGAACCCTGAAGGCTTCAATCAAGGAGCGCAAGCTCGTACATAACGGCAGGGACGCCCTGCCGCAGGGAGACAGCTATGAAACAAGGCTCATGCGTATCGCCTTCAACCCCATGTTTGCGGCGGTTTCGCTGCTTCCCAAGGTGATGCTTGATGCGGGCGGCGGCCGCATGGCGGTTGTCATGATGAAGGATCAGGTCCCCGGCGCCCCGGCCTATCTTCCGCTTGAAGACGAGCGCGTGGCCAGGGCCGTGCGCCTGCAGATCCAGGAGCGCAAGCTGGGTGGCGCGTTCCGTGAGCTTGCGTACAGGCTTTTCAAGGTAAACCGCTTTGAGGTCGAGAAGGACGCTTGCGGCGATGATGCTTCCTGGCCGTGCATCGAAACCGACGCCGCAAAACTCGCTGATGTGCTTTTTCCGGAACGCTTGTTCAAGGGGAAGAGTCTCGG
>MEQJ01000107.1 GCA_001770165.1 Bdellovibrionales bacterium RIFOXYD1_FULL_53_11 | reverse complement strand
CAATAGATGCCCTGGACCCGTCAGTTCTGGTTTCTCCGCCCCTCGTAACCGCACTCAAAATCCCCGCTGAGCCGAAGCAGGGCGATTTTGTCACCGTGATACTGGAGCTTAACCCCGCATTTACTTCGCCAGCAGCACTCAGGTCCTGTCTCAGTGCCCGGCTTGATGGCGTGCCGGTCACATTGCTTCCGGCCACACAATCGATGTGGATCGCGCGTCTTGGCACGTTTACCGGGGTTGCGAGCCACGAGCTGGCGGTTGATATAATGGTAGAGAACAAAAAAGAGGCCGACGGCATCCGCGCCGCCATAACGCAACTTGATACCGATATCATGGATATTCAAAACGCCCTTAATGCCGAGACTGATCCCGGAAAGCGTACGGAGCTTCAGGGGCAGATTGCACATAAGACCGCCGAGCGCACGACACTTCAAAACATCTTGGCCACGCTTGCCAAGATCGTTGGCACGGATACGATCACATTTTCGGTCGATCCCAACATCAACATGGACGCCCTCCTGAAAAACATCTCCAAAGCGCAGGGGCGCGTGATCATTTCGCAGAACAATGACAGCGGGTTTGAATGGCTTGTGAGCGATCCCGAAGTGACAAGAAGCGTTACGAACGCGTCTTATGCCAACCAGTTCGGCCTCCATGGCGCAGCACTTTTGGATGCTTACAATATTACGCAGGAGCCGATGAATCTTGTGGCCGCCAAAAAAACCGCCGAAGTCCTCATGGCAAAAACTGTTTACAGAAGGACTTCTCTCTATGCCACGGACGGGGAGTTTATGGCAAATGCGGCGGGGTTTTATGGATTTCCGTCATACCGGCAAAAAGCCGTTGCCAACGAGATTGCAAACGAGGAGTTTTACGCGGCCATACACATCCTTAACAACCCAAGTCCCACCGAAGCCCAGGTAAACGCCCTTGCGCAGGCCGAGCTTGACGCCGTGACGGACGAGCAAAAGGTTGCGGGTTGCCGCCGCAGGCTTGTAGAAGCAGGGGGCCGTCCGGCGGGCCTTCGGGCGTTTGACTGGGGATCGCGCGTCCGGCAGGCCGCATATACGGGCAAGGACAATATCGCGCGGCTCATGGCGGCTGCGGTGGCTGCTGATTATAGCGAGATACAGATCACCGCGCCGTATTATCTCCTCGGGCTTGCCAACACGATCACGATTTTAAAGTTGCGCGAGCAGGACAATCCCGCCACGTACACGCCGGTTATTGCAAATGCCCGCCAGAAACTTCTTGCGCAGCAAAAAGAGGGCGGATTTTTTACGGTAGAGCCGTCCGAGGGGGCCGAAGCCGGGAACTTGCAGGACGCGGCTTTTATCGTGCAGGCGCTACTTGATATAAATGAAGTGGAACCGCTCAAAAAACTCATCAACTTCCTGATGGCCGCGCAACTGCCGACGGGCGGCTATGACCACTTCGGCAGTGAATTTGGTGAAGCGCAGAGCGAACTCATGGGATCGCTTGCGCAGGTATACAAAAAGTACGGCGCCGAGGCGGTCGAGATGATGTTTGAGGATTTATTGGTGGATGATCTTGGAAAAACTCCGCCGCCCCGTTACCGGCTCCCGGCCCTCAGCCCGGATAAAGTAGCGTCACCATTTATTTGAAATACAAAAAAGGAAAAAAAATGAAAAACAAAAAAAAGGTATTCGTAGCACTGGCCGTCATGACTGCTGCTTTGTCTGTAACGGCGTTTGGCGGGACGCCGGACAATAAAGCGGTTTTTTCGCATGTTGATGACCTCATCCAGTCCGTCTACAGCGCGCACGCCCTGATGCAGGAAAATCTTGATGATGCGCCTGATTTTGTAGAGTTGCAGGCGGACAAGGCCGCATACGCCCCCGGCGAGCGGGCGATACTTGTGGTTCATACAAGGATTCTGCCCGGCAACCACGTCTACGAATTTTATCTTGCGGGGACTTTCAATGCCGAGCCCATAAAGATTACACGCATCTCGGATACTGAGGCTGTGGCCGTCACGCCGTATTTTGCGGTGCCGGGGCAGATGGTATTTTCCGTCGATGTGTATCTGCAGGACAAGCAGCTTGCGTCCGATCTGAACGCCACGGTTTTTTATTATGAATCCGATAAATGCCGCCTGGCCCGCATGCTGGAATCCGAGACCGACCCGGTTAAACGCCGGATGCTCTCTGACATGATGGAGCGGGACACGGCCATAATTGCAGACGCAAAGGCGCAGCTTATGGAGAACCGGCGGAAACTTGAGACAAAGACGCTTGCGGTGACGGTGGCAAATAAAATCAATTTATTGTCTATTAATAATGCCCCGCCACTTGTGATTGAAAAAGATGCTGTCGGCTGTGGTTACCAGGTGGGCGCGCATGCGACGTTTGCCGTACATGTGTTGACGGATTTCACCGGCGAGGATGGTCCTCAGGAGAACGTTGTAACGGCAAGAATCGGCGCGGATCGAGTGAGCGGTACGCAGGGGGCACTTAGGGATTTTTTGTTTACGACGCAAGCATTCACTCAGGCCGATGTCGGCACGAGGTTGTTTGATGCGACATTATATATTAGGTCAAAAGCGCGAGCCGATTCACTGCGTGGTGCGATCCAGAAGGCCAGCGTGCGCCGCGCGGACCTTATAGCAAAGCGCGACGCTACCGCAGACGCGATGTGGAAGGCGTATTACCAGCACGAGATAGATGATCTTACGGCTGTGATTGCGGTGTTTTACCGGCAGCTTGAGGGGATGCTCACGTTTGTCGGGACAAAAAGTTTGGCGTTTTGCATTACGGCTTGAACCAATTGAAAGGGGTATGGATGAATACGATGAATAATTTGAAGAGATATTTTGTTGTTCTTGGTATTTTTTCAATCACATTGCCTGGAATGTCGCCGTCGGCATTGGGGGCTGCCGCATCTTCTGTGGTAGCGCCTGTTGTTGCGGATTCCAGTCCTATATTTTATATTTCCAGCGACCATGATTGCGACACCTATAAAATGGGTGAGTATGGTGTTTTCACCGTAAATCTGCTTACGGAGTTCAACGGAGCGGATGGTTCGCAAGAAGCCGTCGTGCGCGGTACGGTGGGACAGAACCAGATCGCAGGTATGGCGCTTGACGACCGTGTGTCCGTTTTCACCACTCCAAAATTCATGGCCGTGGACACCGGGGAACATGATTTTAATGTGAATATCTTCATCCGCTCCAAAGCAAGGGCCAATTCACTGCGCGAAGCCATCCGGAAGGCCGGCAGCAGCCGCGAAGAACTCATAAAGCTTCATGATTCAACTGATGATCCGCAGGCCCAGGAATATTATCAGCTCAGAATAGACGAGCTGGGTCTTGTTATTAATGAGTATTACCGGCAACTCGAAAATATTTTAACGGTCGTGGCTTCGGGTAATTTGAGATTCAAGGTCAATTCGGTGAAGCCGGTGTCGATCGTGGTTTCTCCTGCTGCGGCCACCATAACGGAGGGAGGAATGCAAAACTTTGCGGCTGACGGCGAGTTTCCCGATGGGCATCATGAAAATATTACGTCTGTGTCGCAGTGGAGTGCCGTGAATCCCTCTATAGTCGCGCCAACGCAGATTGTGGGTCAATTTACTGCCGTGGCGCCCGGGAATACAGTCATTTCCGCGTCATTTGGAGGCACGAGCGGTATCGCTTCGATTACAGTGGTGCCGGCGATTGATCCGGTGTGCGGCAATACGGCAGGGTTACAGCAAGGCTCACCATGGCCGATGTGGCGCAGATGTCCGTCCAATAATTCACGGACGATGATGGTTGGGCCTGATGCGCCGGAAGTAAAGTGGTCATTCACAACAGGAGGAGAGGTGCGTACGACACCGGTCATAGCCGCGGACGGTACGATATATTTTGGATCGCTTGACGGAAAATTTTATGCACTGAATCCTGATGGGACGCAGAAGTGGTTTTATCAGGCGGGAGAACAAATCTGGTCATCAGCGGCCATAGGAACTGATGGGACTGTTTATTTCGGTTCTCATGATCACAAACTATATGCACTTAATCCAGATGGAACACAAAAGTGGTCTTTTACCGTGAACCAGCCGATTTTGTCTGCAGTAAATATTGCCGGGGATGGGACTATATATTTTATTCGGGATGTTTATGGTAATGATCCCGCCGTTCTTTTTGCGGTACATCCTGATGGAACGGAAAAATGGCGTTATACATTGGTAACAGATCTTAGTATGCGGAACATGGCCTCCTTGTCGGTTGGGCAGAATGGAACGATTTATGTCGGTGGCGAGTGCGGTCATTTGCTGGCGATTAATCCGGATGGAACGCTGAAATGGGATTATATTGTTGGTGATAATCCGGGTGGTCATCCTTATATAACGATATCTCCGGCAGTGGATCCTGACGGAACGGTCTATTTCTGGCCTGGGGCAGCAAATAATACACGTGTTCATGCCATTAATAGTGATTCAACACTGAAGTGGCGTTCGGAGAACATGAACATGAGCGGACTCATGACTTTCAGCTTTGGAGATGACAGGTCCGTTTATATCAGTGACGGCGGCGGAATTATAATTCTCTCGCCTTTAAATGGACAGCAGGGCGGTTTTATTCCGGATGGCAATCTGCAGGCATCGCCTCTGATCTCCGGACCTGACCAGACTGTTTACTTTGGAAATGTCGCCGGTACTTTTTACGCTGCAAGGCACGATTACAGCATCAAATGGTCCCTGCCGGTGAGCGACAGCGGCCTCTATTCGTCACCATCCATGGGGGCCGATGGAACCATATATGTGGGTTCCAATAACGGCAAGGTGATCGCCATCGGTCAGGCTGGAAAAAAATAATTCTGTATAAAACAAAGGGAGAAATCGAAGATGAATAATTTTATCAAAAAACAAGTAAAGACGTTCGTAACAGCAGGAATAATCATGCTTGCCGGCAGCAATGTTTTTGCCGCCGAGCAGCCGCTCGTGCGTCTGTTGTTGTCGCCGGAACAGCCCGTGGCAGGACAAGCCGTTACAGCTGCGCTGGTTTTGGAATCGGATTTCACTTCGCCGGACAAGGTACAATTATTTCTACGGGCCGCGCTCGACGGAAACACGATCAACCTGCATCAGGGCGGCAAGGAGATATGGCTCGCGTCGCTGGGTGTTTTTCAGGGAGCCGGGCAGCACGTACTTTCCGTCCAAATCTGGATTGAGGATTCTGATGAAGCCAGGGACATGCGCAAGGCGATAACCAAACTGAAAACTGAAATCGCGGGCCTGCAGGATGCCCTGGCGCATGAGACCGATCCTGCGCGGCGTTTGTTGCTTGAAGCCGAAATTGCCGCCAGGCAGGATCAAAAAGCTGGCCTTGAGGCCGCGCTTCTTGACGAGAGCAAACTTCTTGGCACGGAAGTTTTCGGGTTTGCGGTTGCGCCCTCGCGGAAGGCGGAAAAAAGCGCGCCCGACTTTGTCGAGCTGCAATCCGACAAGACAGTTTATGCCGTCGGTGCGCGCGCTCTTTTGACGGCGCACGTGCGTATACAGCCCAAGAATCCTGATTTTGAAATAGCACTTGTCGCCACGCTTGATGGCGCACCGGTCAACGTGATCCGTGTTTCAGACGGCGAGGCCGCCGTGGTGACGCCAGTGTTTTCCGCCGCCGGAAATTTTCAATGGATTGTAGACGTGTATTTTCAGAACAAGCGCGTCGCGGCTGGTATTAATGCGTCGATAGCAAAATATCAGGAAGAATATTGCAGGCTCGAAAAGGAACTTGCGGAGGAAACCGATCCGGTGAAACGTCAGAATCTGATTGATCGCATGAACCGCGACACCCAGTTGATAGTGGCGCTGCGCGGCAGGCTTGATTCGGTGCGGAGGAAGATCGAGACCAGGGCGTTTGTGGTGACCGTGGAGTGAGTATGTATAAGTACATCAGAAACGTATCCATGGCATGTCTGGCGGGCGTGGTGTTTTTTCAAGTTGCAAGTGCGGCGCCGGATTCCCGAAACAACGAAAAATACTGGCAGGAGGTAAATGGACTGCTGGATTTTCCGGCGATAAATTCGAATAATGCCGCCAGATCCCTGAAAGAATTTGTAACCACACCTGAAACATTCAAAACCAGATGGGTGTCAATCAAAGCCGATCATGCCGGTTATCACTACACCGAGGGGCAAAATGCGACTTTTACCGTCATGATCGAGACAGGGCCGGTGCATCCTGATTTCGGCATAACGCTCGAAGGATATTTTCCGGATATGAATAGAAAGGTGGATTTGCAAAAAATTGGTGAAATTTTCATGTTCACCACGCCCGCGCTGCAACCCGGAAGCGCGGCTTTTGTGATAAAAGCATATCTGGAAAACCAAGCCAGATCAGCCGCATATGTGCGGATTATTGCAGAGACGCAGTCACATATCGCTTTTTATGAAAGTCTTTTGAATACGGAACAGGACCCGGTCAAACGGCAGCAGTATGAAAAAGAAATCGCAAGGCTTCAGGCCGCCAAACAGGCACTGCAAATAGAGTTGCAAAAACTAAAAACACTTGTGCAGGAAGAAACCGTAAGTCTCAGTGTCCGGTATGACGACGATCTGCCGCCGACGCTGACGGTTACGCCCGGAGATGGTGCAAATCTATCGACTTCAACACCTCTTGTAATGGTTGAGTATACGGACAATCGCGCAGGAGTGGATGCGTCCACCCTGAAAGTGGAGGTAATCCCGCAGGGCGGCCCGGCGCTTGATGTTACAAGCAACTTCACCATCACGGATTCAAGCGCAAGTTTTCAATTTACGGATGCGATTCAACTTCCGCTGGGTGATGTAGAAATCCGCACAAGTGTGTCAGACCGTAATGGAAATCAAGCCACGAAAAGCATTACGTATCATGTGGATCTCGGGCAGATCACACAGGGCTATATTGAAGGTATTGTTAGCGATACCGGCGGCAATTCCATTGAAGGCGCAACCGCCAACACCCAAGGCGGTGCTATTGGCAAAACACACCGCGCGATTACGGGGCCTGATGGAAAATTCAAAATTCCATTTACGCAAGGCGGGGATTTCATCGTAAATATTTCAAAGTCTGGTTTCACTTCGCAGCAGAGGCAGGTGACGGCCGTAAACGGACGGGATGCATCTGTAGAACCGCTTACGCTCAAAACGCTTGATCCGCAGACAACAAGCATTCAGGCAGCAGCAGGAGGCACTGCACAAAACTCAAGCGGCAACGTGCAGCTTGATATTTCGGCAAATGCAGCAAGTCAGGACATGTCACTCAATATCACGCAGTATGTTGCTGGCGGGGAACTGCCCAATCCGCTGCCGCTGCTTTCGGAGTTCACTTTTGCGGCCAGCAACGAGCCTGACGGCGTTACATTCAGCACGCCAGCTGCGGTAAAACTGAAGAACACGCTTGGATTTCCGGCTGGTGCCACGCTTGTATATGGCAATTACAGCAAGGCGCAGGGCAGGTGGCTTGACAGCGGCAGGAATGCCGTTGTGAGTGGAGACGGCCAGTGGATCAATTTTGATCTCGATCATTTCAGTGCGTGGGATACCAATCAGCCGGTTGCGCCGCCGACAACAATCGGTCCAAGGGGTGCGACAGAGGGGCGCGGGGGGCTTGAGGGAACATACGGCTCCGGATGGAACGCGGGTGATGCGCCATCAAGTCCACAGACAAGCTGCGCAGGCTGCAGAATTGATATCAGAACTGGAAATCTTGGAACCGACTATGTGCTTCCGCCCGTAATGAGGCTTGGAGAGGCGCAGACACTCAATTTTTCATACAACAGTCTTACCGTGTCGCCGGCGGCGGTGGTGGCGGTGAGAGAGCAACTGCTTCCCGGCGCTTCGCCTGACAACATCACTGTTTCACTTACTAAGCAGGCCGAAAGTATCTTCAGATATTACGCCGCGTAACGCGTATCAGGAGCTTGAAAA
>MEQJ01000106.1 GCA_001770165.1 Bdellovibrionales bacterium RIFOXYD1_FULL_53_11 | reverse complement strand
TGCACCGGAATGCGAATCGTCCTTGCCTGGTCGGCAATCGCGCGGGTGATCGCCTGGCGTATCCACCACGTGGCATACGTAGAGAACTTGTAACCCCTGCGGTACTCGAACTTGTCGACCGCCTTCATGAGGCCGATATTGCCTTCCTGGATAAGATCCAGAAACTGCAGCCCGCGATTTGTATATTTTTTTGCAATCGAAACAACAAGCCTCAGGTTGGCCTCGACAAGCTCGCTCTTTGCCTGGTCGGCCTTGCGTTCGCCGATCGTGAGAGTGTCGTGGATGCGCCTGAGTTCTTCGATCGTAATGCCGGCCTCATCGCCAAGGCGGTTGAATTTGCGATGAATGTCGTCTTCGGTGGAAACAAGCTGCGCAAGCTTCTGCTCGCTCACGTCATATCCGCGACAAAGCGCCGGATGGGTCTCGGGCCCCCTCTTGAACTCCTTGATAAGCTCGCGCATCTGTTTTTGTTCGCTGATGCCGAGAAAATCATAGATCTTCTTGCGCTCGTCAAGCATCTCGCGGCCGCGCCCCCAGTACCCCTTGATCTTTGACGAGAGGACATTGATGGTCTTGCGATTGAACGCGATATCCCTGAAAGCGGTCTCGACATGGCGCTCGCGACGCTTTATCTCCTGCTGCAGCCGGGTTTTTTCCTTGAGGCTTGTCTTTTTTGATTCCTGTCCGATCAGTTTGGATGTGGATTTTTCCTGGTAGTTTACAAGAGCCCTGACTTTTGAAATGGCGGCAAGAACCTTGTCCAGATAAACTTTTTCGTCATCAACAGAAATTTCTTCATCAACGCCGCGAATGACGTCTTTGACTTTGGTGCGGCCGCTCTCCATGCGCTCGCCAAGTTCGACAATGGCAAGGGTGCCGAGCTTCGACGCAAGCAGCGCGCGAAGGATTTCTATCTCGCCCTCTTCAATGCGCTTTGCGATCTCGACTTCCCCCTCGCGGGTGAGAAGCGACACGCTGCCCATTTTTTTGAGATAAAGCTTGACCGGGTCGGCGCCGCGCGCAAACTCGGCTCCGGGGGTGGCTTCTTCTGCGGCGGATTTGCCGGTATCCCCGGCAGGAGCCATCCCGATCGGAACTTCTTCAACATCGTGATGGTCATCTTCCTCTGCTTCTTTGGGCTTCTTGGTGGTTTCAAGAACATCGATCTCGTTTTCCGAGAGAAGGTTCATGATTTCATCAATAGAGCCGGATGCGATCAAATCAGGTGGAAGCAGTTCGTGCACTTCTTCAAACGTCAAAAAGCCCCTTTGAACACCCATGTCCAGAAGCTTTTTTATGTCTTTGTTCTTGGAAATACCGGACGTGCTTGTGCCTTTTTGCGGCGCTGTAGCGCCAGTGTCTTTAGCCTTCGTCATAGAACTCATTAAACTCCTTCATTTTGCGCTGAACGTCAAGATATTCTTTCATCAAAACCGCTTGTAAGGCCGCGTCCTTATTGGCTTCCGCCTGTGCAAGACCCTTTTTAATCTCTTGCGAAAAACGTGCCCAAACCCGCGCAAGACAACGATTTAGCGCCAACTGAACATCTGAATCACCATATGGGGGCGTCTCTGACACCGCAGCTTCAGTAATGATTGAACGCACTTGTGCATCCAGCGCCTCATCAGAAAAATCCGCAGGATTTGTTTTGAAGCGCGCCATATCGACATCGCTGTTAACCAGCCGGCACACAAACTCCCTGGCTGGCAAATAATCAAAGAGGTCGGAAAATGTCATTTTTGGAGGCAAATTGCCACCAGAGAGGTCGAGTATTGTCTTGAAACGCGAGCCAAACGCAAAAGCACCAAGCACGATCCGCTCACGCTTTGAAATCCTGGCGGGCCCGGACTGGGGCTTGTTTGCAGTGGATTTTGGCGGGCCCGGCGGCGGGTTTGGCGCGCCTTGAGCGGCCTGGCGGGCCGCCTGCTGGATACCCCCGTCTTCGTTCATGGCCCTGTTGAAAAGCTGCCGGCTCACACCCGAAAGTTTGCAAAAACTTTCCATCCTGAGTTCCAGCCCGAGGGGGTCCTTGAATTGCCGGAGCCACGCGGCCACGCGGCGGATCGCCTGCGATTTTTCTTCGGGACTGCGGGCGGCTTCCGCGGCGGCTTCGGATATCCTGTCGTCAATGATCGGGCGCGCGCTTTCCACAATCGTCGTCATGCGCTCGCGTCCGCCCGCAATCACGGCGCCGCTTCCCTGCTCGAAAAGAATTTCGTCGGGGTCAAGCCCCTCGGGCATGGAGGCTCCGTAAACCACCATCCCCTGCCCGAGTCCCGTCACCATCGCGCGCTCGGTGGCCTCGACGCCCGCGCGATCGCCGTCAAAAAGAATGATCACTTTTGAACAAAGCCGCCGGAGTATCTGCAGATGATCGGGCGTAAGCGCCGTGCCGCAGGTGGCAACCACATTTCCGAAACCAGAACCCGCAAGCGCGATTGCATCAAAATAGCCTTCGACGATAATCACCGAATCGGCGGCCCGGATGTGTTTTTGCGCCTGAAAAAGGCCAAAGAGGATTTTTTGTTTTTTGAATACCGGCGTATCGCTGGAGTTGAGATAGGGCGGACCATCCGAGCCTACGTCCGGCATGCCTTTTTCGAGCGGCAGCGTGCGGCCGCCGAACCCCACGACCTTGCGGCGGTTGTCGATGATCGGAAAAATCACGCGGTTGCGGAAGATGTCGAAATATCCGGATCCCTGCTTGAGATTTTTTTGCGAAGGGCGGATCAGACCAAGCTCCACGGCAAGCTCCATCGGGGCTTTGCGCGCCGACATGTGCGCGGCGAGCGCATCCCACGATACCGGAGCGGCGCCGATATAAAAATTCTTGATGAGAGCGGCATCCACTCCGCGGCCGGCAAGATACTTCTTTGCGTGCTCCGTCACGCCAAGCTGCTGCTGAAAATACACGAGGGAAAACATGTTGAGCCGGTAAGAAGTCTCCAGCTTCTCGCGCGCGGCCGCGCGCGCGGCGGCAACCTTCGGATCATCGCTGGACTGCGCGCCGCTCCACTCTCCTGGAAGAGGTATGCGGGCGCGTTCGGCCAGTTCCTCGATCGCTTCGACAAAGCTGAGGCCATGCATCTCCTGCACGAAGGAAACAAGATCGCCGCCTTTTTTACAGCCGTAGCAATGATAAAGCTGCTTCTGCTCGTTCACGTTGAACGAGGGCGTGCGTTCCGAATGAAACGGGCAAAGCCCCGTATGGCTTGCGCCGCTTTTGCGGAGCACGACATGCTCGCCGATGATGTCGACGATATTGACGGCATCCTTCACCTTGCGCAAAAAATCAGGCGGGAGTTTGCTCACCGGGCGCTCCGGTTCTGCGGAACGTCGCTGACAAACGGGCTCCGGGCATCAAAAAAACGCCACATAAGCGCAGAGCCCTCCTTGATGCCGACACGCGGGGAGGCGCAAATCCTCTCCGGCCTCGTGCCATCGTCCACCACAAAAATAGACGGCCCGTCGAGGTGCGCGCCCTTGTGTGACATTTTTATGCCAAGCGCGCGCGAAAGCCTTCCGGGACCGTTTGAAATGCCAAGAAGTTTTTTGTGCGAATCCGTCTGTTTGAGCCCGCGGCGCCGGAGCATGAGATCCAAACCATATACCGGCTCAAGCGCGCGTATGAGGACAGCGCCCGGAAAACCCTTGGGTTCGGTCACAAAGTTGAGCATTTCGTACATTCCATAAATAAAATAAACATACGCCCGTCCCGGCTCCCCGAACATGATCGAACACCGCGGCGTCTCGCCGCGCGCGCTATGGGACGCCGGGTCCGAGCCGCTGTAGGCCTCGGTCTCGACAATGCGACCGGCGGTGACAAGCGCGCCGGATACATCCAGCGACATCCGCGGCCGCGGCCGCACAACAACGATCTTGCCCAAAAGCTCCCTGGCAACTAGCGCGGTTTCGCGGGAGTAAAAACCGGGAGGCAACGTGCCCTTGATCCGGTCACCGCAAAAACGCTCAGCCAAGTTTCTGTTTGACGAGCTGACTGACAAGCTTTCCATCGGCACGACCCTGCACTTTGGGCATCAGTGCCTTCATGACATTGCCCATGTCTTTCGGGCCTGCGGCTTTTGTTTCCGCAACGGCCCAGTCAACCAGCTTCCTGACCTCGTCCTCGCCCATCTGCGCGGGCATGAACTGCATCAGGAATTTCACTTCGGCCTCTTCCTTGGCGACAAGATCCTCGCGGCCGCCCTTTCTGAACTGGTCGATCGAATCCTGGCGCTGTTTGAGAAGCGTGGAAATCACTTTTTGCGCATCAGCGTCCGTGAGTTCTATGCGCTCGTCGATTTCCTTTTTCCTTACAGCAGCCAGAAGGTTGCGCGAAAACGCAAGCGTGTCTTTGTCCCCCGCTTTGAGGGAGGATTTCATGAGTTCACTCAGCCTGTCCTTTATGGTGGGCATAAGCACCTCTTTTGTGTTTTTAAAAGGCTAAACGATTATTTTCCGCCTCTTGCTTTTTTCACGAGGCGTTTGCGAGCGGCGGCGGCCTTCTTCTTGCGTTTGACAGAAGGTTTTTCATAAGATTCGCGTTTGCGGATCTCCGAAAGGATGCCTGCTTTTTCACATTGCTTCTTGAACTTCTTGAGGGCGGCCTCGAAAGAGTCGCCATCACGTATCACGATACCCGGCATCTGAAATCACCTCCTTTGCGCAGCCGCTTGAGCTGCAGTGGATATACTTTGTGTGTATATAATGTCGGATGGGCGGCGGAGTCAACCAATGAAAGTTGGAGCCGCGGACTAAGTTATTGCGGTTGTATTGTTACTTTTTGATGTTTTTGATGAGGGCTTCTAAAAAACGTCTGTCGAGCACGTCTTTTTCACGTACTCCCTGTTTCATTTGCAAGAGCAGTTCAGCGTTTGCAAATGGAATGCTTACCCCCTGTATTTTCAAAGCAACAATTCCACTTTCAGCCTGGGAGTAATCGATACCGGAGGCAGATATCATTAAATCAACAACAATTTCATCTGCGACTCTTATAACTTCATACTCTTCAAAATCATGCGGTGTGAGCTCTGAAGCCGCATGGTCAGGAAGTTTCGATACTGAATCGATCACCTTTTGAAGATTGACTTTGTCACTATCAACAAGCAGGTCAATATCCTCAGTTGCGCGAGTGAATCCTTGTTGAATAACGGCAATACCGCCGACAATGACATATCTTGCTTTTGTGCGATTGAGTTCCCTGGCAAGATTAATAATGTCTTTCAACTCCGGTGGACGGCTTTCCTTCTTGTCATCATTTTGATTGACCAATCTTGGGCTTCCTTATGAGTTTTAAAACGATAGACCCCGCGCGGGATGAACGGTCTGTCGGCTCTTATGCTGACAACTGTTTCCAAAAAACGCGCGTTTGTTTCAAAATCGGTAGATTTTTTTCTGGTACCGACTTGTTTTGTTTTGGCCGCGCTCATAACAACAAGTTAGCATGAAGCACGTGTATGCGGCAAGGGAGCCTCAACGTGCATCACTCCGGAATTTCCGGAAAGACGGCAGAATCTGCAACTACCCGCTATACATGCTGAACAATTTTCCGGTTTGAGTGCTTAAGCGTTTGAGCGCGGCCTTTCGTGCCCGGGCAGACGGTCAGTTGCCGGCGGTGCCCGCCGTGCTCTTGCCTTCTTCCTTGGCTGCCAGCGCTTCTTCTTTTGCGGGCTTTTGTTTTGCATAGATTTTCAAGCTTTCCTGCAGTTTGGGATTATTGGCACTGACTTCCTTGAGTGCCCTGTCAATACCGCAGTATTCGACCATGAGTTTGGACCAAAAAGAGAGGGGTGTGCTGTTATTAAATTTCATACCATGCCTCCATGATTCTGAAGATCCACCAGTCGAGCACTCCTTACTGAGAAATGCGAGATCTCTCAATGAATCACTTGTGTATACACCAAAAGCATCCCCTTTATAGGCATCTGAATACTTTGTCTTGTGCCATTCCATGAAAACCACAAGTTGTTTTGGACTATTTCCCAAACAACCGCAAAATTGTTTTCCTATTCCGATATACTTTGGATTTTTGAGTTTCGTATAGCAATCAGTGAATTTTTCAAAAGCTTTGTGTACTTTTAAAACGCTGTCACAACTTGGTTTGTCGCACGCGCAGTTTTTTAGTTCCGCGGCTGTCGCAGTTGCCGACGCAGCAAGCGCCGCCACGCACACCATCAACATCATTATC
>MEQJ01000105.1:12186-15176 GCA_001770165.1 Bdellovibrionales bacterium RIFOXYD1_FULL_53_11 | reverse complement strand
CGGGATTTTTTTCGGCCTCGCCCAGGCCGTCGGCAGAAGCGCCTGCGCCGATATTTGCGCCGGTAATGGCCTGTGAATAATCACCGCTCTCCGGGGCGTCCGGGGGGGGGGCATCGGGCACGATTGTATCAGGAGCCGGGGTGATGCAGGTCATGGTGCCCGGCGGTGTAACGTCAA
Source organism: Bdellovibrionales bacterium RIFOXYD1_FULL_53_11 (assembly GCA_001770165.1). Lineage (GTDB taxonomy): Bacteria > Bdellovibrionota > UBA1018 > UBA1018 > UBA1018 > XYD1-FULL-53-11. Next base: position 14,999 of record MEQJ01000105.1, on the reverse strand, counting down.
ACTGCGGAGTCTCGGGCACCGGATTCGCCTTTGAGTAATCTTCAAGGCTTTCAAACGCGTCGACTTTCTCGATTTTAGATTCTTCCATGACGGCACCTTCGGGCAGCTTTGGCATCTCATCTGTGTCGGCCATTTTTTTGGAATATTCGGCGATGTTGGTCAGGTCTTTCGGGCCTTCGTCCTTGGGGTCCGTCATGATTAGATTGTAGCACATCTGTTTTTTACGGAATACTCAGTCAACACGAAGTATTCGTACTACGCCCCGTGGCACTTTTTGTATTTTTTGCCGCTGCCGCAAGGGCAGGGGTCGTTGCGGCCGACTTTGGGCAGGTCGCTTTGCTGCGGCATCGCGGCGGCGCCGCCGCCGCCGGGAGGCGCTCCGCCCGGCGCGCCCAGCATCTGGCCGCGGCCCATTGTCATGTTTTTAGGGGTGCGGCCCATTTTTGAAAAATCAAGCGGCTGGGGCTTGCGCTCCACAAGCGAGCCGTCGGGCGCGACATTGTATTTGATGTCGCTCTTTGCCTCGCGGCCGCGGGTGGGCTCGTCTTCGGCGGATTCTTCTTCGTCCTCGTCAAACCCTTCGGTGTCGTACTCCGCCTCGATGTCATCCGGCGCCATCTGTACGGCAAAAATCTTGCGCAGAACGTCTTCTGAAATCTGCCCCATCATGAGCTGGAAGAATTTGAAGCCCTCTTTTTTGTACGCGATCAGCGGGTCCTTCTGCCCGTAACCCTGCAGCCCGATCCCCTCGCGCAGATGGTCCATCGCAAGCAGATGGTCCTTCCAGAGCTGGTCGATCGTGGTGAGAAGGATCATTTTTTCGATCTGCCGCATGGATTCAAGGCCGATCGTCTTTTCCTTGTGCGCGTAATGGCTCCCGGCGAGGGAGAGGACAAGTTTTTTAAGCCCCTTGTCGTTGAAGGGGATGATGTCTTTTTCGTCGATGTCCGAGGAAAACTGGAGCATCGACATGATCATGCGCGAGAGCGCGGCGCGGTCAAGGCGGGCCTGGCCGTTTTCCTTGCGGAGCCGCCCGCCCGGAAAAAACTCGGAGGCGATAACTTCGGCCGCCTCGTCCACCATCGAAAATACCATGTCACGGAGCGAGGGGCGCGACAGCACCTCGCGGCGCCAGGCGTAGACGACCTTGCGCTGCTGGTTCATCACGTCGTCGTATTCGAGCAGGTGCTTGCGGATGTCGTAGTTGTGACCTTCGACCTTGCGCTGGGCGTTTTCGATCGCCTTGGTGGTCCACTTGTGCTCGATGGGCACATCCTCTTCCATGGCCTTCACGGTACGCTTTAACAGTTCGCTCTGGCCGAAGATCCTGAGCAGATCGTCCTCGAAGGAAAGATAAAAGCGGCTTTCGCCGGGATCGCCCTGGCGGCCGGCGCGGCCGCGGAGCTGGTTGTCTATGCGGCGGGACTCGTGGCGTTCGGTGCCGAGGATGAAAAGCCCGCCCGCGGCAAGTACTTCTTTTTTTTCTTCGACGCATTTGGCGCGCCATTTGACCACGGCTTCGTCAAAGCGTTTTTGGTAATCGGCGCGTTCTTCCTCGGTGGCGCCCACCTTGAGCAATCCGATTTCGGCCCTTGCAAGGTTGTCGGGATTGCCGCCCAGCAAAATATCGGTTCCGCGGCCCGCCATGTTGGTCGAGATGGTTACCTGTCCGCGGCGGCCGGCCTGCGCGACGATATCGGCTTCGCGGTCATGCTGCTTGGCATTGAGGACGTTGTGACGGATACCCTCGCGTTTGAGGAGCGCGGCGAGCATCTCCGAGCGTTCGACCGAGATGGTGCCCACGAGCACGGGCTGGCCTTTTTCGTGCAGCGCGCGGATCTCTTTTGCGATCGCGCGGAATTTGGCGTCCTGCGATTTATAGATCAGGTCGGCCTGGTCCTTGCGGACCATGTTTTTGTTGGTCGGGATCACGGTGACATCGAGCTTGTAGATCTGCCTGAACTCGGTGGCCTCGGTGTCGGCGGTGCCGGTCATGCCCGCAAGTTTTTTGTACATGCGGAAATAATTCTGGAACGTGATCGTGGCAAGCGTCTGGTTTTCGTTCTCGATGCGGACGTTTTCCTTGGCCTCGATCGCCTGATGCAGCCCGTCCGACCAGCGGCGGCCCGGCATGAGGCGGCCGGTGAACTCGTCGACGATCATGACCTCGCCGTCCTTGACCACGTAATCGACGTCACACTTGAAAAGCACGTGCGCCCGGAGTCCCTGGTTTACATGATGCAGGAGTTCGATGTTCACGGGATCGTAGAGGTTGGCGACGCCAAGGCGCTGCTCCATCTTTTCAACGCCGTGCTCGGTCAGTGACGCGGTTTTGGATTTTTCGTCGACCGTGTAGTCTTCTTCCTTGGTGAGGCCGCCTCCCGAGAGGATGGTGCGGTCGATCTTGTAGTAGAGTTCGCTCGAATCGTCCGTCGGGCCGCTGATGATGAGCGGCGTGCGGGCTTCGTCGATGAGGATCGAATCCACTTCGTCGACAATCGCGTAATGCAGGTCGCGCTGGACGTAGTCCTCAAGCCGGAACTTCATGTTGTCGCGAAGATAGTCGAAGCCGAACTCGTTGTTGGTGCCGTACGTGATGTCGCAGCCGTAGTTCTGCTGGCGCTGCTTGTCCGTAAGGCCGTGGACGATTACGCCGGTTGAAAGCCCCAGAAATCCGTAAATCTGTCCCATCCAGGCCGAGTCACGGCGTGCAAGATAATCGTTGACGGTGATGACGTGGACGCCCTTGCCCTCAAGGGCGTTCAGATAGCAGGCAAGGGTGGCGACGAGCGTCTTGCCTTCGCCGGGTTTCA
>MEQJ01000105.1:7343-12108 GCA_001770165.1 Bdellovibrionales bacterium RIFOXYD1_FULL_53_11 | reverse complement strand
TGGCGCTGGCCGATGGTGCGCCACGCCGCTTCGCGTACGGTGGCAAAAGCCTCCGGCAGGATTGAATCAATGGTTTCACCGCGCGAAAGGCGCTCGCGGAACTCCGCTGTTTTGGCCTTGAGCGCGGCATTATCAAGAGGCTTGATCTTTGGTTCCCACTCGTTTGTTCTGACGACATATGGCTGAATGGATTTGAGTTCACGGTCGTTTTGCGTGCCGAAAAGTTTTTTTGCGATTATATCCAGACTGCCCATCATTCCTCTTATATATTCATATTTATTTAAAATCTAGTTTTCGAGGATGTAAGAAAGCGGATCGACCGGAGTGCCGTTGACCCGGACTTCGTAATGAAGATGCGGCCCCGTGACCCTGCCGCTTGCCCCCATGAGCGCAATCTGGTCACCGCGCCGCACTTTCTGACCCTTGCTGACCAGATTCTTGCGGTTGTGGGCGTACCAGGTTTCGAGTCCGTAACCGTGTTCGATGATGATGGTCTGGCCGTAGCCGGGTTTGGGGTCCGTAAAGATGACAACCCCGTCGGCAGGCGCCCGGACCGGCGTGCCGGGGTAGTTGGCGATGTCGATTCCTTCGTGCATTTTTACGCGCTCGCCGCCGTAAGGTGATCTTCTGATGCCGAAACCGGACGTGAAATATCCGATGGCCGGCCGCCGCGTGGGCAGGGCTGACAGGAAAGCCTTCTGATCGGCAAGCAGTTCGTACTGGTCCTGTATGAGCTGCTCGACCATCAGCGCCTCCTGGCTTAACTCGGTGATCCTGGCATCAATCAGGCCGTAATCTTTTCGAAGCGCGGTATCTTCGGGGCTGTCGCCGAATGACGGTTCCTTGAATTCTTCTTCCGCCAGCTCGGGCGCGGGCGATGCCTGCGCAAGCGGCTGACCGATGTTGGTGGCGGCATCGGGAAGCTTCTGGTTGAGGCTTTGCAGCAGTCCGCCGCGGTCCTCGATGTTGGTGATGACCTTGAGGCGGGTCGCAAAAGTCTTGATGCGCTCAAGCGTGCCGTCGATTGTCAGCATTTTGTTCTGGAACACCTGCACCTGTTGTCGTAGCCGGCGGTTTTCGAGCTTGAGCTGCTTGTTCTCGCCGATCTGGCCCATTACATACCAGTAGTTGTAAAGCATGATCCCGCCCAGCACGGCCGAAAACAGCGCAAGCGTCATGGCGCCTTTGACGATCCATGACGGCAGCACCAGGCGCCTTACCTGCGAGGTTTTTTCAGGAATGATCAGAACGGTGAAAAATCTGTTAGCCATTTTGCTCCGGGGGGTCTTTGACTATAATGATGGCCGTTATGTTGTCGTCTCCGCCGCGGTCATTGGCCGTTTTGATGAGATCGGTGGCGGCTGATTTGATGTCGTTTTCGCCGTAGAGGCGCTTTTCGATGACTTCAAGAATGGATTTTTCGTCGGCAAGCCCGGAAAGCCCGTCGGAACAAAGCATGAAAGCATCCCCCGGGAGGGCGTCCATTTCAAAAATCTCGACTTCGACCGAGGGTTCAAAGCCGACAGATCTTGTGATCACATTCTTGAGTTTGTCGGTCTTGATCTGGTCGCGGGTGATCAGGCCGGCGCGGAATTTTTCCTGCACGAGCGAGTGATCCCGTGTAACCTGCCAGATTTTTCCGGGCCGGATGAAATAGCAGCGGCTGTCGCCTACGTGCCCGATTGTGAGGGTGTCGCCCGAAAAGAGGATGGCGGTGGTGGTGGTGCCCATGCCACTCAGCTCGGGTTGTTTGGCGGCCCGTTCGTGGATGGCTTTGCTTGCAGCCCCGATTGCTTCTGTCAGGACTTTGGCCGGGGTGCTGCCACCCTGTTGCAGGGCGCACCTTACGGATTCGGTAATAACGGCTACAGCCATCGAACTTGCGGTTTCCCCACCGCGGTGCCCGCCCATTCCGTCAGCCACCATGAACAAGCCGATTTCTGGAAGCGCTGCGCCACTGTCCTGGTTTTGACGGCGTTTCATGCCTACGTCTGTGGCAAAACTGACGTTAAAGTGCGTCATTACTATTAATATGCGTCAATCGGACGGAAGTTTCCACCCAAAAACATTTACAGCCCGCAGCAGATGCCGTTACAATGATAAATAGAAGTGTGTATGCAGTTTGTGCCGACAAAGACCAACTAGGGAAGGTGGACTGGCAAATGGGCAACTCTACATCATCAGGACCGGAACTGTTCAAGATGCTCGGTGACATGAGTGCGGGGCAGGATTTCAGGAATTTCCACTGGGACGGTGGATTTACCGAATATCTTGATATCGTGCGCAAAAACCCCGAGGTGGCGCGCAATGCGTTTCAGCGCATGTACGACATGATTCTCTCGTGGGGCACGACATCGTACATCGAATACAAGAAGAACATTGTTCATTACAAATTTTTCGACGATCCGATCGATGGCGGCAAGGAGGCGGTGTTCGGGCTTGATGTTCCGCTCATGAAACTCGTGCATTTTTTCAAATCCGCCGCGCACGGTTACGGCACCGAAAAACGGGTGCTGCTCCTGCATGGACCGGTCGGTTCGGCAAAATCAACGATCGTGCGGCTTCTCAAAAAGGGGCTCGAAAGATATTCGCGCACGGACGAGGGCATTCTTTATACATTCAAGTGGGTGGACAAGACCGGCTCGGGCATTCTCGGCGCGCAGACGGAGCTTCCATGTCCGATGCACGAAGACCCGCTCAAACTTGTTCCCGACGAGGCGCGATCAAGGCTTGCCGACGATTTCAACAAGACTTCGAAATCGCGCTACAAGATACTGATCACGGGCGATCTTTGTCCGTCATGCCGCTATGTGCAGCGCGAATTCATGAAAAAATATCAAGGCGACTGGACGAAGGTGATGGAGCATATCCGCGTGTCGCGCATGGTGCTGAGCGAAAAGGACCGCATCGGCATCGGCACCTTCCAGCCCAAGGACGAGAAAAACCAGGACTCGACCGAGCTTACGGGCGATATCAATTACCGCAAGATCGCCGAATACGGCTCGGATTCCGATCCGAGGGCGTTCAACTTCGACGGGGAGTTCAATATCGCAAACCGCGGACTCGTGGAGTTTATCGAGGTGCTGAAGCTGGATGTCGCATTCCTGTATGACCTCCTTGGCGCTTCGCAGGAACACAAGATCAAACCCAAGAAGTTTCCGCAGACGGACATCGACGAGGTGATCATCGGCCATACCAACGAGCCCGAGTTCAAGAAGCTGCAGAACAACGAGTTCATGGAAGCGCTTCGCGACCGCACGGTGAAGATCGATATTCCGTACATTACAAAACTCAAGGAAGAGGTGAAGATCTACCGCAAGGACTTCAATGACGTGCGCATCCGCGGCAAGCACATCGCGCCGCACACCATCGAGGTGGCGGCGATGTGGGCCATTCTCACCAGGCTTGAACAGCCGAAGAAGGCCAATCTCGCGCTTTTGCAGAAATTGAAGCTCTACGACGGCAAGACCCTGAGCGGTTACACCGAGGACAATGTCAAGGAGCTGCGCAAGGAGGCGATGCGTGAGGGGCTGGACGGCATCAGCCCGCGTTACATCCAGGACAAGATCTCCAATTCGCTGGTCGACGACAAGAACGGCGAGATCGGCTGCGTGAATCCGTTCATGGTGATGAATGAACTCGAAGGCGGCCTGAAACACCATGCCCTGATCGCGAGCGACGACAAGCGGCGCGAATACCGCGAGCTGCTTGCGATCGTGAAACAGGAGTACGAGGACATCGTCAAGAACGAGGTGCAGCGCGCGATTTCGGCCGACGAGGACGCGATCTCAAAGCTTTGCGCAAACTATATCGACAACGTGAAGGCCTACACGCAGCGTGAGAAGGTCCGCAACAAGTATACCGGGCAGGACGAGGAGCCGGATGAGCGCCTCATGCGGTCGATCGAGGAGAAAATCGACATCCCCGAGAGCCGCAAGGACGACTTCCGCCGGGAGATCATGAATTACATCGGCGCGCTCGCGATCGAGGGGCGCCAGTTTGATTTCAAGACCAACGAACGGCTGCACAAGGCCCTTGAACTCAAACTGTTCGAGGACCAGAAGGACACGATCAAGCTCACTTCGCTTGTGTCAAACGTGGTCGACCGCTCGACGCAGGAGAAGATCGACGTGGTCAAAGCCAGATTGATCAAGAACTACGGCTATTGCGATATCTGTTCGACAGACGTGCTCAACTTCGTCGCGAGCATTTTCGCCCGCGGCGACGTCAAGCGCAGAAACTGAGGTCCGGGGCGCGATGTACAATATCAAGCGAGATCATTCCCGCTTCAGAGGTATTGTAAAGGGAAGGATCAAGCAGGATCTGAAGAAGTACATCACGCACGGCGAGATGATCGCGCGCAAGGGCAAGAACATGGTCACTGTGCCCATGCCCCAGATAGAGATTCCGCGGTTCCGTTATGGCGACAAGGAGCAGGGCGGCGTCGGGCAGGGCGACGGCGAGCCGGGCGATCCGATCGGGCAGGGCGAGGAGCAGCCGGGAGAGGGCGAGGCCGGCAACTCACCGGGCGAGCATGATCTTGAGGTTGACCTCACGCTGCAGGAGCTGGCGGAGATTCTGGGCGAGGAGCTTGAGCTGCCGCGCATCGAACCGCGCGGTCACAAGACCGTAAAGGCAAAGACCGAAAAATACACTTCTATTGCAAAGGAAGGCCCCAATTCGCTCCGGCACTTCAAGCGGACATATAAAGAGTCCTTGAAGCGCCAGATCGCATCCGGCGTGTACAGCCCGGACCATCCGCTGA
>MEQJ01000105.1:6341-7305 GCA_001770165.1 Bdellovibrionales bacterium RIFOXYD1_FULL_53_11 | reverse complement strand
TGGCTCCGCTCGCAGTACAAGGGGATCGAGACGCGTTACATCATCCATGATGCCACCGCCCGCGAGGTGGATGAGGACACTTTTTACCAGACACGCGAGTCGGGCGGCACGCTCATAAGCTCGGCCTACAAGCTTTGTGAAAAGATAATCCAGACCGATTATCCGCCCACCGACTGGAACATCTATCCGTTTCATTTCTCCGATGGCGACAACTGGTCGGGCGAGGATACGCGGCTCAGCATGGACGTGCTGAAGGACAGCCTGCTCAAGATGTGCAACGTGTTCTGTTACGGACAGGTCGAGTCGCGCTACGGCTCGGGGCAGTTCTACAAGGATCTCAAGGAACAGTTCGGCGAGGGGCACGAAATGGTGATCCTTTCGCGCATCGAAAACAAGGAAGGCATCCTGCAGTCGATCAAGGACTTCCTCGGGAAGGGGAAATAGGCGATGGCCGGCACCGATTTCCTGAGAACCGATCTTACGGCCGAACTCGCCGCCATCCGTGACGAGGTGCAGGGCTACGCGCGCGGCTACGGGCTCGATTTTTTCGAGGTGATCTTCGAGATGATCGACTACGACGGCATCAATTCGCTCGCGGCTTACGGCGGATTTCCGGTGCGTTATCCACACTGGCGTTTCGGGATGGATTACGACCAGCTTTCCAAGGGGTATTCGTGGGGGCTGCAGAAGATCTACGAGATGGTGATCAACACCGATCCTTCGTACGCGTATCTGATGAAGTGCAACAGCAACGTCGATCAGAAGCTGGTGATGGCGCATGTTTATGCGCACGTGGATTTTTTCAAGAACAACCAGTGGTTTTCAAAAACCAACCGCAAGATGCTCGATGCGATGGCCAATCATGCCGTGCGCATCCGCAACTACATGGATCGTTACGGACAGGACCGGGTCGAGACTTTCATCGACCGGTGTCTTGCGATCGAAACGCTTATTGATCCGTTCA
>MEQJ01000105.1:215-6309 GCA_001770165.1 Bdellovibrionales bacterium RIFOXYD1_FULL_53_11 | reverse complement strand
GCCCGAGTTCATGGCCGAACAAAAGCGCCGCGCCGACGAGAATCGCAAGAAGGGGAAGCGGGCGCTGCCGGACCCGCAAAAGGACGTGATGTTGTATCTGCTGGAGCATGCGCCGCTTGAGGAGTGGGAAAACGATGTGCTCGCCATGATCAGGGACGAGGCTTATTATTTCGCTCCGCAGGCGCAGACAAAGATCATGAACGAGGGCTGGGCGTCGTACTGGCATTCGAAGATCATGACGCAAAAAGCACTCAAGGACTCGGAGGTCGTGGATTTTGCGGATCACCATTCGGGAACGATGGCCGTGCAGCCGGGCCGCGTGAATCCATACAAGGTCGGGCTTGAGCTGTACCGGGATATCGAGGACCGTTGGGACCGCGGGCGTTTCGGCAAGGAATACGACGAGTGTGACGACATTGTCGCCAAGGCGAAGTGGGACAGGAAATCAGGGCTGGGGCGCCAGAAGATTTTCGAGGTGCGCCGGGTATGCAACGACGTGACGTTTATTGACGAGTATCTTACCGAGGAGTTTGTCGAAAGGCAGAAGATGTATACTTATGCCTTCAACCGCCGGACCAACCAGTACGAGATCACGGACCGGGATTTCAAGAAGATAAAAGAAAAGCTGCTTTTCTCGCTCACAAACCGCGGATTGCCGTTTATTTTTGTGCGCGAAGGCAATTACCAGAACAAGGGCGAGCTTTTGCTCTGGCACAAGCACCAGGGGCTGGACCTTGACGTCAAATGGGCCCGCGAAACCATGAAGGCGCTCGCCGATATCTGGCGCCGACCCGTGAGTGTCGAGACCGAGGTCGACGGCCAGAAAAAGCTGTATACCTGGGCCGACGGCGAATTCAAATAGTCGGAAAGTGTCCGCCAACTTTTTGGGGGCGCAGCGCGTCATGGCTTTTTGGCCGTTGTCACAGCTTTTTCTTTTTTGTTGCCTATCGAAAAATTGCTGCCGGGTATAATTTTGTGAAGACTCCACGCATAAAAACTAACAGTGTCCAAAAAATCAAGGCGCTATAAGCACCTAACGCACTTGCGAACATCAATAGATTGGGGTACCGATAGCGTGGCACCACAATATATTGTGGTACGCTTTGACAATCTTATAAAACGGCTTCACGCTCAAATCATCATGGAAGATGGATTTCAAGGCGCGGCAGGAGGCAGCGCCGCTTTGGTGGGGATAAGGAAGTTGAAAACAACATCGGTCTCGTGGGATGAAAGATGAATTCCAAAAGAGGCTGCGTTCAAGGAATTGGAGAACGGTAAGTAATATGGAAAACATGATGGAAGGCACGATACAGTCATCCGGCGCGGGAGGGGTTATCGCCGCTCAGATTACGAAGAATAAATCAAAAACCATGGGGCGCATGAAGGCAAAGACCTTCGCAAGAAAAGACATGCCGGTTGAGCACTTTTTTTCGAAACCCGGTATTGATCCGCTCGACGAGGTCAAATACGTCAAGACAAATGCTTCGATCAAAGACGTTGACGGGCAGTCGGTCTTCAAGATGGAAGACATCGAGGTGCCGGCCTCCTGGTCGCAGCTTGCGGTAGACATCGTCGTGTCCAAATATTTCCGCAAGGCCGGTATTCCGGAGACGGGTCATGAGACCAGCGTCCGGCAGGTCGTGCGCCGGATTTCGCGCACTCTTGCCAACGCCGGCGGCGAGATGGGATATTTTGACGAAAACACTGCCGGGGTTTTTGAAAACGAGCTTTCGTTTCTTCTTGTAAACCAGTACGGCGCCTTCAATTCGCCGGTTTGGTTCAATCTCGGGCTTTCGCACGAATACGGCATAAAAGGCACCGGCGGAAACTTCGCGTGGAACCGCAGCGAAGGACGCATCACCGAGATGCCCGATGCGTATTCGCGTCCGCAGTGTTCGGCGTGTTTCATCCAGTCCGTCAGCGACGATCTCATGTCGATTTTCCAGCTCGTGAAAAACGAGGCGCGGCTTTTCAAATACGGCTCGGGCACGGGCACCAATTTTTCAAAAATCCGCGGCAGACAGGAAAAACTTTCGGGTGGCGGCTATTCGTCCGGGCTCATGAGCTTCCTGGATGTGTTTGACAAGGGCGCCGGAGCCACCAAATCCGGCGGCACCACCAGGCGCGCGGCCAAAATGGTCACGCTGGACATGGACCATCCGGAGATCACGGATTTCATCACCTGGAAAAGCCGGGAGGAAATCAAGGTCGCCGCGCTGATCGCCGCGGGTTTTCCGGCCGACTTCAACGGCGATGCGTACAGGACCGTGGGCGGACAGAACTCGAACAACTCCGTGCGCGTTACGGACGAGTTCATGCACGCGGTGGACGCCGGCCGCGTGTGGCAGACGCGCGCGCGCACCAGCGGCGAAGTGGTCGACACCTACGAGGCCCGCTCGCTCTGGAAGATGATCGCCGAGGCCGCCTGGGCCTGCGCTGATCCGGGGCTGCAGTTCGACACCACCATCAACGACTGGAACACCTGCGCGGGCAGCGGGCCGATCCGCGCGTCAAATCCGTGCTCCGAGTTCATGTTCATCGACGATTCGGCCTGCAATCTCGCCTCGCTCAATCTTGTGAAATTTTTGCGCGAAGACGGCTCCTTTGATGTCGAATCGTACCGTCGCGCAATCCGCATCTTCACCGTTGCTCAGGAGATTCTCGTCGGTTTTTCGAGCTATCCGACCGAGGTGATCGCACGCAATTCATACGAGTTCAGGCCGCTCGGTCTCGGGTATGCAAATCTCGGCACGCTGCTCATGCTCAAGGGCATTCCGTACGACAGCGATGCGGGACGCGCGTGGGCGTCGTCGCTTTCCGCCATCATGACGGGCCATGCTTATGCCACAAGCGCCGAGCTGGCCACAAACCAGGGCACTTTTGCGGCCTGGCCGCAAAACCGCGAAACCATGCTGGCGGTGATCCGCAAACACCGCGAGCAGGCCCATGAACTGACGTCCGCCGCCGCCTGTCCGGAGGAGTTTGTCAAAGCCGCGACGATCGAGTGGGACAACGCCCTTGAAATGGGCGAAAAATACGGCTTTCGCAATGCGCAGGTCACCGTGCTTGCGCCGACCGGTACCATCGGGCTCCTGATGGATTGCGATACGACCGGCATTGAGCCTGATTTTGCGCTCGTGAAATATAAAAAACTCGCCGGCGGCGGTCATTTCAAGATCGTCAACCAGTCGGTGCCGGCGGCGCTGCGCAACCTTGGTTATGCGGATACGGAAATCAACGAGATCCACAAGCATCTGCTGGCCACCATGACGATCGAGGGCGCTCCTTATATCAAGGATGAGCACTTGCCGGTATTTGATTGCGCAAACAGGTGCGGTACGGGAGGCAAACGCTTTATCGCGCCGATGGGTCACGTGCGGATGATGGCGTCCGCGCAGCCGTTCATCTCGGGCGCGATTTCAAAGACCGTCAATGTTCCGAACGAGTCAACGGTTGAACAGATCCAGGATATTTATTATCAAAGCTGGAAGCTCGGGCTCAAGGCCATCGCGCTTTATCGCGATGGCTGCAAGCTGTCGCAGCCGCTGGTTGCACAGAAACTCAAAAAGGACGATTCGAAAAAAGCCGTGCTTGCAGCCGCGACCCCCGCCGCGGCGGCAGGGGCGCAGCAGCAGGCGCAGGCAGTTTTTGCCCCGATGCGCCGACGCATGCCGGGCCGGCGGATGGGCTTCACGCAGGAGGCCACCATCGCCGGACACAAGATCTATGTGCGTACCGGCGAGTTCGACGACGGTTCGCTTGGCGAGATCTTCATCGACATGCACAAGGAGGGGGCCGCCTATCGCTCGATGATGAACTGTTTTGCAATCTCCGTGAGCCTCGGACTGCAGTACGGGGTGCCGCTCAAGGAGTTTGTCGACAAGTTTACGTTCACGCGCTTTGAGCCGTCCGGCATGGTCGACGGCCATCCCAATATAAAAATGGCGACGTCGCTTGTGGACTACATCTTCAGGCTGCTTGGCATGGAATACCTCGGACGCACGGACTTCTTGCAGGTCAAGCCAAAACCGCCGATTGATCTGACGGCCGAAAAAGGCGCGGCAAAGGAAGTCTACCCGAAGGAACCGTCAAGGCTGATCGCGAGCGGCGCTGAAATACCGGGCATCCAGCGGCAGCTTGAGATGCCGCTCGGCGCTTCGGCCGTCCGGGAGGGCACGCTCTCGGGCCATCTTGCCGAGATGATGGGCGACGCTCCGCCGTGCGACCAGTGCGGACACACCACCGTGCGCAACGGTTCGTGCTACAAATGCATAAACTGCGGCAACAGCATGGGGTGCAGCTAGGCGTGTTCTTGACTTGACAATACTATATAAAAGTCAGACAATTATATAGTATGTTAAAGAGACTTCTTGAGCCGTTGTTGTCAAACAGTTTTTTCGTGTTCGGGGCGCGCGGAACCGGCAAGTCCACGCTGGTCCGGGAAAAACTCGGCGGTGCCGTCATTATAGATCTCCTGAACGATGCAATATTTGATGATTATCTGAGAAATCCAAAGCTGCTCGAAGCGCTTTGCGGCGGCAGGAAACATGAATGGATTGTAATTGATGAAGTTCAGCGGCTGCCAAAACTTCTGAACATCGTTCAAAGGATGATCGAGGAAAAAAAGCAGAAATTCGCCCTGACCGGCAGCTCAAGCCGGAAGCTCAGGCGCGGCTCGGCGAACCTTCTTGCCGGGCGCGCGTTTGTAAACAACCTCTATCCATTCTGCGTGGATGAACTCTCCGGTTCGTTCAACCTTGAACATGCGCTGCGATGGGGCACACTTCCTAAAATTTACAGTTGCACAACGGATGAAGAGAAGAAGGCATATCTGAGGTCCTACTGCCTGACTTATGTGAAGGAGGAAATAGTCGCTGAGCAGGTGGTCAGGAAGCTTGAGCCATTTCGTGAATTCCTGACGATAGCCGCCCAGATGAACGGCAGGATCGTAAATCATTCGTCGATAGCCAAAGAGGCGGGCATACAGATTCCGACTGTGCAAACCTACTATCAGATATTGGAGGAGACGTTCATCGGTTTTTTCCTGCCCCACTATCACAGGAGCGTCCGCAAGAGCCAGCTTTCGTCGCCCAAATTCTACCTGTTTGACAATGGCGTCAAAAACGCGCTCGAAGCATCGCTTGACTCGCCGCCCTTCGAGGGCGGAACCCAGTACGGGGATCTTTTCGAATCCTTCGTGATCCAGGAAATTTTCAGGCTGAACCAATACCACCAGAAGGATTTCAGGCTTTCATATCTGAGGACAAAAAATGATGCGGAAATTGATTTGATACTGACGCGGGGAAACAGGACCCACCTGGTGGAAATCAAGTCATCCTCGAGAATTGACGAAATCAAGGCAAGAAAACTGGCAAAGCTGGCCGGGGGGTTCAAGGGATGCGTGAAATCCTATTTTCTTACAAGAGACAGAAATGAATATGAGGTCTCCGGCGTAGCCTGCATGAACTGGTTGAATTTTCTGGATGCGTTCGCGGGGCTGAAATAACGGCCGGACCGTTCAGCCGAAGGGCGATTCGAGTGCAATACTCTTTCCGGTATTCAAAACAAATCCGAGCCGCCACGCGTGCAGCCAGAGCCTTGATGACGGGACGCCTTTGTAGATTTTATCCCCGAGCACCGGCCAGAGGCGCGAGGCAAGATGGCAGCGTATCTGGTGCATCACGCCGGTGCGGATTTCGATGGTGAGGTCGAACAGGCCGTCGGCTTTTTCCTGCACCCCGGTTATCCCGGTGAAGGCCGGGAGCGGCGCCTTTGCGCGCGCGAGTTTTTCGGGCGTATCGAGCGCGATCATGCGTTTTGAGGATTTTGGATCGTGCGCAAGCGGGGATTCAAGGACGCACAAAACGGGAGCCGGTGTGCCGGGCGGGATTCTTACCAGCGCGCGATAGGTTTTTTTTACGCCGCCCGAGGTCCAGAGCGCGCGCAGGCGTTCGTACTCGGCATTTGTTTTTGCAAAAACAATAAGGCCGCTCGTGCCCGTGTCGAGCCGGTGCAGGATGCCGGGCTCCAGCCCGCCGCGCCCGACGTCTGCAAGATCCGGGCATTTTGCGAGCGCCGCGCCCACGGCCGTGCG
>MEQJ01000105.1:0-177 GCA_001770165.1 Bdellovibrionales bacterium RIFOXYD1_FULL_53_11 | reverse complement strand
TCAGCTTGTCGAGCACCAGAAGATCGTTGTCCTCGAAGACGACATTTAAAAAACAGCCGTCCGGCGAAGGTGCGGCGCGCGCGGCGGTGGCGTCGGCAGCCGTCCAGCCTTCGATTGCCGCTGTGTCGCCGTCTTTTACGCCGTCGGCCGGGGCGGACTGGCGGTCATTGACAAGAA
>MEQJ01000104.1:107304-129217 GCA_001770165.1 Bdellovibrionales bacterium RIFOXYD1_FULL_53_11 | reverse complement strand
GAATGGCGGAGAGAGCGAGATTTGAACTCGCGATGGGGTTGCCCCCATGCCGGTTTTCAAGACCGGTGCTTTCAACCGCTCAGCCATCTCTCCGCAGCCACAGCCCGTCCGGGCCGGCAAAAAAACCGGGGGCACCGTCGAGGTACTTTCTTAATACATCAGGTATCCGGATATTTCCTTCGGCATTTTGAAAATTTTCGAGCACCGCCACAAACGTGCGGCCCACCGCAAGTCCGGAACCGTTGAGCGTATGGACAAGCCTTGGTTTTGCCTCCGGCGCCTCGCGATATCGCATCTGCATCCTGCGCGCCTGGAAATCAGTGCAGTTTGAACATGAAGATATCTCGCGATATGCCCCCTGTCCGGGCAGCCAGACCTCGATATCATACGTCTTGGCGGCGCTGAATCCCATGTCGCCCGAACAAAGCGCCATCGTGCGATAGGGAAGACCAAGAAGCTGCAAAACCCGCTCGGCGTCACGAGTCATCGTTTCGAGTTCATCCCAGGATTTTTCGGGCTCCACTATTTTTACAAGCTCGACCTTCTGGAACTGGTGTTGCCGGATCAGCCCGCGCGTATCCTTGCCGTAAGAGCCGGCCTCGCTCCTGAAACACGGAGTGTAGGCCGTAAAATAAAAAGGCAGTCTGCCCTGCGCAATAATCTCCTGCCGGTAAATGTTCGTAAGCGGAACCTCGGCCGTTGGAACAAGAAAAAGCTCACGGTCGGCCGTACCGGTCCGGAAAAGATCTTCCTCAAACTTCGGAAGCTGGCCCGTTCCGGTCATCGCATCCCGCCCCACCATGAACGGCGGTATCATCTCTTTATACCCGTGCTCACGCGTATGAAGATCGAGCATAAACCCAATCAGCGCACGCTCAAGCGCGGCGCCGGCGCCCATGTAAAGCGAAAATCTCGCGCCAGACATCCGGCCCGCACGCTCAAAATCAAGTATGCCGAGCGACGCACCAAGATCCACATGATCCTTGGGCTTGAAATCCATTTTTGCGGGTTCGCCCCAGCGACGGACCTCAACGTTCGCTGACGAACTCGTGCCAACCGCCACGCTTTCATGCGGAATATTCGGCACGATAAGCGAAACAGACATGAAATCGGCTTCAACTTTTTTCAAATCCTCTTCGGCCCTTTTAAGCTCCTCGCCCGCAGCCTTGCTCTCCGACACGCGCGCCTCCGCCTGCGCAGCAACGGCCGGATCGGTTTTTGCCGCAGCCTTGAGCTTTGCAATCTCCTGTGAAACGCGGTTGCGGGCGGCCTTCATCTCGTCCGTGCGCCGGACGAGCTTGCGACGCTCTTCGGAAAGTGCTGATAACCTTGAAACAAGCTCTGGCGCCGCACCACGCGCCGAAAGGGCCCGGCGGAGTTCTTCAATTGCGTCTCCAAAATATCTTGGATCAATCATGCCAGCAGCCTATCATAAAAACTTCTCAAATTCCCGCCTGTCGGGCGCATCCGGCTCCATCTCGATGTACTTGCGAAATGCAAGGCGTGCGTTCTGGGCGTCGCCCATGTCCCGATAAGCCAGACCCATCCTCTTGTAAACCAGCGGATTGCCCCTGTCACATGCGGCGGCCGCCTGATAAAGGGCCACGGCGCCCTGATAATTTTTCAAAAGATAGTTTGTATAACCGGATTGAAGTTTGGGTTCACATGCGGCGGGGGCCAGTTGCATCGCCTTGTTGAACAAGGAAAGCGCATCGCGTATGGCACGGATTTCTATGTACTCCTTGCCAAGCGCGAGCATTGTACTAATTGAACCGGGATTGTTGGCCAGCTCAACCTTGTATTCCTCGGCCGCCGCCTTATGATTTCCCTGTACCGCATAAAGCGCGCCCTTGTAATAATGAAGATTCGGAAATTTGGGATGATATGAATATATGCGGTTAAGCTCCTCGGATGCCTTGTCAAACTCGGATTTTTTCGTGTAAATCCTGTAGCGTTCAAGATATCCGCTTGGATCGGATGGATTGCGGTCCGAATACGACTTGTACGCATCCAGCGCCCGCTGAAGCGCCTTGCGATCCGACCCCTCGCTGCTCATGTATACCTGTGCCTGCAATTTCCATGGATATGCAAAATCGGGATTGGCTTCCATTGCCTGTTTTATATACATCTGCGCCGACTGCCAGCCGCCGCGCTGGATCTCAAACTCGGCAATGGCCGCAAGAAGCTCCGCGCGTGACGCCGCGCCTTTTTGCAGCTCGTCCTGGAGCATGTTGATTGCGCGCTCAATGGACTCGGTATTCGAAATACATTTTGCGATGCTAACCGTCGCCTCCGCGTTCAATGGATCAAATCTTTGCGCAAGCGAGAAGAAAAATGGTGCATCCTTGAAGTTTTTCACTGCCATAAGACTTTTGGCATATGCCACATATACGTCTGGATCGATGGTTTCGCGCGCCATCGCCTTCTTGTAAAACACCATGGCTTCGGTATGGCGCCCCTGCTTCTGGTATAAATCACCGGCGGCCTTGTCGATCGCGCTCTGGCTCACCGGCAGGGCCCGGAACTTGTCCATGGCTTTTTGCGCCTCTTCCCATTCGTATGTCTGAATAAGAACCTTGATATATTTGGACCATATATTTATGTCCTGGGGCGCTTTTTCGGCCGCTCCACGATAGTTGAGCTTGGCGTTCTCAAGATCCCCCACGTGATAAAACATATCGCCGATCCTGACGAGAGGAAGGGCCGCGCTCATATCGGCCTGGCGCGCCTGCAAGAACACCGTTAGCGCCTCATGATGCTTTCCCTCCTTGATGAGCTTCTCTCCCTCGCCAAGATAGAAATACATCCTGGCCTTGCCCTGCATGGCCTGAACATTGGCGCCGGCCCTTGCCCTGAGCGTGTAAAGTTCGAGAAGATAATCGTGATTGCCCCGGTCCAGTTTGACCGCTTTTTCCATGTCGGCAAGCGCGCCATCCCATTTCTGGAAAAGCTGGTTAAGGCGCGAATGCAAATAATATGCGCGTGAAAGCTCCCTGGGTGAAAGAAAAAACGGCTTCAGCATCAGAAATTCGAGATGCTTGGCGGCAGAACGAAGTTCGCCGCGTGAGTCAAGGATGTCTGCGATCCGGAGATGGGATCTGGCGTGGGTTTTTTTGAATTTTACCGCTTTACGATATTCAGCAAGCGCGACCTCCTTGTCATTGAGCTTTTCCGCGATTTGTCCCTTGAGATGGAATATCCTGGGCGTAAAAATCTTGTTCTCAGGTATCTGTGAAATGAACCTTGCTGCGGTCTGAAAATCGCCGCGGCTGAAAAATGCATAACTGAGATAAAAAAACATCTCCAGCCCGAAGGTTTGATGCACTTTGGTGTATTCAACAATCCTGTTCTGTGCCGCTTCCGCGCGGCCAGCCATGATAAAAAATTCAACATCCGCAATTATTGTTTCCGGAAGATCCACGGCCCTGGCGCGGGACATTTCAATTAATTTCGAAATTACCGAAAAATAGTTCTCGTCCTTGTTGGAAGAATCAATGAGATTGATATATGCCGCCGCCAGCATTGCAAGCGCTTTTACGTTGGAAATATCAAGTGCTGCGGATTGATGAAGTAATACGACGGTTTTGCGATAGGCCGTAACATTGTCATCAACCATCTGTTTCATCGCTTCGATATAAATCTTTTCACTCCTTGCGGGATCGGCCTTTCCCTCTATCGCCGCAGGAAGCCTTGGCCTCACCGGTTTCCATATTTCAGGCTTCTCGTCTGCATCACCAAAAAACACCGTATATCCCGCAACACCGAGAAGCACCGCCGCCACCACCGCCTTTAGAGCCTCCTTGCCGCTGCGACGCGCTTTAATTCCACCCGAAAATCCGCCAGGTGCCGACGGGGCCCCGTCTTTGTGCTGTGGTTGCTGGAAAACAACAGTTTTTTCGTAATGAATATCAACTGGCGCAACCGGAAGGCGGTTGTCCGCAACCATTGTCGCATCTTCGCTTGTGACAGACGGCAGCGATGGCAGCTCTCTTGTGTCTGCCACCATTGTCTTTTCTTCGCGCTCCTCGGCATCATCGGTCAACGGCAGTTCAACCTGCGCACCTTCAAGTTTTGCCGGCTCTCCGCCCGGAAGAACTTTTGTCTGTTCGTATGCGGCCCCCTTCACAACAACACCATCCGCACCTTCCGCTGGGACAACCAGTGTTCCTGCGGCTTTTTGAATCAGTATTTCAGCAATCGCCGGAATGCGGTTGATATCCGTCCAGTCGCCGCTTGGGTATTCGCGCGCAAACTCCCTGCCGCTAATGTGTCCGCTTGCGACAAGCTTTTTCACCCGCCAAAGATCAAGCGGCCCCAGAATCCTTCCGGACTCGAGCTTTACCTTGTATTGCCCGCCCACCGCATCACTGTCCTGCATCGGCAGATCCTGTCCTGTTCAATGCCGCAACCGCCTTTCGCGCCAATTCTACCGGTTGTGACGGCAGAATCCCGATCATCACAACCGACGCCACCAGTACTGCCGCCGCAACGCCCGGCCAAAAACGGCCAACGCCATCTTCTCCAGGGGATGCACCGACGGGCTCACGCATGTACATGTAAACCACCACCCTGAGGTAATAATATACGGAAATTGCGCTGCATAAAACACCCACTATCACGAGCGCCGTCTCCCGTGCCTCAACCACCGAATAAAACAACCAGAACTTGGCGGCAAAACCAGCCGTAGCCGGAATTCCCGCAAGAGACAAAACAAAAACCGTCAGGGCCAGCGCGACCCCTGGACTTCGAGAGGCAAGTCCGCTGACGTCATGTAAATTAAGCCGGCCATCCTCCTTGCCTGCAATCCTGGATAAAGCGGCAAAGGCGCCTATCACCGACAGGCCATAGGCCAACAGATAAAAAACCACTGCGTCCACGCCCCGTCCCGCAGCCGAGGTGCCCGGAACCAGTCCGGTGATGATATAGCCGGTGTGGGCAATCGCCGAATACGCAAGCATCCGCTTCAGGTTGTTTTGGGCAAGCGCAACAAGATTGCCATAAATCATTGTTGCCACCGCCGCGAACAAAAAGACCGTCCGCAGCGCTCCGGCAAGCTGAGCCGGAGCCGGCTTCGCTATTCCAGAGTCCGAAACAAACCGGATCATTGCAAGAACCGCGGCCGCCTTCACTCCGGCCGCCATGAATCCGGTGATGGGAGCCGGCGCGCCTTCGTATGCATCAGGAAGCCACATGTGAAAAGGAAATGATGCTGCCTTGAAAAAAAATCCTGAAAGCACGAGCCCCGCGCCTACAAGCGCCGTTCCGCCCGGCATTGCTGTAGACACAAAAAGCTGTCTGATCCCATCATAGGTTAACGACCCCGAAGCGCCATAAAGCTGTGCGGCACCAAACAACAACATGGCCGACCCGACGCCCCCGAGCACAAAGTACTTGATCGCCGCCTCGCCGCCACGCCGGTCTCCCCTGCGGACAGCCACAAGCGCATAAACTGGCAGGGACATCAACTCCATGGAAATGAAGAGGTTTACCAGATCACAAGACATGACCGCGGCCAGCATGCCACAACAAGAAAACAGCATCATCGAATAATATTCGGGTTCGTGTATTCCGCGTCGCTCGAAATACCTGTATCCGGACATTGCCGACAATACGGCAAACAACAGAAATAAAATCCCGGAATATGCCGAAAAAGCATCCATTCTGGCCCGAGCACCAAACAGCTCAACCGGAGACTTCCCCATGTGTGAAGCTAAAAAAGCAACTCCAACCACCGCACCAAGCACTACAACAAGCGCCGCCGCCGGCCCCTTGAATCTGCTTTTCAGTACACCTATTAGCGCCGCAGCAAGCGCGGCGGCACATACCGCAACAAGCGGTGCCAGTGCGCGCATCTGCGCAAAATCCAGCTCAAGAAGCTCCCGCCTGATGGTCACCAAAGAAGTCATCCGGAGCGGCCCCTTTCGACAAGCACGGCCGCAAGCGGCTTGTCTGCTTTTGAAAATACCGCATCCGGAACAAATCCCATGACAATTGCGGTAACAACAAACACCGCGAGCAGTATTGTTTCCCTGAAATCAATATCGCGCGTCCATCTTTCTCCGGTATTTGAAAATTTACCGAACATGACCCTCTGAAACATCCAGAGCATATAAACCGCTCCCAATATCATTCCACAGCCCGCGACCGCGCCTGCAAGCCGGCTGGCCCGCCACGTCCCGAGCAGCACCAAAAACTCTGCCACAAAACCACAGGTCCCTGGCAGCGCAACTGATGCAAGCATGATGATCATGAATGCCGCCGAATACCTCGGCATCCCGGTGGCCAGCCCGCCATAAGAGCTGATCTCCCGTGTATGCGTCCTTTCATATAACATTCCAACCAGCGCAAAAAGCGCTCCGGTTGATACCCCGTGTGCAAGCATCTGATAGTATGCGCCCGCCATGCCCGTGTGATTAAGTGAAAAAATCCCAAGTACGACAAATCCCATATGACTGACCGACGAATAGGCCACAAGCTTCTTAATGTCGCTCTGGGCAAGCGCCATCATCGCACCATAGACCACGGCAACAGCGCCAATCCCCAGCATGACCGGCTGGTAAAGCCTGGAAGCATCCGGAAATAGCGGTACGGCAAAGCGCATGAATCCATATCCGCCCATTTTAAGAAGCACCCCGGCCAAAATCACGCTGCCTGCGGTTGGCGCCTGAACATGAGCATCGGGCAGCCACGTATGCAGCGGAAACAACGGAACCTTAATGGCAAAGGAAAGTGCAAATGCAGCAAACAAAAGCGACTGTGCCGAAACAAAGCCGTGCGCAGAGGGAATGGCCAGACCGAGAAGATCCTCAAGCCCCGTGGAATAAGTGCCCGTCTGCTCCCTGTGCAGCCTTGCAAGATAAAATATTGCAACCAGCATCAGCAATGATCCGGTCAGCGTATAAAGAACAAATTTGACTGCCGCATAAATACGCCTGTCTCCGCCCCAAACGCCGATCAGAAAACACATCGGCACCAGCATTGCCTCCCAGAACACATAGAACAGAAACAAATCCCGGGCCACAAAGGCGCCAAGCATTGTTGTCTCCAGCGCAAGAATCAAAAAATAGTACGCACCCCTGTTCCCGGTTGCGGACGTAAAAGATCCGAGCACGGCAAGCGCGGTCAGTCCGGCGGCAAGAAGCAGCAACCATGCGCTGATCCCGTCAGCTCCAACTGAATAATCAATGCCAAGCGCCGGGATCCATCCGTATCTTTCAACAAGAACAAAGCCGGAGGAAAAATCCGGAATCGCCATGACCGCACAAGCAGACGCAACAACTGTTACCGCCGCGCCGACAAGCGCCCACCAGGCCGAAAAACCAGGGCCCTCTTTATTATTTCCAATGCTCTTGTTTGCAAACGCCGGAACAAGCAGTGGCAACGCCCAGATGAGCGGAAAAAACACCAAACAGGTCAAAAAATGCGTCCTAACCCAATCCATGAACCAAATATCCTATCAGCGCCAGCGCGCCAAAAAGCATTGCAAGGGCATATGCCTGCAGTTGCCCGGTTTGCAGTTTGCGCGCAAGCGCGCCGGCCGCTATCGAAATTCTTCCGGCGCAAAGCACGGCAGAATCTATCATGCCATCATCAATTTTTTTCCATGCCCAGCCGCTTATTGCCACCAGCGGCCGCACCAGCATCGCCCCATAAAGCTCATCAATATAAAATTTGTTTTCAAGCACGTCGGCAACAACACGGCCCTTTTGCCTGAAGCCCGCCGCACGCGCGGGCTTTTCATAAAACTTGAGCGTAACCCAGACAACCGCCGCCGCAACCGCCGCAGAAGACGCCAGAAGGACCCATTCAGCGGAATGTCCGATGCCGGGTCTTGACGCCTGCGTCTGTCCAAGCACCGGCTCAAGCCAATGACCGATCGCACTCATGCCGGGAATTCCGATAAATCCGCCCGCCACGCTAAGCGCGCCAAGCACGAAAAGGGGAACGGTCATTGTCGCGGGCGATTCATGAACGCGTACCGATGCGCGGCCCCCCCCTAAAAACACCAGTGAAAAAAGACGCGTCATGTATGCCGCGGTCATTACCGCTGCAAGCATGCCCGCGGCCCAGAAGATCCTCCCCCCAAACGGGGAGCTGAACGCCCTCCATAATATCTCGTCCTTGGAAAAAAACCCGGAAAGCGGCGGAATTCCGCTAATCGCAAGCCAGGCCGCGGCAAACGTTATGAACGTGCGCGGCATTGCACCGCGAAGCCCGCCCATTTTGCGGATATCCTGCTCTCCGCCCATTGCATGAATAACGCTGCCTGCGCCAAGAAACAGAAGCGCCTTGAAAAATGAATGCGTGATCACATGAAAAACTCCGGCGCCCGCAGCGCCAACTCCGCACGCCAGAAACATGTATCCAAGCTGGGAGATGGTGGAATAAGCGAGGATCTTCTTGATATCATTCTGTCCGAATGCGATCGCACCCGCAAAAAGTGCCGTAGCCGCGCCAACCCCGGCAATAACAAGCATCGCCCCGGACGAAAGCATGAGCATCGGACTCACCCTGGCCATCAGATACACACCACCCGTCACCATCGTTGCCGCATGGATTAACGCGGACACCGGTGTCGGACCGGCCATCGCATCCGGAAGCCACACATATAAAGGTATCTGCGCAGACTTGCCGACGCATCCGGCAAACAGGAGCAAACTGGCCGCCACAACCGGCATCCCGGCGCCGACCGCAGATGAAACACCCGAGGAAATGGCAAAAAAATCAAGCGAACCGATGTGCCTGTATATGACAAACATGCCCAGCACAAAACCGAGATCGCCAATTCTGTTCACAATAAACGCTTTTTTTCCAGCAGCCGCCTTTAAAATGTCACTATGCCAATAACCAATAAGCAGATAGCTGCAAAGCCCGACCCCCTCCCAGCCAATAAACATGACCGGCATGGATGCGCCAAGGACGAGCAAAAGCATGGCGGCACAAAAAAGATTTAAATAGGCAAAATATCTACCGGGAGTCGAATCCTTTGACATATATCCGATCGAATAGATATGAATGAGCGTTCCGACGCCCGTGATCACCAGACAAAAAAGAGACGACAGCGGGTCGAGCCGGAGAACAAAATCCAGGGCAAACCCCCCGGCATGGATCCAGCCGAAAAGCTTCTGCTCTATTACGCGCGCGCCGGAAGGCATCCGCAACAGCAGAATATGTCCGGCAAGCGCTGCAACAAATGACAAGAACACCGCAGCAGTTGCAAGCAATCCTGTTGATGTGGAGCCCGCTTTTTTTGCGCCGCGCGAAGACTGGACGAAGAAATACCATAAACCGTTCAGAAGAAAACCCGCAAGCGGCGCCACAATGATCATCGCTAGCATCTGATTCTACTCCTTAAGCAGCGTAATGCCGCCCGTATCGGCGCTTCTGAGCGCCCTGAAAAGGGAAACAACTATTGCAAGCCCCACCGCCGCCCCGGCCGCCGCCACGGCCATCACAAAAACCGCCACCGCCTGTCCCGCCATATCCGCGTGCTGCCACGCATATGCCACAAAAGACATGTTGGCGGCATTGAGCATCAGCTCCACACACATGAGCATGGCAATCACATTCCTGCGCACCAGCACGCCCGCAAATCCGATCATGAAAATGCCCGCCGCAAGTGCCTGGACCATCCAGGGATCGATCTTCATGATCCGCTCCTTTCGCGCTTCGGAATCAAAAGTGTTACTGCACAAACTGCGGCAGCCACAAGCACCGCGGTAACAAGTTCGAACGGAAGGGCATATTCAGAAAAAAGAAGTTCGGAAAGAACGCGCGTATTCCCGCCGGCCGCCGCGACCGCATCCGCCGTAAATGGTCCGGATACCCGTCCGGTGCCGACAGCCGACCCGCGAAATACTTTGATCAAAAGGACAAGTGCCGCTCCGGCCGCCAGGACTCCCGCGCCGGTTACGAACCTGCCCTGCCCAGCGCCCGCTCCAGTCATCCGCCGCGAACCAATAATCATAATTACAAAAACAAAAAGTACCATGACCGCGCCGGCATAAACAAAAATCTGCAACACGGCGACCAAGTGCGCACCCAATGCGGCATACACACCGGCAAAACAAAAAAAAGCCATTACCAGACTGAAGGCGCACCCCACCATGTTCCTGCCAAAGGCCGCCATGGCCGAAAAGGCCAGGCCAAATCCGCCGAACAGAAAAAATGCCGCCGCATTCATCATATCCGCCGCCGCCTATTTGTTTCCGCGCTGTACAAGCAAAAACTCCTTGTCATAAACCGTCCTTTTGGCCGCGCTCATATCATAAACGCCGCTAAGTTTGATCGCATCCTTGGGACAGGCTTCTTCACACATCCCGCAAAAACAGCATCTCATTATATCAATATCAAACCGCACTGGATATTTTTCCTTGTCCGCACGCTCTCCCGCCTCAATATGAATACAATCCGCCGGACATACCGTGGGACAAAGCATGCATGCCGTACAGTTTTCGACTCCATTAGTGGTTTTGATGTAATGCAGCCCCCTGAATCTTGCAGAATACTGCCGTCGCTCCTCGGGATATCTGATGGTCACCTTTTTCCTGAAAAGCAGATATTTCATCGTGATCCAAAGGCCCTTGAAGCTGTCCACAATATAAATGGAATGAAACAGGCTTTTCCTGGGGCCGACCCGCCTGGTCCTTGTCGCCATATCAAAGCACCCCCGTCCGGATCAATACAAGCGTGCCCGCGATATTCAACGCAGCCAGCGGCATCAACACCTTCCAGCCAAGCGCCATAAGCTGGTCATATCTGAACCGCGGGAGAGTCCATCGGACCCATACAAAAAACCACATGAAAAAGGCGGTTTTTATTGTAAACGACAGGATCTGAAGAACTACAAGCAGTGCGGCACCCCACATCCCCGGCGCCAACGCAACAAGCCGGCCCATTCCGGGAAAGAGCTGCCATCCTCCGAAAAAAAGCGTCACCGCAAGCGCGGAAAATGATATCATACTGGTATATTCCGCCACAAAAAACATACTCCACTTCAAGCCTCCATATTCGATATGATATCCAGCAACGATTTCGGATTCCCCCTCGGGAAGATCAAACGGGAGCCGGTTTGTCTCGGCAAACATCGCCACCACAAAAATCAAAAATCCAATCGGCTGCAAAAACACGCCCCATCTTGGAAAATTGAAAGGTCCGGCGGAAAAAAGCGTCCCAGCCTGTGCCGCGATGATCTCCGACGATACCACGCTGGAAAACACCATAACCACGCCTATGACCGAAAGACCAAGAGCAATTTCGTAGCTGATCATCTGCGCGGACGACCTGAGCGCACCAATCATGGCGTATTTATTGTTGGACGACCACCCGGCCATCACAATCCCGTACAAGCCCACGGACGATATCGCCAGAATATACAATATTCCGACATTGAGGTCCGCAATCTGGAAGCTGATGGTACGTCCGGCGATATTCACCGGCGCCGCAACCGGTATCACGGCAAAGGTCAGCGCCGCAGCAATAAAACACACAAGCGGAGCGATGAAATAAAAAAATTTCTCGACATGAGCGGGTTCTCGATCCTCCTTGAACAGAAATTTGATCCCATCAGCAATGGGCTGGAAAAGCCCGAGCGGCCCCAGACGTGACGGTCCCAGCCTGAGCTGCATGAGTCCGGCACCACGGCGCTCGATCCAGGTCATGAGCGGAACGCAGACAAAAACCGCACCAAATATGACCACCACTTTAATGGCGGATATAACTAGTATTGTAATGTCCATATCAGTCTCCGCCTCTGCCGAGCAGGCGCAAAATATCGCCGAGCCCTTTTGCCTCGGCCGGTCCTGGCACCACGGAGACACCTCGCTGTTCTATCCCGTCACAATTTACAATTGATCCGCCCTTTTCCAGAAAAGCCCGCCCCGGAAGAACCGCCTCAAAATCCGTAGTTTCCCCGCCCTGGAAGACCCCGGCACCAATCACCTTGCAGCCCCCCAGGTCCGGAATCACTGCCCGGCCCCCGCGCACAACCAACACCGTCCCAGACGGCCTGCCGTCAAAAGCACTGATACCGAGCTGTTGAAGTCCATGCAGATTTGACGTCTTGCTCTTGCGACGAAGAATCATGTCTTCGTCGCCATCGTCCCGGGCCGCGCACACCTGCGGCGTGCCAAATCTGAAAATCCCCGCCCCGGCGGGGCGGACAAAATCCAGAAGCTCTTTTGCTTCTTCAAGCGTCAGGTCCTCTCCAGCAAGAACCATAACCCTTCCGCCATTGAACATCTCCCGCGCCACGCCCGCTGCAGATACCCAGTCCGAAATATTTCCGCTTACCAGCGGCTGGCGCACCCGTTCGGGATCCCCAAGATACCTGTACAAGAACCGTCCTTCGTCACAAATCCAGTAACGATTGATTCGCAGATTTTCACGCGCCACCTGGCGATACACCACACCGTCCGCATGATGCACCTCGATTGCGCATCCTCGCGAACAGCCTTCACAAACCGCCGCTGTTTTAGTAAGCAGCCATGAACGTTTTTTGAATCTGAAATCCTTGAGTGTCAACGCTCCGGTCGGACAGATATCGGAATAGTTGCCGGCATACGGTGTTTTGAGTTCTGCACCATCAAGGGTGGCTATCTCCGTACTGCCACCGCGCCCAAATGCCGCCATCTCGGCAATGCCGGCAACTTTTTCGCCGAATCTTATGCATCTTGTACAATGAATGCAGCGGTTCATGTTTTTCTTGATAACAGGGCCCATTTCAAGATCAGCGTATGTCCGTCGCTCTTCGACGGTACGCATGGTGGCATCACCGTAGTGGTACGAATTATCCTGGAGCATGCACTCGCCGGACTTGTCGCAAATGGCACAGTCAAGAGGATGGTTGATCAACAGAAATTCCATGGTGGATTTCTGGACTTGTTTCACTCTTTCGGAGCCGGTTTTTACGATCATCCCCTCGCACGCGGGCGTAGAACAGGCCGTTTGCAGCTTTGTCCGGCCCTCCACCTCAACCACACACATGCGGCACTGTGCCGGAGCACCAAGGCCCGGGTGATAGCAAAAATGCGGGATGAAAATACCCGCAGATCCGGCCGCCTCAATGATGGTGGCTCCGTCACTGAATTCGACGTTTTTTCCGTCAATCAGGCACCAGGGCATCTGCCACCTCTTACGTGTGCTTCAAAATCCGCGCGGAATTTCTTCACAAATCCCATAATCGGCAGGGCCGCCGCATCGCCAAGCGCGCACAGTGCTTTGCCGTTGATGCTGTCGGCAACTGACAAAAGAAGCGAAATATCGCGATCCGTGCCCGTTCCGCGCTCAATGCGAGAGAGTATCTTGCGCGCCCAGGCAACCCCTTCGCGGCAGGGTGTGCACTGTCCGCATGATTCGCGCTCGTAAAAAAGCACAATCCGCTCCAGCAGCCGTACAAGGCAGTAATCCTCACTGACGACAATCATTGCCGCAGAACCCAGCATGCTCCCGGCGCATGCAAGCGGTTCAATATCATAAACAACATCAATCTCGTCTGCTGAAAGAGGAGGGGTTGACGAGCCCCCGGGAATCACCGCCCTGAGCTGCCTGTCATCTGCAATTCCACCGCAAATATCATAAATAATTTCCCTTATCGTCGCGCCTCCGGCCGGGATCTCGTAAAGTCCCGGCCTGTTCACCTGGCCCGACACCCCCACAAGCCTTGTGCCCCCGGATTTCTCAATCCTGCCCAGTCCGGCGAACCACGCCCCTCCGTTCATTATAATGGATGGGATACACGCAAGTGTTTCGACGTTGTTCACCACGGTCGGCCCATCAAACGCCCCTTTTACCGCCGGAAACGGGGGTTTGTCCCTGGGCTCGCCCCGCAAACCCTCAAGCGAATTAAGAAGCCCGGTTTCCTCGCCGCAAATGTAAGCACCGGCGCCGCGATGAACAAAAATATCAACCTTTCCCAGCTGTCCGGCGTCCCGCGCTTCTTTCAACGCCTCTTCCAGAATTCCAGCCTCTTCTTCATATTCGCCACGGATATATATATATCCCCGCGACGCACCAATCGCACGCGCGGCGATTATCATCCCCTCCACAAGCATATGCGGCATGTTGCGGATGATGGCGCGGTCCTTGAAAGTGCCGGGTTCAGACTCGTCAGCATTACAAACAAGATATTTTTGCGCGGTGGTTTTTGGAACAAATGACCACTTCGTACCGGTTGGAAATCCGGCGCCGCCGCGGCCCCGGAGCCACGACCGCTTGACCTCATCAATAATCGCCTCCGTGGTCATGCCCGCGGCCTTTTGTGCCGCCCTGTAGCCGGTCATGTGCTTTTTGAAATAATCGAGCGTCCGCGCGCCGGTAATTCCAAGGTGCTGTACAAAAAGCGTTTCGCCTCCCGCGATGTACATGTCAGTGCAACCCCTCCAGGATCCTGTCAACCTCGAGTAAATCAAGATTTTCGTGATATTTCCCGTCAACCGACATGGCAGGCGCGGTGCCACAGGCGCCGAGACATTCCTCGTCATGCAATGTGATGCGGCCGTCCGCCGTTGTTTCTCCAGCACTTATCCCGAGCTTGCGTTCACAGTGCTCCAAAATGCGCTCCGCCCCGCGCAACGAGCACGACACGTTGGTGCACACCCGGACATCGTGCCGACCGACCGGACCCAGATTGAACATGGTATAAAAACTCGCCGTCTCGACCACTTTGGCCGGATGAATTTCGAGAGCCGCTGCAATTTCCCCGATCACATCCGGAGGAAGCCAGCCGATTTCCTTCTGAGCCATGTGCAGCGCGGGAAGAAGCAGCGCGCGCCTTGCCGGATATCGCCCCGAAAGCTCGTGAAGACATGCATGAAATTTTTCAGAAAGCCTGGCCATTATCTGTCAATCTCCCCGGCAATGATATTTATGCTCCCAAGCGCCGCAACAACATCCGCAATCTTGTGCCCGCGAATCATGGCTTCCAGTCCCTGGAAATGCCAGAATGACGGCCCCCTGATTCGCATCCGGTGTGCAACCGGTCCTCCCTTGCTGACAATATAAAACCCCAATTCTCCGTTTGCCGCCTCAAATGTTGTATATGCCTCACCCGGAGGAACCTCAAAACCGGTCATGAATATCTTGAAATGGTGTATCAGGCCCTCCATGGTGCCGTTTGCCTGGTCCTTTTCAGGAATCCTGATCATCTTGTTTTCACACCAAACGGGGCCGGTCTTGATTTTTTCCGCACATTGCACAACGATACGGAGCGATTCCCGCATCTCCTCCATCCGCACCGCATACCGGTCAAAAACATCTCCGTTTTCACCGAGCGGAATATCAAAATCGATATCCTTGTAATACATGCATGGCTGGTCTCGCCTCAAATCAACATCAATGCCGGCCGCGCGGGCGTTTGGTCCGGAATAACTGTATTGCATGCATTTTTCGCGATCAAACACCCCGATGCCTTCCGTTCTTTTTCGCCAGATCTTGTTGCCGGTAAGAAGCCGGTCCATTTCGTCCACCACCCCGCGCGTCTTGTCTGCCCACTCCCTCACGCGCCGCTCCCAGCCGTCCGGGGCGTCGTACATCATCCCGCCGACCCTGGTATAAGACGTTGTAAGCCTCGCGCCGCAAAGCGCCTCAATAAGAGTATATGCCTCTTCCCGCTGGTGATAGCCGTACAGGAAAAATGAAAAGGCCCCAAGATCCACGGCGTTGATGCCGACGCAAATCAGGTGATCGATCACTCTGGAAATTTCGCAGCAGATCATCCTAATCCAGACGGCCCTGGGTGGCGCCTCCACACCCAATAATTTTTCAACAGCCATTGCATAAGCAGTATTGTTGATGAGAGAAGAACAGTAATTGAGACGATCAGTATAAACAATAAACTGGTGATACGTTTTTGTCTCTCCAAGCTTTTCCTTGGCCCGATGCGTGTATCCGAATTCCAAATACGATTTTTCCACGGTTTCGCCGTTCAACCGCGCAACAATACGGAGCGCCCCATGCGTGGCGGGATGAACCACGCCGATATTCACTATTGTCCTGGCGCCATCCCAGATATCTTCATCATCTCCGGTTGTGCCGGCTCCGGGGTTTTTCTCCTCCAGCAGCCCGGGGCGGACCGGCTGGGAGGATTCAAACAGTTGTCGGTTCCTGATCGCATAATCCTTCCGAAGCGGATGCCCCTGCCATCTTTCGTCCATCAGAATGCGGCGCAGGTCCGGATGTCCCGAAAATCTGATTCCGTACATATCCCAGACTTCGCGCTCGGCCCAGTTGGCCCCGGGCCAGATTTGCGTGGCGGTCGGCGCAGCCTCGCCTTCGTCAATGCCGGATTTGACCCTGATGCGGCAACCATGTTTATGGGAATAAAGGCTATAAACAAGATCAAATCTTGGTCTTGTAAGCTCGTCGGTGGCGGTTAAATCGGAAAGGTACGAATATTCAAATCCCGGCTCGGTCTTCATGAATGAAAGCAATCCGCCCAACGATCCTTTTGCCACCCGGACAACGGGGACGTCCGTCCGGCCGGATTCGGGGACGGTCACCTGCTCGATTCTATCGCCGAAGGTTTTTCCGAGAATATCAATCTGTTCCCTGAATTTTTGTGGCCCGTTCAGCATGATTCAGCCCCACGTCCTCATTCCAAGCGCCCGCATCCTGCGATGGGCGTGGGTGTCTCCGGCCTGAACCATATCCTGCAGGCGCATGAGCCCGTGAATCAATCCCTCCGGGGCTGGCGGACACCCGGGGATATATACGTCGACGGGAATGATATTGTCTATGCCCTGCAATACACTATAAACATCAAAAATCCCCCCCGAAGAGGCACAGGCTCCCATACAAATAACCCACTTCGGGTCACTCATCTGTTCATATACCGATTTGAGCACCGGCGCCATTTTGAGATTGATAATGCCGGCAACAATGAGCAGATCGGCCTGTCTTGGAGAAAATCTTACAGCCTCTGCGCCAAACCTGGCGAGATCGTAATCCGCAGCAAGCGTGGACATCATTTCTATCCCGCAACAGCTCGTTCCGTGAGGAAGGGGCCAAAGAGAGTTTTTCCGGCCCCACTCGATAAACTTTTCCAGTCTTGTTGTCAGAAACCCAGCCTGACCGGTCTTGTTTTGCTGCTCGCCATTTAATCCCATTCCAGGGCCCCCTTGAGCAAAACATATAAATATGCACCAACAGCCAGAACCGCAAAGACCCCGATTTCGAAAAGGATGAAAGCATTGATGGACAGGTATTTTTTAAGCACAAGCGCCCACGGGAACAGAAAAACCGCCTCGACATCAAACACAAGAAATAATACCGCGACCAGATAGTAGCGGGCGGGCAGGCGCCCCCTCGCATCACCGTGTGGAATCATTCCACATTCAAAGGCGGAATCTTTTCCGGCGCCGGGGATCTTGGGGCCATAAATACGGGACAAAACAAGAATTACGCCGCCAATCGTTGCCGCAAAAACAAACAAAAGCGCCACGGGCAGATATTCGATCATGTCTTCTCACCACCTTGCAAACTGGAGGGATTTCCCGGCCCAGTCAAGAACACGCTCGGCAAATATTCCTATCATTATCATGGGAATAATCAAGGAGGCCAGAAAAGCAACGCGCTGAATATTCGGACGTTCGCCTCCGTCGCCCTGGCCGAACCGGCCGATCAGGCTGAAAGAAAGCCGCCCCATCGCAACAGCGCCCAGCGCCGAGGAGATTATGGCAACAACCGCAAGCGCATACCAGCCGTGTCTCACCGCCGCACCCGTTAGCGCAAACTTGCCCATAAATCCCGGCAGCGGCGGGAGCCCGGCCGCACATGCAAGAAATAGGATAAGGGATATGCTTTCGGCCGGATATTTATGAAGCATCCCCCCCAGCCCGGCCAGCCGGTCGCTTCCCAGTTCGTCATACATGGTGGAAATCACAAAATACGCTCCCGAAAGAGCGAAAAGATCCACGACAAGATTGAACAGAAGCGCGGAAATGCCCACCTCGTCCAGGACAAGAAGACCCATCAGCAAAAATCCCGTTTGCGCGACAACAATATAGGAAACCAGCCTCTTTGCGGACGTCTGAACCAAGGCAAGAAGCGACCCGGCCACCATCGTTAATCCGGAAATTATCGCAAGAATACCAATCCAGTCAAACCCGGCCATGCCAGCCCACTGTCCTTTTGAAAGAGACGGCTGGGCAAAAACCACAACAATCATCCTGATGGCCAGCGCAAACCCCGCCGCCCTTGCGCCAAGAGACAGGCCTGCGCCAACCGGGGTCGGCGCCCCCTCAAGCACATCAGGCGCAACGAGACTCATCGGAAATGCAACAATATGAAATGCCAGAGCGAAAAAAATCATTACAAACGCCACGGCCGCAACCGGGGCTGGCATCGGGTTTGCCAGTAAAACCTTGTGCATGTCATATATATTGAATACATGCGTATAGGCAAAAAGGATCGCCGCACCAAAAAGGAATAAAAATGCGGATGCCACGCCAAAAACAAGATATTTTACCGACGCCTCCGCGCCAGATCTGTTCCGCCGCCCATGTGCCGTCAAAAAACACCCTACGACGAACAAAAGCTGCATTGAAAGAAAAATAAGAATAATATCTGACGCCGCTGCGACCAGACACACCGCCAGCGCCGCACCAAGCACGAGCGCACAGTGCTCTGCGCGCTTGGACGGTGACATCTCCCTTCCACCCCCGGGCATAAGAATGGAAAGTGCCGCAAGAGTGATGGCGTATAATTTAAAAAAAAGCGCAAAACCGTCAACGCTGACCGCCCCGCTGAATGCTTCAGCCGGTCCAAGGCCATATAAAATCAGTGTCTGCACCAAGGCGCCCACGAGGCCAGCCAGCGCCGTAGCCGGCGCCAGACGGGTTTTTTCATCTTTGTGCCCGATTTCTCCGATCACCACTCCGGCAAGCGTTACGACCAGAAAAATCTCGGGCAGCAAAAGGATCAGATCTTTCACGTCGTCCTCATTTTATAGTGGAAAGCAGCGTAAGCGCCGTGGGCCTGACGAGCTCGATAAAGGGTTTGGGATAAAGACCGAACAACAGCAAACTGGCAACAAGCGGCACAAAATACGCTTTTTCCCGCACGGTCAGATCAATAAATTCCACCGCCATGCCGGACTGCTTTCCAAGAAAAATATATCTGTACATCATGAATAGATAATATGTAGCAAGCAGGATCATCACTCCAGCTATGATTACCGCAACCGGGTGAATCGAGTATGATCCGACCATCAGCAATGTCTGACCGACAAATCCGCCCATTCCCGGAAATCCCAGGATTGATGCGATAACCAGTCCCGCCACAAGAGCCACCGCGGGTGCGCGGGGCGCTATCCCGCCAATTATTGCCGAACCCTTCATGTCCGCAAACTCGGTTCCTCCGGTGCGGTCGAATACAATACCGTAAAACAGTCCGAATCCGGCAACCCCCAGCCCCAGAACCAGCTGCTGATAGGTTGCTCCAACAACCCCGATGGGATTGAGCGATCCGATGCCCATCAAGATAAATCCAACCCCGCTCAGGCAGATGAAAGCCAGAAGAAGCCTGAGCCCGCGCTGAACCATGGCGCAAAGTCCGCCCATGACAAGGTTAACTATTCCAACAATCACGATGCCCTGTGCGGCCCGCGCGACAGTTTCGGGGAAAAGCGAATAAGACAACCGCATGAAAAGCCCTGCCGCCACGGGAACCGCCGCCGCCGACATCGCCACAAAAACACTTGCCGGAGCCTCTTCGGCCGCGTGCGTGAACCAACCATGAATCGGCCATACCGGGGCACGTAGCGCCAGCCCGGCACAAACAAGCCCAAAAGCGACCGAAGAAACCTGGAGCTCGCGCCCAAGAAATAAAAACGTCTTGCCGGCAAGCTTTCCGCCAGACAGCTCCTTGAGTGAAAACGTGTGGGGATCAACGGAATAATAAATAAGAAGAAGCGCGCCAAAAAACAGAGCATTTCCGGCGGCACCCGCAACAATTGTCCTGAACGCGGCCGTTTCCTTTCCGGGCCCGCCCCATATGCCTATAAGAAAATAAAAAGGCAGAATGCTCATGGACCAGAAGAAAAACATCAGGAAAAGATCCTGCGCACAAACTGCGCCAAGAAGCGCTGTCTGGAGAATAAGCAACAATCCATGCATCCCTCTTGACCCGGCCTTTTGTTCCCACTCCGCCGAAATAAGAAGAGGAAAAATTATCGCCATCAAGAGAATGAGCAGCGCATTGATGCCGTCAACAGCCATTTCATAGCTTATGGCATAAGACCCCACCCACGGAATCAGCTCAACGGCCTGCATTTCGGCGGTTTGTTTTCTCATTGAAAAGACCAGGATCATTCCGCATACGCTGCTGGCAATGCTTGCTCCGAGCGCGGCCCATTTCCCGACGGCAATCCCGCCCCGGTTGGCTGATGCCGGCAAAACCGCCTGCAGCAATGCTCCCACAAACGGAAGAAATACCATTGATGTGATGAGATTATTCCCCATTTACCCCTCTCTTCACTTTCTTAAAAAATGCGCCAGAAGCGCCATTGCCATGGCTGCCATTAAAAAAAGATACCACTGAACGTCTCCACCATGTAACAACTGGAGCAGCTTGGCGGGCACCATTACAGCTTTCCTCAACAACCGGATCAACGCATTTCTGCTTCCTGAATCACAGGAAAATGCCGTTTTTGCTCCGGCAAAAGAAATCCATGAAAGCGCGGAAGGAATCCACTCCCTCCAGGCCTTCTTCCCTACAACATGATCAATCGATTCGCCGAACCAGCCAAAACCGGCCATAATCCTAGCTGTAAGATTATCAATGCCATATCCTCCGCTGAAAAATGCGGCCATGCGCGGGACCGAAATATAAAGCCTCTTCCAAAGATCTTTAGCCGGAACCGTGGACCAGTATGCCAACGCCGCGGCAACCGCCACTATTCCAAATTGCGCCCAAACCGCCAGCTGCGGTCCTGAAAAAACCGTCCCGCCACCCGTGCCAAGAAAACCGTCAAAAGCGGATTCAACCACTTTATCAATATCGCCCGGAAGTGCGCCGCCGGACAGATTCCCGCTCCATAAAAATCCAAATGATAAAATCAAAGGAATTGCCGGCAACAGTGCGGCCGTCCAGGTCGCCCGGTCACCAACCCTGCTGCGCGATGTTTCCCATGCCTGTTTCCAGATCACCAGCGCAACAAGAAAAATCACAAAACCGGTCAGTGCTGCTGCAGCACTGTTTTCCATGGAGCTGGCAAACCATCTTACGATACCGCCACATGATATGAAGCCAAAAAGCCCGCTGGCCGAACAGGCGGCCATGATAACACCAGTCCTGACCCACGCTGTCTGTTGGCCAGCCGTCCCGCCGCCTTCTTCAAAAAGATCAATCCAGAGCGCCGCCGAACATCCGGCAAGCCCAAGACCAATGGTTACAGCCATGCCCACCCATGGCCCCGAAAAGGCCAAAGCCGCAAGTGCCATTGAAAATCCCGCCGCGATCCAGACGCCAAGACTTTTTTTCCTGTCTTCCTGGAAAAGGCCCATCAACACCGCCAGAAACGCGGAGGCCAGCGCAATCCATCCGATGCCGGAAAACACCCCGGTAGCCCGGATCTGTGAATCCATGCGCACAACAACTGAAAGCGCCGCCCAAGCGGGCAACACCTGCGCAAAAACAACCCTTGATGCCGCCGGTGCGTTCACTCTCATCACCAGCCAGCCAAGCACCGGAAATGGTTGTGCCTGGATCAGGATTCCAACAGAAAGAATCGCTGCGCCAACAAGCGCGTGCCCCCCGCGAGGCCACGTGGTACCGCCAACCATTTCGAGAGACTGCCCTCCGCTCGACAGCACATATGCCCCGCATATTATGAGAACAACACCCCAGAACCGCTCTCGCGCATACCTTGCGGCGGCGCGGGCGCCATCGGCCGTTCCCCAGTGGGATCCGAACGCCA
>MEQJ01000104.1:102409-107287 GCA_001770165.1 Bdellovibrionales bacterium RIFOXYD1_FULL_53_11 | reverse complement strand
AACCACGACAAAGCCACGCCACACGTGCTGATCACGGCGGCTGAAAACAACCGCTCAATCCTCTCCTCGGTCGCATACAGTCTGCGGTTGACAATAAAAAGCGCACTCACGATTGCGCCAAGGCCGGTCATAACCAGTCCAAGCGGGTCCTGAATGATGCCGACCGCAACAGCGTTGCCGTGCTCTCGATTTCCGATCCAGCCCCGAAGCCATGCTTCCGGTTGAGCGGGCATGATTCTCCACTCGATAAGCGCAGAGCAAAACAGCCCCACCAGCGCAGCGCCCGCAAGCCAGTCCCCCTGCCTTGGCAATTTTCTTCCCCAGACAAGCAAAACCGTGCCAACAAGCAGCGCACCAATGAGCGGTATAATCAAAAGCATCGGTATATCGCGTGAAAATGCTGCTTCCATTCTATCCCCTGAGCCTCTTGAGATCTTCCATGTCAACCTTGCGTTTTAAATAAAAAACTCTCGTGGCAAGTGTATATCCGCACACAACCAAGGCCAGCCCGACCATCAAAATGAAAATAGCAAATATGTGTCCCTTGAGCGGCTCTCCGGACAATGCCCCCGCAATTACAAAAACAAGCGTCGATCCGGTAAATACCAGCTGCGCGCCGGCAAGAAGCCCAAGGAGGCTTTTTCTATAAAGCATGCAGGCAAATCCGATTCCGCTGATAACCGCCGCAACCGCCATCATTTATCCTTGACCTCCCGCCTGCCCGCAACCCCCGCACCAATAATCACAACAAAAAGAGAAACCGCGAGCACCTCAAGACCAAGCGAATGATCCTCGGCCAGTGCCTTTCCAATCCGCGCCAGGCTCTGATCAGCCTTCAGGGCGCCCTCCGGCATCATCATGGCGTCCATCCCGGGCAGCTGTCTGAGACCAAACCACAGTGATGCAGAAAGCCCGGCGCCCGCCGCGGCGGGGAGAATAAGCGAAACCACCCGGTTCCCCGGGGTTCTTGTGTCTTCCTTTTCATACTCCCCGAACGTGCTTGAATAGAAAACATGCGATAATGCCACCATTGTTGATATGATCACCTGTATTATCGCCAGAAACTCGGCTCCCAATACAAGAAAAATCCCGGCGACCGCCGCGCCGACACACCAAAGCGCCATGGCAACAAGCCTCATTCCTGGAGCAAACATTGCCAGAAGCGCCGCCGCCATCGCAACTCCTCCGCACATCCAGAAAATCATACGCCCGCCTCCTCGGCTTCCTTGGTTTTTCTCCAGGCGTCCCATTTTTCACGCTGCTCGGCAGTCACGTGTCCCCGGCCGAAACTGGCCACAAGATCCGGCAACATATATACAGCACCCTCATACTGCCGCGTATGCGCCAACGACGCCGGCTGACACGTTTCGACGCAAAGCCCGCAGAATACACATCTGGAAAAATCAATATCAAAAACACTTACCCACATCTTGGCCGGATCCGCCTCCGGCTCGGCATCAACGGTTATGCATCTGGCCGGGCAAACCCTTTCGCATTCCCGGCAGCCAGTACATTTTTCAATATCATTGAACAACAGCCCCCTGGTCCTTGGCGGCAGATCGTCGGCCGTTCTTGACGAGATCGGATCGGGATACTGTTCAGTAACCTCTTTTCTCAGATCCCCGGAGCGGATGTTGAACAGATATGGAAGTGCCGTGACACAAGACCCAAGCACTGACTTGACCCCCCTGTAAACGCCGCGCCAGTATTCAACAACCTTTGAAAAAAGGGAGTTATTCACGATAACCAGCCCCTTCCTATCCAGAGCGCCGCCCCCGCCAGCGCAACCAATGCAAACGGACTCAGGACCTTCAATGAAAAATCCGTCACCTGGTCAGAGCGGATTCTTGGCGTCACCCGTGCGATTATCTGTATGCAAATCATAAGTGCCGCCGTCTTGAATACAAGAACCGCCATCTCAATCATCGCCAGAATGCGTGTTGAAGCAAATCTAATAATCGCTTCAGCCCCGCCGTCCGGCAGAGCCGCGCCTCCGAGAAACATCGTTACGGCAACCAGCGTCCACATGAAAAACGCATAAAACCGGGTGACACGATAAAAAACAAGCCGCCGCCCCTGGATGCTGGCCGAGACTCCGCCGCGTAAATCAGACATTGAACCACAACCGTCAAGCGGCGGAAGACCGAGCATGACAAGTCCGCTGATCACAAACACCACAAACGCCATGAAACCAAACGGGCTCGAAAAAGCCATCCACGCTACCGGGGATGCCCCCTGTGCCAGCAATATCGCGCTCCAGCTGAATCCGCCCGCCCACATGCCCACATAGAGCAGGCATAGCAACGCCGGAAAAAAACCCGCCAAGGCCTGCGCTACGGTCCGAAGAGCGCCAAACCTTCCGGACGGAGATCCATGATTAAGCCCTAAAAGCATTACCCCGAAGGAGAGCGCCAGCGTTCCTGTAAACGGAATGAATGCGCTGATGTCCGTATCAAGCAGAAGAAGCGCCGATCCGACGGGAAGCCCCACCAGCGTTGCAAAAACCGTAATCGCGTGGATCACAAGCCAGACCGTTTGCCCGAACCCACCCGGCAAAACATCCTTCTGAAGAAGCTTGAGCGTATCGGCCAGCGGCTGGGCGAGCCCGGAAGGCCCGGCCCGGTTAGGGCCGACTCTTGCCTGTAAATCCGCGCCGATTTTTCTTTCAACATACAGCATGATGCCGCAAACCGGGAGTATAACCACCGAAAACAGAACAACTACAAATATCGAAACCTGCGCCCACTCCGGCCAGTCCGGCGGCAAACCGGAAAGACCAATCCAGCGGGTGGTCCAATCCTTCATTTGTCGACCTCCGAAATACTGATATCGAGACTGGCAACTATAACGGGCAGGTCTTCAATTCGTGCGCCCGGTAAAAGCTCGGTCATGGCGGCCACACAGGCCGCAGAGGGCGCGTTGTACTGCACTCGCGCCGGCCTTCCGCCGCCATCTGACACCACGTGACAGCCGAGCCGCCCCCGCGCGCTTTCAATCCTTGAATATGCCTCCCCTGACAAAATCGTAAAATCCTTATCCACCCTGCCGTTGCAAAATTGCCCCGGAACAATGGCATCCGCCGTCTGTCTGAGAATCTCCACGCTCTGACCGACCTCCCTGAGCCTTAGCAAAAACCTGTCGTGCGCATCGCCAGTCACGCCCTTTTCCCCTTTTCCGGCAGGAATGGTAAAATCCATTTTTTCATACCCGCTGTATGGATTTTCCTTTCTGATGTCATACAAAAAACCCGAGGCCCGCGCATTGGGCCCGGTTATTCCATAGCGCCGTATTGTTTCCCCGGTCAACACTCCGATCCTGACAGTTCTTTTCAAGAAGGCATGATTGAAGGTGAAAAGATCGTTGTATTCCTTGAGTCGAAGCAACATGAGATCACAGAATTCCACAACCCTTTCAATGAACCCCTCCGTTACATCCGCCCCAACTCCTCCAAACCGGAGAAAATTCAAAGAAAATCTCGCGCCGGAAAGAAGCTCGAAAAGATCCAGGATTCTTTCTCTCTCCCGAAGCGCATAATGCCCGGCAGTATTGGCGTCAACCGCTCTGGCCATCCGCGCGATATAGCCAAGATGAACTGAAATCCTGGTAAGCTCGCAAAGCATTATCCTTATGATTTGCGCACGGGGGGGAACGGGAATCTGTCCAGCCTCTTCTACCGCCAGGCACAGCGCAAGCTCGCCAAAGGTTTCGCCCTCGGGATCAAGATGATCCGCGTACGCCACGGCAGCCTGCCACGAATGCAGCTCCATTGCCTTTTCAAGGCCGCGATGTAAAAAACCGTGTTCAACATCAACTGCAGAAATTATTTCACCGTCAATCCTGAGCCCGAACCGGATCGGCCCGGACATTCCTGCATGATATGGCCCGATCCTCCATGAAGAGATTCCTGCATCAAGCGTTTCGGGCTGCGTGTTGCTCACCTGATCTCTCCTCCTCCGGTTGCCGGCGGCCTCATGTGCAAAATCGAATTGAACTCGGATGGAAAAGCATATGATTTTCTCAGGGGGAACCCCCGCCACCCCTCTGGCAAAAGCCTGTGAACGCGTTTTTTCTCCCCGAAAACAACGCCAAAGAGTTCGGAAATCTCGTCCTCATATCTTCCGGCTTCGCTCCAGACTTTTTCAACGCTCGGAACTTCCGCCACGCTGTCGGCAGACCCCGGAACCACAGAGCAGCGCAACACCGCCATTTCGCCGGATTGGGATTTGATGAAATATGATATAACGATTGTCTGTTCAATCTCCATCGCCGACATGTTTTCAAGCCCGGAAAATCCACAGCCCGCGCAAAATTCCTGCGCAACGCTCTCGATGGATCTGACCTCAACCCAGTACGAAATGGTCGCCGTCCTTCCAAAGGGGCGATTTTCCAGCAACGCACCCGGCGCCGCGGTATTAATTTTTTTCAACAGCTCTTTCATGTCCACGTATTTTTTCCTGTAGTGCTATTATTCCGTTCATTATTGCCTCGGGTCTTGGCGGACATCCGGGCACATAAACATCCACCGGAACTATCCGGTCAATTCCGGGAACGACTGAATAGCTGGATTCTGGAGCAAACAATCCGCCGCAATTGGCGCACGCCCCCACGGCAATAACATATTTCGGGTCCAGCATTTCATTATATGCTTTTCTGATATGTGCGGCCGATTTGTAGGTAATTGCCCCGCTGACAATCAAAAGATCCGCCTGCCTTGGATCTTCCTCGGGAAGACAGCCGAACCTTTCGAGATCATATCTGCAGCCCATCGTTTCAAACAATTCCGCCCAGCAGCCGCATGAACCGGCAGAAAAAAACGAAAGCGCATTCGCCCTGGCCCAGCCAATCGCTTTTCCAACCGTCGAAAGATAAAACCGGCCA
>MEQJ01000104.1:101694-102398 GCA_001770165.1 Bdellovibrionales bacterium RIFOXYD1_FULL_53_11 | reverse complement strand
AAGCGCCGTCAGCAAAGAAACGCTGATTATTATTATAAGTGTCCCCGGACCGCCTCCCGCCGCCGCTTCAGCCCTGAGCACGCTTGCCCCTGGAATCGCCAGCAGAACCAGCGCAACCAGAATCAAGATGATATTCATGCCGACAAAAAATCTCGAATTCATCTTCTTGTCGAGAACGGCTTCCGCGGGCGGCGGATCAAGCTGATTTTCAAAATACTGCCGTTTATCCGCGTATTTTTTGGGGAAGGAAACAACAAGTGAACAAATGTACAGCCCGGCCGGAATCAGCAATGCAAGTGCCGCAGACAGACATAAACAGTAATAAACTTCCCAGCCGCTAGTCATTCCTATGCTCTCCAGCCACCAGTCCTTGGTACTGCTACTGGCGATAGTAAAAACCCTTTGGCAGAAGCGTACTTATGTTGAACTTTTGTGTCAAGCCGTATAGATTGCCGACGTGCACTCGTGCCGTCTTGACGCGGCATTATGCCGCCTAAAGTCATCCCCCCCCATGAGGGCCCTCGGCCTGACGGCATCCGCACGTGCACTTTTTTATGCGGCCGCTGTCGCAAATCTTGCCCGTCCTGCCGTGGTTTTCTGCAAAGACGAAAACTCCGCCGACACCGTCTGTTCCGACATCCTGGCTCTCGCCCCGGCGGTTCTGGGCAAAACCGTGGAACCGGTTCTTTTCCCGCACTGGGAGC
>MEQJ01000104.1:100495-101677 GCA_001770165.1 Bdellovibrionales bacterium RIFOXYD1_FULL_53_11 | reverse complement strand
ATCGCTCCCTCAATCCGGACCCGGCTGGCGCGAGCCTCTGTTCTTGGCCGCTTGGATTCCTTCGCGGATTTTTCTGTCCTGGTTACCACGCTTCCCGCGGCCAGGCAGGCAACAATCCCTCCCGATGCGTGGCAGAAAAACTCCATAACGATCCGGCGCGAAGAATCCGTCGGTTCGCGTGAAACATTTACGGCATCATTGCTTGATGCTGGCTATCTTCGCGTTGATCCGGTCGAGGATCCGGGAACGTTTGCAGTACGTGGAAATATCATCGACGTTTTCCCCCCCGGCGCCAGGCATCCTTTGCGGATCGAACTTTTCGGAGATCTTGTCGAAACCATCCGCCCGTTTGACTCCGGCACCCAGCGGACTCTTGCCGACGACGCGCGGGACCGGCTCGCAATCTGTCCGGCGCGCGAGGTGCTTGTCAACGGAACAACCTGCGCGCGAATCAGGGAACGGCTCAAATCCTTCGCCGACAGCCGGGACATACCCAGAACAACGCGGGATCCGGTTCTTTCTTCGATCCATGACGGCTTTTTCGCCGAACATCATGTCGGATGGGCTCCCTTTGCCTATGAAAAATCCGCGACTCTTTGGGACTACGTCCCGGCACATTGGCCGGTTTTCTGGGACGACCCCGCCGGCTGTAACAAGGAGTGGTCCCGCTTTATTGATGAGCAGCGCAGGCTTTCAGGGGAGACCCCCCAATCAGGAATCATCCTCCCTCCGGCTGAAATGCTATATGACGATTCCGCCGCTTTGACCGAAAGAATTTCCGCCGCAACCGCTTTTTTTGCTGAAACTCTCGATATTTCTTCAACTGAAAAAGAAGATGCACTCCGCTTTTTCCTTCTCACCAACGGAGATCTCGCCCGGGGCTCCCGCCACTCACTGGGTGATCTTGAACCAAAATTGCGACAATGGCTTTCGGAGGGCCAGAAAATATCTGTCATCTGTTCCACCTCAACCCAACTGGAACGCATCCGTTTTCTTCTCTCGGGACGCGGTTTGCCGTGCCGGTCCTCGGCGCCACCCGAAAAGGGCGCCATCAGCCTTGCTTCAGGTCATTTGTCCGAGGGCTTTCGCTGGCCCTCCGAGGGCCTGATCGTGGTGACGGACGGAGAGATCCTCGGCTCCCGCGCCCCCCGCGCGCGCGGCGCCACCTCCTCTTCCGCGAGG
>MEQJ01000104.1:73444-100470 GCA_001770165.1 Bdellovibrionales bacterium RIFOXYD1_FULL_53_11 | reverse complement strand
CCGATCTCTCCGTCAATGACCACGTTGTGCACGTTGA
Organism: Bdellovibrionales bacterium RIFOXYD1_FULL_53_11; assembly: GCA_001770165.1. Classification (GTDB taxonomy): domain Bacteria; phylum Bdellovibrionota; class UBA1018; order UBA1018; family UBA1018; genus XYD1-FULL-53-11. Next base: position 100,433 of record MEQJ01000104.1, on the reverse strand, counting down.
CCACGGCGTTGGAAAATATCTCGGCATCGTCCGCCTCGACCTTTCCGGTGCGCCCGGTGATTTCATCCTGGTTGAATACGCCAACCGGGACCGCCTATACGTCCCCGTCTACAGGCTGAATGCCATTCAAAAATACGCCGGCGGGGAGGGGGTGGCTCTTGACCGCCTCGGCGGGCAGTCTTTTGCCAGAACAAAAGAAAAAGTCCGCTCCGCCGCGCGCACGCTGGCTTTCGACCTCATCCAGCTTTATGCCGAGCGCCAGCTCCGTCCGGGACTGCGCCTGACTCCGGGCGGCGCCGAGCTGCGGGAGTTCGAAGCGCGCTTTCCTTTTGATGAAACGCCCGATCAAAGCACCGCGATAGACTGCGTCATGCGTGATCTCGGTTCCGGAAAAGTGATGGACAGGCTTGTCTGTGGAGACGTTGGATATGGAAAAACCGAAGTTGCAATGCGCGCGGCCTTCCGGGCCGCCTCAGACGGAAAGCAGGTCGCCATTCTGGTGCCGACAACCGTTCTGGCCCAACAGCACGAGGAAACTTTCCGCGCCCGCTTCAAGGATCTCCCCTTCAACATCGACTCACTCTCACGGTTCAAATCCTCAAAACAGCAAAAAACACTTGTTGCCGGCATTGCCTCTGGAAAAATTGATATTGTCATCGGCACTCATCGGCTTCTTTCGCGCGACATCACTTTCAGGGATCTCGGACTGGTCATTGTTGATGAAGAACACCGCTTTGGCGTTGAGCACAAGGAGCGCCTCAAGACGCTGAAGCTTGACACTCACGTTCTCACCCTGACCGCCACGCCGATTCCCCGCACGCTGCACATGACGCTTTCCGGGCTTCGTGACATCAGCATCATCAACACGGCCCCCATCGACAGGCTCCCGATCAAGACTTTTGTTTCCCGTTACGACGAAAACACCGCCGCCCGGGCCATCCGGGCGGAGCTTGCGCGGGGCGGACAGGTTTTTTATCTGCACAACCGCGTGCAAACAATTTATGAAGCCGCCAACCGGATCTCCGCCCTTGTGCCGGAGGCCCGGATACTTGTTGCGCATGGACAAATGCCCGAAAACGAACTCGAACGCGCAATGCTGGCGTTTTACCACAAACAGGCCAGTGTTCTTGTTTGCACCTCCATAATCGAATCGGGTCTCGACCTTCCGTCGGCAAATACTGTTCTGATCGAGCGCGCGGACATGTTCGGCCTCGCGCAACTGTATCAGATCCGCGGGCGGGTGGGGCGGGGCCAGCACAGGGCATTTGCTTATCTTTTCCTTCCAGAGGAGGGAGAAATAACGGACGATGCGCGCAAACGTCTTGAGGTCATCCAACGTTTTGTCGAACTTGGGAGCGGCTTCAGCATCGCTTCGCACGATCTCGAAATCCGCGGAGGCGGAGACCTTCTCGGCCCGCAACAGTCCGGTCATATTGCCGCGGTCGGATTTGATCTTTATACCGAACTTCTTGAAGAAGCCATCCGCGAGGCCAAAGGGCGTCCGCCCAGCCCGGAGGAAAGCCGCCGGGAGCCGGAAATCAAGATCCCGTTTCCGGCATATCTGCCCGAGGAATACGTGCCGGACGTACACCAGCGGCTTTCGATGTACAGGCGCCTGTCGGCTGCCGCCCGGGAGCCGGACCTGGATTCACTCGAAGGCGAGCTGAAGGACCGTTTCGGCCCTCTTCCAGCCGAAACCGCAAATCTTTTCTGGGTTATCAGAATCAAACAGCTCCTTAAAACGGTCGGCGTTGATTCCCTCACCGCAGGTAAAGAGCGTATTGCGCTTCAGCCGGGCCCCGCGAGCCGTCTTGACCCCGCAAAGGCGATTGCTCTTGTGTCTTCTTCCCCCAGCCGGTTCCAGCTCACTCCAGATTCCAAGTTCATCGCCTGGGCACCGACCGGATCACTCAAAGATCTGTTCTTTTCGATCGAATCACTTTTTAAGGAATTAATGCCCCGCGGCTAATCTTGTGCCGGTTCTTTTTTGTCAGATATAATCGTCATTGCCATACGGCAAAAACATGCTAAATTTTTTAATATGAAGACAAAACAACTATTTGCAATTCTTGTGTTGGTCGGCGTTTTTATGTTGAACATCACCGCGCGGCAGGTTCTTGCTGCAACCGAATTGGCACGCGTCAATTCAGCAGTAATAACCCTTGAGGATTTTAATAAGAAATACAGGGAAAATATGAAATTTTTCCAGTTCAAAGCCCCCACAAAAAAAGGTGTTCTTGATGATTTGATCAAAAGAGAGCTTGGAATCCAAGAGGCCAAACGTGCCGGCTTGGACAAAGATCCTGAAGTCATAGACAGGATGAACACTGTTCTCTATCATGCTTTGATAGATAAAAAGCTCAGCAAGGACTTTGAAAATATCCATATCACCGACGACGAAGCAAAAAGTTACTATTCCAAGAATCCTGAAATCCGTACAAGCCATGTCTTTGTGGCCGTTCGTCCGGACGCCGCGCCGGAGCAAGAGAAAAAGGCGCGGGAAAAAATCAAAAAAATCCAGGACGAAGCCCTGAAAGACGGCAAAATGAGCTTTGCCGAAGTGGCTCAACGCTATTCAGAGGGGGTCGCCGCCCCAATGGGTGGAGACATCGACTACCAGACCAAAGACAAGCTGGATCCGGCATATTACGAAACGGCAGTGAAGCTTAAAACGGTCGGAAGAATCAGCTCTATTGTCCGCTCGCAATTCGGCTACCACATCATCAAGCTAACGGCGATGCGCCCTTGGGATGAAACAGACAAAGCCCAGGTGAAGCGCCTGCTGTTCGATGAACGTCGCAGCCAGATTTACGAAAAATTCATGACCAAGCTCCGGCAACAGGCCTCTGTTACGGTCAAGCAGAATCTGTTAAAAGACTAAGCATGTACATGAAGTGTGTTGTTGCGGCGTCTTTGCTCATTCCGGGTATTTGCGCGGGTGCGCTTTTGGACAGGATTGAGGCCAGCGTCAACTCGTCGATAATCCTGCTGACGGACATCGAGAACTTCCGCCAGACCGCGTCGCTCCGTTCACAGCTTGATCCGCTCTTCTCCGGCACTCCGCTTTCTTCAAAGGGCGCGGCGGCCTCCGCTCGCGAAATTGTGGATTTTCTTGTCGATGAAAAAATCATCACCCAGGAATTCAAGGTCTCCGACTCCGAAGTTGAACAGGAAATCAACCAGATCCAGTCCAACAACAAGATAACCCGCGCAACACTCCATTCTACGCTGAGCGAGCAGGGCTTTTCTTTTGACGACTATTTTGAATTGATCCGGACAAGCGCCGCCAAGCGCAACCTGATCGAGCGCGACATCCGTTCAAAGGTGAGCGTCAATGACGACGACGTGAAAAACTATTATTACAATCACTATTCCAAGGATTCCGGCTCCAGCATTTCCTTCCGCGCACTTATAATCACCATCTCCCGCTCAAGCTATAAAACAGAACAGGCCGCGCGTGAGGCGGCCGAAACCGCACTTCAGGACGTCCGTCGCGGCGAAGCCTTTGAAGAGGTGGCAAGGCGGGTGAGTGATGACGCATCGGCATCTTCCGGCGGAGACCTCGGCTTCATGACCGAAGGCCAGCTGGCTCCCGCACTCAAGCAACAGATCAAGAAAATGCAGATCGGCGAAGTAAGCCCGGTATTTGCAGGCCCCGGCGGCCGACTTTTCATTCTAAAGCTTGCCGACATCAACGCCAACGACACTGCACACTTCAATAAGATGAAGGACGAAGTCCGGAACCATCTTGCCGCAGCCGAGTACCAGCACCAGCTTGCGCTCTGGCTTGACCGCCAGCGGCAAATCGCTTTCATTCACAGGGCTCCGGAAAATAAATAACTTTTATGTCACAAAAAATAAATCCATCGATCTTCCGTGAATACGACATCCGGGGCATTGCCGGCAAGGACCTCACCCCGGAATTTGCCGAACAACTTGGCTTTGCATACGCGCAATACCTCGGTCGCACGTCCCGACCGGCGGCAGGACGTGCGCAATTTCGCGCGACGCTTGGCTGGGATTGCCGGCTTTCGAGTCCCCCGTATGCGGACGCCGTCGCCCGCGGAATGCTTCGGGGCGGCCTTGACGTAATCCGGCTGGGGATGTGCCCCACGCCTCTTTCTTATTTCAGCCTGTTTCACCTTGACTGTGACGGCGGAATCATGATCACGGGCTCACACAACCCGGCCGACTACAACGGCTTCAAAATATGCATCGGCCGCGAAACCATTTATGGGGGAAAAATACAGGATCTCCGCGCGACAATGGAACACCCGGCACCAGCTCCCGTTTCCGGTGGCGCCCTGTCAGAATTTCCGATTATCGAACCCTATATCGAACACCTTCTGAAAATAGCGCGCCCGGTCCGAAAAATGAAAATCGTTCTCGACTCCGGCAATGGTACAGGCGGTCTTGTTGCCCCTCAGCTTTTTCAGCGGCTCGGTGCCGAGGTCATCCCGCTTTATTGTGATATTGACGGCCGCTTTCCAAACCACCATCCGGACCCGACCGTACCCGAAAATCTCAAGGATCTTGTTGCCAGGGTTCTTTCGGAACACGCCGCATTTGGCGTCTCTTTTGACGGGGATTCCGACCGCATCGGTCTTGTGGATGAGACCGGGCGCATCCGTTATGGCGACGAACAGATGATCATGTACTCCCGCGATCTTCTCAAGGAGCATCCTGGCGCAACCGTGATCTCCGAAGTGAAATCCAGCTATCGTCTTTACAATGACATCGCCGCTCATGGCGGAAGCCCGCTCATGTGGAAAACCGGACACTCCCTGATAAAATCAAAGATGAAGGAAACCGGAGCACTTCTTGCGGGAGAAATGTCCGGACACATGTTCTTTGCAGACAGGTATTTCGGCTACGACGACGCCATCTATTCGGCCCTCCGGGTTTATGAAATCGCTTCAAAATCGGACCACCCCCTTTCGGAGCAGTTTCTCGGATTGCCGGACACGGTTTCAACCCCCGAAATCCGCATGGACTGCGACGAAGACAAGAAATTCCGGCTTGTAGAAGAAACAAAGCTGCGTCTTTCGAGCGACAAATCCATTTCAATCAATGACATTGACGGCGTACGCGCCGATTTTGGAGACGGGTGGGGGCTGGTGCGCGCCTCCAACACCCAGCCCGTGCTGGTCCTGCGCTTTGAGGCGCCGACAAAACTGCGCCTGGATGAAATCCGGCGCCGGGTCGAAACCGCCCTCCTGTCCGCCGCCCGGGCGGTGGGACAGGGGCCGCTTGTCGCCTCGAACGGACATTGATGTCAGCGCAAAACACGCGCAACGACAGCGCCATCCGCGTTAAGGGGGCGCGGGTTCACAACCTGAAAAACATTGACGTCACCATCCCTCGCGACAAGTTTGTTGTCATTACCGGCCCCTCCGGTTCTGGCAAATCCTCTTTGGCCTTTGATACAATCTATGCCGAGGGTCAACGCCGCTATGTCGAAAGCCTGTCGGCCTATGCCCGACAGTTTCTTGAACAGCTTGGCAAACCTGACGTTGATTCAATAGACGGGCTGAGCCCGACCATATCCATCGAACAACGCCTCGCGGGATACAATCCACGGTCCACGGTCGGAACAGTCACCGAAATTTATGATTATCTACGGCTGTTGTTTGCGCGCATCGGCAAACCGTACTGTTGGAAGTGTGGAAAACCAATCAAATCCCAGTCTCCCCAACAAATCGTGGATCACGCCCTCTCGCTTGCCGAAAATACGCGGCTTGCGATTCTGGCCCCGATCATCCGCGGCCGCAAAGGCGAACACCAGAAGGAGCTTGTTAATCTCAGACAACGCGGCTTTGTGCGCGTCAGGATAGACGGGGAGCTGCTGGATCTTTCACTGGACATCGCGCTTGACAAGGGCCGCAAGCATGACATCGACGCATTTGTAGACCGGCTCATTATCAAGGGAGACCGCGGCCAGCTCGCCGCGCGGGTAAGCGACTCCGTCGAGCTCGCACTCAAGCTCGGCGAAGGCCAGCTTGTGCTGCAATCGGGGCTTGTCCCGTCCGGTGCGGACGCGGTCGAAACCTTGATGTCCGAGCGCTTTGCCTGCCCTGAATGCAACATCAGCTATCCCCCGCCGGAGCCACGAACATTTTCATTCAACAGTCCGGCCGGCGCCTGCCCGGTCTGTTCCGGAATCGGAATCAAACCTTCTCCCGATGGCGCGCCCTCTTCCGACGGGTCCGAACGGGACGTGGCCGCGGATGCTTCAGCGGAACCACCGCTTGCCCCGACAAAAAACGAACCCTGTCCCGAATGCCTCGGCTCGCGGCTGAAAAAAGAAAGCCTTCAGTTCCGGATTGATGACTCCAACATTGCGCAGCTTTCGGCGCTTCCTGTCGCACGGCTTCTGTCATTCATGGACAATCTTTCCCTCGGCGAACGCGACCGCGCGATCGCCTCCCGCATTATCAAGGAAATTTCAGAACGCTTGTCTTTTTTGTCCGAAGTCGGTGTCGGCTATCTCAGTTTGTCGCGCAGCGCCCAATCGCTTTCCGGTGGTGAATCACAAAGAATCCGGCTCGCCACCCAGATCGGCAGCTCGCTTGTCGGCGTGATCTACGTACTTGACGAGCCAAGCATCGGTCTTCACCAGCGGGACAACGCCAGGCTGCTTGCAACACTTGAGCGCCTTCGCGACCGCGGAAACTCCGTGATCGTGGTCGAACATGACCGCGAAACAATCGAGCGGGCCGACTGGGTGCTGGATCTCGGTCCCGGCGCCGGCACGCTTGGCGGACGCGTGATCGCCTCCGGCACGCCCGCTCAAATCGCCTCTCACAAAAAAAGCCTGACTGGTCTTTATCTTCGTGGAGAAAAAACGATCCCGGTACCGGGTCGACGCAGAAGGCCCACTTCCGCGCGACTTGAAATAACCGGGGCGCGGATGAACAACCTCAAAAATATCAGGGCTACATTCCCGCTTGGTCTTATGACCTGCGTTACCGGCGTATCGGGAAGCGGAAAAAGCACCCTGGTCATAGACACGCTACACGCATTACTGGTCAAACATCTGTACCGGATCGACGCAGGCGATCTTCTGGTAAGCTCCTTTACCGGCGCACATCTTGTCGACAAGGTCATCAACATCGACCAAAGCCCGATCGGTAAAACCCCCCGCTCAAACCCTGCAACATATACCGGGATGTTCGGCGTTGTTCGTGAGCTGTTTTCGCTGCTTCCGGATTCCCGTATCCGCGGCTACGGACCCGGGCGCTATTCATTCAACATCAAGGGCGGACGCTGTGAGGCCTGCGAGGGTGACGGCGTAACCAGGATTGAAATGCATTTTCTACCTGACGTTTATGTCACCTGTGACACCTGCCGCGGCCAGCGCTACAATCGCGAAACGCTTGAGATCCGGTTCAAGGGCAAAAGCATCGCTGATGTTCTTGACATGACCGCATCCGAGGCGCTGGTGTTTTTTGATGCCGTTCCGCAGCTGAAAAACAAATTGCGCGTATTGACCGATGTCGGGCTTGGGTACATAAAGCTGGGCCAAAGCGCCACAACTCTTTCCGGGGGAGAGGCGCAGCGAATCAAGCTTTCTAGAGAACTTGCAAAGCGCGGCACCGGCAAAACCGTTTACATCCTCGACGAGCCCACCACCGGGCTCCATTTTGACGATGTAAGCAAACTGGTGACCATTTTGCAAACTCTGGTGGACCAAGGCAACACGGTCATTGTCATCGAACACAATCTCGATATCATAAAAACCGCCGACTACGTCATCGACATGGGGCCGGAGGGCGGGGACGGCGGCGGCAAGATTGTCGCCACCGGCACACCCGGGGATCTTGCCCGCTCGGGACTCGGGGTTACTGGCGCATTTTTAAAAGGCATACCCGAAACAAACCTCGGCTGCAGGCAGCGCGCCAGTAAACCACGGAGTCGAAATTCCGTCAGTTTCCGAGCCAAGCGCACTTGAAGTGCTGTAATATGTCCCGCCGGCGCCGACGCTTACGTTCAGTCCGCTCTCCCACACCCACCTGCGGCCCAAAAGCAGTCCGCCCGCGTAGCCACCCGCCGAATCGCCGGCGCCCTCGGTATCGCCGTTAACTATTGCGGCAGAAACAGAAATATACATGCCGTAAAGGGATACATACCAGCCGTCGTCAAAGCTTTTCCGGCCAAAATAAAAATTAGATCGTCCTCCGGCGCGGATGGCCGATATTTTTTTGCCGCCATAGGAGGTCAACACATAACTCAGTGACGGTCCCGCAGTAAGGCCGTCCCAGACCAGAAAATCCATGTCCGCTCCGTATCCGCCCAGGAACAGATCAACGGCATTAAGCCTGATATTGTGTTTTCGGACGGATAGCGCCGGCGGAGCAAGAACGTCTGCTGCGGTTTTGGGCTTTTCGGGGTCGGTGGTTGATCCGGACTCCGGATTTTGCGCCGCCGCACTGGCCGCAAACAACAGTAGCGCCAGCGCTACCGCCATAATGGTGCCACTACCTGCCACGCACTATTGTACATCGCCGGGCATAAAGACCGAATGGGATGGAAAACGTGGACTGGTCAACCGTTGAAATCGCCGTAATGCCGCCGTTGGCCCGGGCTGTTTCGATGCTGCCGTCACCAAACGCCACCAGACCAAGAATGCCGGTGGTACACGCCTCGCCAGTGCGATTTCCGGGTGAATTTGCCGTTGCCGTAACCCCCTGTTTGACATGTGTGAATAAAAGTCCCGCACATCCGGCCCCGGCGAACGCTATCGTGATCACCGCCGCCAAAATAATCTTTTTCATGGCCACTGCTTAGATCTTGATTTTGACAAATGCGATGACAAACGCGTACAGAACCAGTGACTCGATCAGCGCAAGTCCGATGATCATCGGAACAAAAATCTTGCCCTGTGCCGCCGGATTCCTGGCGATGCCGTCAAGCGCCGCCGCCGCGGTTTTGCCCTGTCCAAGCGCGCCACCAAACGCAGCAAGTCCGATGGCAAGTGCCGCGCCAAGTGATGCATAGGCGTCACCGCCGCCCGCCGCCGCCCCTCCCTCGGCAAATGCCGTCGCGGCAAAAGCCAGTGTGAATATCGAAACAATAAACATTATTTTACGAAAGCTCATCTTCATTTCCATCCTTTCTCAATGGTCATGTGACGTTGAAAGCGAGATATAAACCATTGTCATCAGACAGAATACAAATGCCTGGACAAAGGCCACGAACAAACCCAGCCCGTAAAAAACCACGGGCAGAAGGTAAGGAACAAGGCTGCTGAACACGCCAAGAACTACATGGTCACCCATGATGTTGCCGCGAAGACGAAGCGCGAGAGATATGGGGCGAAACACGTGTGTTGCGAGTTCAATGAACAACAGTAGCGGGGCAAGCCATAGCACCGGGCCTAGAAAATGCTTGAGATAGGCAAATCCGTGGGCCCTGAAGCCCGCATAGTTATAATAAATAAAAACAAAAGTGCCCAGTGCAAGCGTGGTATTGAGGTTGTCGGTGGGGGGCAGAAAACCGGGAATCATTCCGACCAGATTGGCCGACAGGATAAAAACAAACAATGTCCCGATAACGGGGAAAAATCTCGGCGCATCGTGCTTGCCGATGACATTTTCTGTGAGCCTGAAAATGGCTTCCGCGATTATTTCAAAAAAATTACGGAAAGAAAGTCTGGCCTCTGGAATAATCCCGCCATGCTCGCTTTTTTGCGCGCGCACAAGCTGTGTGCGTGCAACCGCCGTGGCAACAACAAGCGCGCCGGCAACCGCCGCACCCATGACAACATGATTTGGTGCATGATCAAGGCCCGGAATCAGCGACAACCAATTGAAACTATGTGCTGCCTGCATCCCCTTTTTCCCTGTGCAGCCACCACAGCCCTCCGGTGACCGGCACTATAAAAAGCGTGGCCAGACCAAGCAGCAATCCCGTCACGGGGATGCTGCGGCCCTTCCATACGATAAACCCCAACAAGGCCAAACATACCAGCTTTATTGCTCCCCACAACATTAACTTGGTGGCTGCAATACTTTTTTGGCCTATCTGCCGACCCGCCACAAGCTCAATCGCCCCGGACAATGCCATGGCGATTGAAAACAAATCCAGAAGCGCCGCCAGCCATATCCCGGCAAACCACGCGATGCTTTCTGTCCTCGTCCCGCTTCTGGAGGCAATTAACACCACACTCACGCCCGCCCAGATCATTCCGGCCGCGATAAACGGCATGACTTCTTTTTTTGTTATTCTCATCCTGTCAACGCATTTCCCTGATAAACATCCTGTACAGCCTGTACATTGCCAGCACAAGTCCTGCCGTGCTGGTCAGTAAAATCACCCACCATGGCCAGCCGAGCTTGTTCCATGCAAGGTAACCGATTCCCACGCCCGCCCCGGAATATCCGAGAATATCCACCATCATCACGCTTGCAAGTCCGAATTTTTTTACCCAGTCTTTTTCCATGTCATCTATGCGGCTATCTGCTTTTTTGCGCCTTGCGTTCCCTTATCCTGACCAGCTTGATTTCAATTACCTTTGGCGCCGGATATTGTCCCCTTAGCGCCTCATAGTGATGGTATGCTGCATCAAGCTGATCCATCTCCTCAAGGCACATTGCAATTCCAAACCGGGCTTCGGGGGCGTGTCTGCTCCCCGGATGTTTTTTTAAAAACAACTGAAACGCGTCCATTGCCTCCTGATACCCCTCTTTGCCGGGCTGTCGTCCGGACATCTGGTGTTCGCCCCTTTTAAAATAAGTCATGCCAATTTCGATCCCGGCTTTTTCGGCCCATCCGATCCCGGAAATTTTCTGATCACCTCGCGGTATGCCGCCACGGCCTCGTTGAATCTCCATAGATAAAAATTGCTTTTTCCGGTCCTGAAATAAAATTCCGCCGCCTCCCGCGCATCTGGTCTTTTTGTTATCAGCCTCTTGTAGTGTCTGGCGGCCTCTTCATACTGTTCTGTCTTATTGAAGAGAATTTCGCCTATCTGCTTTTCTGCTTCCCATACCGCCGCGGCTTCCTCTCCGGATTCGGCAAATTCCCTCAGTTTTCTTATTGCATCCCCGAACTGGTTCAGAAAAAGCGCCTGTGTCATCGCGGCCCGGAACAGCGCCTGTTTGCCAATCTTGCCTCGCGGATCCTTGGCCCGTGTTTTTTCAAATTCCATCACCGCCGCGGCATATTTTTTTTCGTTCCAGAGTTTTTCGGCCAGCAAATACCTGCTTTTGGCGCTATCTATGCTGCAGCCGGAAAGGACCAGGCAGACAGCAACAAGCGCCTTAACCCTGGCCGCCATCCGACCCGGATCCGTTTCCGTCCGTCTGGTTTTGCACGGAACTTTCTGCCATGTATTCGAATGAAACAAGTTTTTCACCGCCCGATACATTCATCAGACGAACCCCCTGGGTTACTCTTCCCAGCTCGGAGATCTCGCCGACGCGGATGCGGATCATTTGTCCGCGATTTGAAACAAGCATCAGATCGTCCTTGGGCAGAACCTGTCTTGCTCCCATGATCGATCCGTTGCGATCACTTGTCTTCATTGTAATAACGCCCTTGCCTCCGCGGCTTTGAGCCCGGTATTCGCTTACCGGCGTTCGTTTTCCATACCCGTTTTCAGTTACAGTAAGTATTTCATATCCGGGCGTATCAACGTCCAGCACCTCCATGGCCACCACCCGGTCTCCCTGGTCAAGAATCATTCCAATTACGCCTCTTGCGGTACGGCCCATCGAGCGGACGTCTTCTTCGTTGAATCTGATCGACATCCCGTCCTTGGAGCAGATGAATATCTCGTTTTTGCCTTTTGTCAGCTTTGCCGAAACCAGCTCGTCTCCGTCATCAACCGCCATGGCAAAAAGCCCCGTTGACCTCACATTGCCGAACTCGCTGAGCGCCGTTTTCTTGATAACCCCCGCGCGCGAAACCATCACCACATATTCATTTTCCTTGAATTCCTTCACAGGAAGAATCGCCTTGATTTTCTCTCCCGGGGAAAGCGCAATAAGATTGACTATCGCCTTGCCCCTGGCACCGCGACTCGCTTCAGGAATTTTATACACCTTGAGCCAGTACATGCGGCCCTTGTCTGTAAAGCAAAGCAGATAGCTCAGCGTATTTGTCTTGTATATGGAGGTAACAAAGTCCTCTTCGCCGGGGGACACTCCCCGGATGCCCCTGCCGCCCCTGTGCTGTGCCTTGAACTGCCCGGGGTCTGTTCTTTTGATATATCCGGTATGCGTGATCGAAACGAGCGTCTCCTCGTCAGATATCAGATCTTCCACGTCCAGTTCGGTGGTGACTCCAAATACGATCTGGGTTCTGCGCTTGTCGCCGTATTTTTCTTTTATCTCTATAAGCTCATCCCTGATGATCTCAAAAACCAGAGCTTCGTTGCCCAGGATCTTTTTCAATTTGGCGATCAGTTCCAGCGTTTGCTTGTGTTCCTCGATTATCTTCTGCCTTTCGAGTCCGGTCAGGCGCTGAAGCCGCATGTCCAGTATTGCCTGCGCTTGAACATCCGAAAATCCGAATTTTGAAACAAGACCGCCCTTGGCTTCCTCAACGCCTTTTGCGGTTTTGATAAGTGCTATTACTTCGTCGATATTTTCAACCGCACGCTTCAACCCTTCGAGAATGTGCGCCCTTGCCTCTGCCTTGCGAAGATCAAACTGGGTCCTCCGGGTAACCACGTCCTTGCGATGCTCGACAAACGCCCAAAGCATGTCGCGAAGATTGAAAATCCTGGGTTGCCCTTGATGAATGGCAAGAAGGGTGATGCCAAAATTTTCCTGCATCTGGGTCAGCTTGTAGAGTCTGTTGAGAATAACATTCGAATTCTCGCCCTTGCGGATCTCGACAACAACCCGCATGCCTTTGCGGTCGGACTCATCCCTGAGATCGGTAATGCCCTCTATTTTCTTGTCCCGCACCAGCTCGGCCATTTTTTCGATCAGCCTAGCCTTGTTTACCTGGTACGGCAGCTCCGAAACAATAATCCTTTCCCTGTCCCCCTTGAAGGGCTCTATCTCGGCCCTTGCCCTGAGGGTTACCGATCCCCGGCCGCTTCGATAGGCCTCTTTGAGCGCTTCGCCTCCAAACGCATACGCCGCCGTCGGAAAATCGGGGCCCTTGACATATTCGAGCATGGCATCCGTATCCAGCGCGGGATTGTCAATCAGCGCACAGGCCGCGTCGGCAATTTCACACAAATTGTGCGGCGGAATGCTTGTGGCCATTCCGACCGCGATGCCGGACGATCCGTTGACAAGGAGATTTGGAAATTTTGCGGGAAGAACCAGCGGCTCTTTCAGGCTGTCGTCATAGTTGGGTCCGAAATCCACGGTTTCCTTGTCGATGTCCGCAAGCATTTCCTCGCTCAAGCGGGTCATGCGAACCTCGGTATAGCGCATCGCCGCTGCGGTATCGCCGTCAACCGATCCAAAGTTCCCCTGTCCGTCAACAAGTGGGCAGCGCATGGAAAAATCCTGGGCCATCCTGACAATCGTGTCGTAAACCGCCGTATCGCCGTGCGGATGATATTTGCCGATGACGTCACCGACCACGCGGGCGGATTTTTTGTAGGCCTTTGCGTGCGTATTGCCCAGATCATGCATCGCAAAAAGCGCGCGCCTGTGCACCGGCTTGAGGCCGTCGCGAACGTCCGGAAGCGCGCGCCCAACAATCACGCTCATGGCATAATCCAGATATGCGCCGCGCATTTCGTCTTCGATATTGACTATAACGACGCTTTTATCCTGTGGCGCGCCCGTTGTTGTCTCGCTCATATCCCCTCACCACCGCACCAGGGCAGAAGCCCAGGTAAATCCGCTGCCGAATGCGGCCGTGGCCACGAGCATTCCCGGTTTGATCCTGCCGGAACGAACCGCCTCATCAAGCCCGATGGGAATCGTGGCCGCCGTTGTATTGCCGTATTTTTCTATGGTGCTGAAAAATTTTTCCCGCGGGATCTGCAGCTGGGAACAGACCATTTCGCTTATTCTTGTGTTCGCCTGGTGTAAAACAAACAGATCAACATCGTTAACGGTTGCGCCCGCGGCATCCAGGGCTTCCTTCAGTGCTTCCGGCATTTTTTTAACCGCATTGACAAACACCATGCGTCCATTCATCTGCGGATAGTGCTCTCCGGCGGCCAGCATTTCCGCATTGATTCTTTCCCCGGAGACCGCCTGCGTTGGTGCCTTGACCCAGAGCTCGCGCGCAAACCTTCCGTCAGCGTGAAGATGCGTGGTCAAAATCCCCTCTCTGCCTTCGTGTGCCCCAAGAACAACCGCTCCGGCGCCATCTCCAAAAAGCACGGAGATTTCCCTTCCTCGCGTGGTCTTGTCAAGTCCCTTTGAATGTATCTCTGCACCAACAAGCAATATTTTTTTATAGGTCCCGGCCCGGATGAAGTGATCCGCAATTGAAAGGCCGTGCAAAAAACCGGTGCACTGCTGTCTGACATCAAGCGCCGGAATCCCGGAAACACCAAGTTTTGCCTGCAAAAAACACCCTGCACCGGGAAATTCGTGGTCGGGGCTCAGCGTCGCAAAAATTATCATGTCAAGCTCGCCGGCTGCAACATCCGCCGATTCAAGCGCTCTCCTTGCGGCCTCAAGCGCCAGATCGGTTGTCGTTGTCGCGCCCTCAACCCATCTGCGCTCCCTGATGCCCGTGCGCTGGACAATCCACTCGTCAGAAGTATCCATCATCCGGCCAAGATCGTTGTTTGTTACCACTCCGGGAGGAAGAAACGAGCCGGTACCGAGTATTCTGGTTTTCATATGTCCAGATTCCTTACTCTCAGGGCATTTTCTTCAATGAACTGGCGCCGCGGCTCAACCTGGTCTCCCATAAGCACCGAAAAAATCGAATCGGCCTCGACCGCGTCATCAACCGTGACCCTGAGCAGCGTGCGTCTTGCCGGATCCATTGTTGTTTCCCAGAGCTGTTCCGGGTTCATTTCTCCAAGACCTTTGTAGCGCTGGATTGTCATACCGGCCTTTGCCTTTTCAACAACAAGCCTTGCCAGATCCTCGCCGTCCACGGCCACCCCGATCTCCTTTCCATCTGAAGTCAGCTGGAACGGTCCGGAGCCAACCGAAGTCATCGCCTGGAACAACTTGCAGAGTTCTTCATATTCCGGCGAATCAAGAGTGGCCATGTTGATGGGGGCCACGCGTCTGGTGTTTTGAATGATATTTTCTGCCGTGGCAAACCACGCCCCGTGCTCGGAATCCTTCGCTATTGAATAGGAAAACTGCACCCCTGCCGCAGCCACCGCGCCGGCCACGATCTTTAGCGCCTCTTCGAATTTGTCCCGGGATTCGATCATGGCGGGGCCGATTCCGTTTTTCACCATGGCGCGGAGCACTGCCGGATGAAGTTTTTTGGCCACCTTGTCAACCGCCCGGCTGAATTTTGTCGCCGCCTTCAACGACTGCATCGCCTGGCTTTGAGGAATCATCCTGCCGTTAGAATATATCTGGATCGTTTCGAGGCTGCTCGAAAGCAGGTGTTCAGACAGCTCGTGCTCATTCTTCAGGTATTTTTCCTTCTGCGCCTTCTTGACTCTGTAAAGCGGTGGCTGCGCAATATACAGATACCCTTTTTCGACAACCAGCGGCATCTGCCTGTAAAAGAACGTGAGAAGAAGCGTCCTTATGTGAGATCCGTCAACGTCGGCGTCTGTCATTATGACTATCTTGTGATAGCGGATCTTGTTGATATCAAAATCGTCCTTGCCAATTCCCGCCCCAAGCGCAGTGATCAGGACTTTGATCTCTTCAAACGAAAGCATCTTGTCAAAGCGTGCTTTTTCAACGTTGAGGATCTTGCCCTTGAGTGGAAGTATCGCCTGGTTTTTCCTGTCCCGGCCCTGTTTGGCGGAACCACCCGCGCTGTCTCCCTCAACCAGATATATTTCACAAAGCGCCGGATCTTTTTCCTGGCAGTCCGCCATCTTGCCCGGCAACCCGCCCCAGTCCAGTGCCGTTTTACGGCGGGTGAGATCCCTCGCCTTTCTCGCGGCAATTCTCGCCAGCGCGGCATCAACCGCTTTTTGCACGACCTTTCTTGCCACGGGCGGGTTTTGTTCAAAAAAATCGGTCATTTTTTCATAAACAATCGTATTAACAAAACCCTCAACCTCGCTGTTGCCCAGCTTGGTTTTTGTCTGACCCTCGAATTGCGGCTCTGGAACCTTTACGCTGATAATACAGGCAAGCCCTTCCCTGATATCCTCGCCACTAAGGGATTCCTTGAGATTCTTCCCGATTCCTGAATCATTTGCGTACTTGTTGACGACGCGGGTTAGCGCTGTTTTGAATCCGGAGACATGGGTGCCGCCTTCGATTGTGTTGATGTTGTTCACATATGATGAAACGGTTTCAGAATATGAATCGTTCCATTGCATCGCTATTTCGGCGGAAATGCGCTCCTTTTCCTGTGAAAGATAAATAACTTTGTCGTGGATCTTCTCTTTCGATTTGTTGATGTATTCTACAAACTGGACAATGCCTCCGGCATAGCAGAATTCTGATTTTTTAGCCGGCTCCTGTCTTTCGTCCGTTATTGTGATGCAAATTCCGCTGTTGAGAAACGCAAGCTCCCTGAGGCGTCCGGCAAGAACATCCGCGCTGTATTCGAGCGTTTCAAATATTTCCGGATCCGGCTTGAATGTGACAACCGTACCTCGCTTGTCAGTAACGCCCACTTCTTTGAGCGGTCCTTGCGGAGCTCCGCGCTTGAAGCTCTGTTTGAAAACCTTGCCCCCCTGCCTGACCTCGACCTGTAGCAGTTCTGACAGCGCATTTACTACGGACGCCCCTACGCCATGCAGGCCGCCGGATACCTTGTACGCCCCGCCTTCTTCATTGAACTTGCCCCCCGCATGCAGCTTGGTCATGACCACTTCAACCGCAGAAACACCCGAGCTGTGCATTCCGGTTGGAATTCCACGGCCGTCATCTTCAACAGTAACGCTGTCATCAACGTGAACAAGAACATTGATATTCCGCGCAAAACCCGCCAAAGCCTCGTCAATAGAATTGTCTACTATCTCGTAAACAAGGTGATGAAGCCCGCGGACACTGGTGTCCCCGATATACATCCCGGGGCGCTTTCGCACGGCTTCAAGCCCCTCGAGCACCTTGATCTTGTCTGCCGAATATTCGTTTTTAACCGGCTGGACTTGCTCGTCAGTCATTTACACACTCTTCTTTTCCCTCTCCTTGACGTCTCCCTGGTCGACGTCAAAGATTTTTCCCTCACAGGGAAATTCTTCGGTCCCGGTAACAAAAACCTGAAGGCCCGACTTTTCAATATGGCTCATAAGAAGCGCGCGCCTCTCCCCATCGAGTTCCGACGAAAAATCATCAAGAAGAAGTACCGGCTCATGCCCGGTACTTTCCTTGAAAAGCCGGATTTCTGAAAGCTTCAAAGCAAGCAGTGCTGATCTTGTTTCTCCCTGGGACCCCCTTCCTTTCAGGGGCGCGCCCCCGAAAAAAAGCATGAAATCGTCCCTGTGTGGGCCAACAAGTGTCGAGCCTGCGCACAATTCGGCTTCCTTGAGAACGAGCAACTTTTCAAATAAAGCCTGTTCTATTTGTTCTAATGAAGGCACTTGCTCTTGTCCAGCAAAATGATCGGTCGAAAAACCACCATTAGTGCTTGAAATTATTGTTTTTTTATGTCGATCCGCCCGCAAGTATTTGGCTTCGGTTTTTTTCTGGTCAGGGGTTATTTCGGAGGCTGTTTTTTGAATTATTTTTTGTAATCTGCCAATCCATTCAATCCTTTTTCTGGTTATTGCCGCGCCGGATTTTACCAGCGGCACGGTGAATTCCTCCATCAACCCTCTTGGGCTGAAAGGGCTTTCCTTCAAAAGCGCGTTTCTTTGCTCCAGAATCCGGTGATATTTTCTCAACTCTGAAAAATATTCCATGTCTTCTGCAGAAATAGCCCTATTCAAATAATTCCTGCGAACGGCGGGTTCACCGTGAATGATTTCATGATCGGAGGGGTTGAATGAAATGGCGTGGAAACCGATTCTGACAGTACCGAATCTTTGGCTGAGATATCTCGATGTGCTGGTGTAGGTCTTTCCGTTGATCATTGCGGTTTTTACTGTCTTGCTTTCCAGAACAGTGAAATCAACTCCTAGTGTCGCTTCAACCCGGTCCAGCCCGCCCTGCTGCGCGATGCATGAAAGGCCGGCCTTTTTTTCACCCGAGCGTACAACATCTTCCGTTCTCGCCCCCCTGAAAGAACGCAGTGAAGCAATGAAGCTCAAGGCCTCAAGAAAACTGGTTTTTCCCTGCCCGTTTTTTCCGACAAGAAAATTAACCCGCTCCGAAGGAAACAGGGAGCAGCTTTTGATGTTGCGAAAATCCCGTAATGAAAGTTTTTTAACCCGCATTAAATGCGCATCGGCATTATCACATAAGTATGACTGCGCTGTCCGCACTCACGTAAAATGCCCGGGCTCAGTTTGTCCTTGAAATGAAACTCCAATTCTTCACCCTTCATTACCGAAAGGCACTCAAGAAGGTATTTTGCGTTGAACCCGATTTCAACAGGATCACCGGAATAATTTATTTCTATTTCATCGTGTGCTTCGCCAAGATCGGGGTTGCTTGAAGAAATCGACAAGGTGTTTCCTTGGAGATTAATCCTTACTCCGCGGCTTTTTTCATTAGACATGGTAACAACAAATTTCAAGGCTGATGTGATTATTTCCCTTTTAACAGTCATTACCTTGTCAGTAGATTTAGGAATGACTTGTCTATAGTCGGGATATTCACCCTCTATCAAACGGACAAACATGTATTTATTGTCAATTTTGGAGAAAATATATCCGCGTTCGAAAGCCAGCCCTATTGTCTCGTTGTCACAATCGATCAATTTTCTAAGTTCTCCGAGGCCCTTTCTCGGAATAATAATTCCTCGCTTCAGATCCGGCATTTTTATGAACACTTCGTTGTCAACAAAGGAAAGCCTGTGGCCATCTGTACCGGTCATTCTCATCATGCTGTTTTCCGTGTTCTCCAGAAAAACACCATTAAGGAGATAGCGCGTGTTGTCCGTGGCAATGGCAAAGATGGTCCGGTCGATCATGTCTCGCAGAACAGCCGCTTTGGTATCCAGGTAGGTTTTTTCTTCGAAGGACGGAAGAGCCGGATATTCATCGGCAGAAAGACTTACAACATTTGATCTTTTTTTGCCGCAAACAAGTTCAACCCAATTATTGTCTTTCCTGTTGATATCAATTGTTTTTTCAGGAAGTTCTTTAACAATATCCAGAAAATGTTTTGCCGAAAGAGTGATTCGTCCTTCTTCTTTCATTTCAACAGGCAAATTTATTTTCATTCCAACTTCAAGATCAGTGGCACTCAATGAAAGGACATTGTCTTTGACTTGACAAAGAATATTGGAAAGAATCTGGACAGTGTTCTTTTTTTCGATAACGGAGTGTATCCTCTGGAGAGAATCAAGAAGTCCGTTTCGTTCTATTGAAAATTTCATAAGCAGCACCTCTTTAAAAAACAAAATTTATAAATCTTTAGTAGTAGCAGTAGTAGTATGTGTGGATTTGTTGATAACCCCCACATCCCCACGGGAAGAAAGGGAAAACGGGTATGATAACTCCGTTGAAAACCGTGTTTATAAAAACAGCCCTTTTCCGATACTTTCGTTCCTTTGCCAAGAAAGCATGTTATCCACAGGTTTTCAACACGATAAATGTGCAGAAGACGGAAAGACCGACTACAAAAGATTTTTTTTCATGAACACGCATCAGAATAACAACATCATCGCGGCGGTTATCAACTTATCCACACGAAACAGGAATATGTCGGCCAACAAAACCCAAACCATGTCCGCGTGGATAAGTGGAAAAGAATTCAACAAGCCGGATTAATTAGTAAAAATGGAACTCTTTCTGTGCATAACCACGGGGATAACCGCTTGAACAGAAAACGGCGATATCACTATCCACAATCTGTTCACAGGATTTCCACAGGCTTATCAACATAACAAATCAATCTTGAGCGATTATAGCTGATTTTGAATGGCTTCGACAGATTCTCTGATATCGCGCTTGGTCTCGAGTTCTTCTTCGATTTTGTTACATGCGTACATGACGGTTGTGTGGTCTTTTCCGCCGAAGTACTGTCCGATGTCAAAGAAGCCAAGACCGGTATATTTTCTGATCAGGTACATGGCAATCTGCCTTGGTGCAGCCACCCGCTTTGTTCTATTGCTTGATTTCAGATCATTTACGCGTATTCCAAAGTTTTTTGCCACGGCCGCCTGGATGGTTTCGACCGTGATATGCGAACTTTCTTCGGGGATGGCGCTGCGCAATTCCTGTGTGGCCATTTCGAGTGATATCTCAGCGCCGGTCAGGGAAGAATACGCTTGTAATTTCACAAGGGCGCCCTCAAGTTCCCGGATATTGGATTTGATGTGTGTTGCGATGAATGAAGCAACTTCGTCCGGCAGATAAATGTCATCCCGCTCTGCTTTGGCCTTTAAAATTGCTATTCGGGTTTCGATTTCGGGATAATCGATATTTGCCACCAATCCCCATTCAAATCGCGTACGGATGCGCTCTTCAAGGTTTGCAATTTCTTTTGGAGGTTTGTCGCTTGTTACAACAATGTGTTTGTGGGCGGCATGCAGGGTGTTGAATGTGTGGAAAAATTCTTCCTCCGTGGTTTCCTTTCCTGCAAGGAAGTGGATGTCATCCATGAGAATGACGTCAAATCCGTCACGGTATTTTGCCCTGAAATCCGGCATCCGCTTGTTCATGAGCGAGACAATAAGATCATTGGCAAACATCTCGGCAGAAAGATAAAGAACCCGCAATTCGGGAGCGCGGGCAATAATCTGGTTTCCGATGGCATGAAGAAGATGTGTTTTTCCGAGGCCCGGGTTGCTGTAAATAAAAAGCGGATTGTATTGTTTTCCGGGCTGTTCCGCCACGGCAACTGCGGCAGCGTAGGCAAACCTGTTGCTGGCGCCCACAATAAAATTGTTAAAGGTGTACTGAGACCCAAGCGCCGGGTCTTTGGCGGATTTGGTCTGATTTCCGGAAGCGGACGAAGAGGGGTAATATGCGGGGATATTCCGGGCAGGTGCGTTGCCGGAAGAAGAGGCGGTCTCTTCTAATTCCCGGACCGGGGTGTTATTTGCGTCCGGGCTGGCGGAGAGGATTATTTCACAGCTGGTGCCGGTAACCTGCACAAAGGCAGACTGGATGTCTCGCATGTGGTAATCCCGGACCCACTTTGCACAAAAATCATTTGGTGCTGACATGTATACGGCAAGAGAGCCGCTGCGCTCCTCAATTCTTGAAAGCTCGAGTGGCTGTATCCAGACGCGCAGCTGTGTTGACACGATATTTTGCTCGAGCACCTTGTAGGCGTCTCGCCAGAGGCTTGGCCAACGGGACGAATCTGCTTCAAATGTTGTTCTCATCGGAAGAGGTCGCAATAACATGTTGGTGCGAGCTTGACAATGGAGGCGTGCTCCTATAATTCCTTAGATAAATTTTTTTAGTGGAGCGCCAAAATGAAAAGAACATATCAGCCAAGTCGTACCAAAAGACGCCGTACCCACGGCTTTCGCAAAAGAATGAAGACCAAAAACGGCAGAAAGGTGCTGAAGCGGCGTCGTGCCAGAGGCCGGAAACGCCTTGCTGTTTCGGTTTCCGGAAAATAAGGCACGATTTTCAGAGCATGCTCGAAGTTCAAAAAAGGCTGAGACACTCTTGGGAATTCAGACGGTTTTTTGGCCAAAGTCAAACAATACGGCTTTCAGAGTGCTTGGTTTACTTTATGAAAAATGAACAGGATACGTTTCGGCTTGGTATTACCATGAAGGCGCGTGGAAATTCCGTCCAAAGAAACCGCGTCAAAAGAGAAATACGCGAAGCCTTTAGGGCACTATCACCCCTTTTAGGCAAGAAAGATTATAATGTTGTCGTTCCTTCGTCAAAAAAACTGGTCTTTCCATACCAGAGAATGTTGAGGCAGGCGCTGGGACATGAATTCAGACAGGCCCTTCTGAAGGACGAAATTGAGCCGGCTGGAACAGGAAATGGTAAGGCTTCACAATGATACGGATATTTTTGCGCGTGTATTCATTAATTATTTCGCCGGCAATTCATTTGCTGGTCGGCCCCGGCCAGGGGTGCAGGTACAGCCCAACATGCAGCCAGTATGCTGGTGAGGCGATTGAAGAATATGGTGTTTTTAAGGGTGTTTTTCTGGCGTCGAAGAGATTGCTGAGATGTCACCCATTCTCAACGGCGGGATTTGATCCCGTGCCGCGACGGACCAACACGGCAAGAAAGCAGGAAAAATAAATGGATCGCAAAACACTTCTGGCGCTTGGAGTTTGCTTTCTGATTCTTATTGGCTGGCAAAAGTTTTATATCGAACCGAAGACCAGCCCGCAGCGACAGACCGTCCAGCAGCAGGTTGCCGCAGTGCCCGTTGCGGCACAGACGACACAGCCGGTTTTACAGGCGTCCGCGGCCGGAGCGCAGAATGCAGTTGCGGAAAGCAGGACCACGGCCAGGCGAGCCCCAAAAACAGCATCTTTTGATACATTTTCCGGAAAGGCGACGGTGTCGGAAGACGCCAAACTGTTTTCTGGATGGGTTCTTAAAAACTATCGAACCGAAAAAAAAGACGGAGCTCCGAACATCGAACTCAAGCATGTTACCCACCAGGAGGGCGATGGCGAGGTTGCGTTTGATGCCACGGAGTTTGCCTATCTTGCCGGGGTGCAGGGTCGGCTTGTTGTCGGCGGACAGGAAGCAAAATGGGAGTACGAAGACGACAAGATCCTTTTTTCACGGACGATGGCCTTTGATCCGGCCAAGCCCTATGTTGACCTTACGATTTCCGCGCAATTCAAAACAAGGCGGCCGTCGTATATGTTTGTTTCGCTTGCCTCCAGGAGCCCCGCAGACGACCCCGAGGCGCAGGACAGACAGCTTCTTTACTGGTCAAACAAATCAATTGAACGCGTACAGACCTCCGACGAGGTCAAGCTTGTGGACATTACAACCCCGGTAAAGTGGATTGGCGCGGCAAGCAGGTATTTTACCCTTACCGTGGTGAACCGGTCGCAGGTTGAACCAAGAGGGCTGGTGCAGCAGGTTGTCGAAAAAACCGGTCGCGCAAGTCTTGTCTATCAAATAGGTGCGAATTCTATTTCGGTTCCTGTAAGGGTGTTTTTCGGACCGAAGAAGCTTGATCTTCTCCGCTCGGTCGATACCACACTTGATACAACGGTGGATTTCGGCTGGTTTACGGTGATTGCATATCCGCTTTTGAAAATGATGAACTGGTTCTACCATGTGTTCGGCAATTATGGCGTTTCCATAATTCTGCTCACCATTGTTGTAAACATCATCACCTATCCGCTTACATATAAAAGCATGAAGGGTATGCGTGAAATGTCGCGCATTCAGCCACAGCTTCAAAAACTTCGCGAAAAACACAAGGACGACAAGGAGGCGCTCAACCGGGAAATGCTCTCCCTGATGAAGAGCCACGGATACAATCCGATGGCGGGATGCTGGCCCATTCTTGTCCAGATGCCGGTATTTATCGCCCTTTATCGTGTGCTCTACAGTGCGGTCGAGCTGTATCAGGCACCATTCATGCTGTGGATGCAGGATCTTTCGGCAAAGGATCCTTATTATGTAACGCCCGTCCTGATGTCCCTGCTCATGTTCTTGCAGCAAAAGATGACGCCCAATACGGCAACCGACCCCACACAGGCCAAGATGATGCAGTTCATGCCGCTTATCTTCGGCCTTTTCATGCTAACGCTTCCGTCGGGGCTCACGGTTTATATGCTGGTCAACTCGCTTGTAGGAATTCTGAGACAGTATTATCTCAATAAAAAATTCGGGATAACAAATGTACCCGCAACACCCGCGCCCAAGCCGAGTTAAATCCGCCGGGGCACACCAGCAGGGATATTTCGCAGAAGACACGATTGCCGCGATTTCTTCGGGCACGGCAGGCGCGATAACGGTTGTCCGGATCAGCGGTCCGGCCGCACATGCGGCGGTTGAGGCGCTTGCCGACAGCGGGAGCATGAACAGGAATCCGCCAAGGAAGATTTTTAATACAAATCTTTATGCCCGGGGCGGACAAAAACTGGATCAGGCGATGGCGGTGTATTTTCGGGGACCGCGGAGTTTCACCGGCGAAGACATGGCCGAGCTATATTTGCACGGCGGAGCAGTTGTTGCGTCCGGGGTGATGGCCGCGCTGGAGGTTGCGGGGATCCGCCGGGCACTGCCCGGGGAGTTTTCGTTCCGGGCGGTGAAGAACGGAAAATTTGACTTGATCCGGGCACAGGCCTCGGCGGACCTGATTGCGGCAACGAGCGATGCGGCCGCCAGGCTGGCGCTGGAAAAAATGGAACAAGGCCAGGGAAAGGTGATTTCCGGAATAGTCAAAATACTGATGGATGTGGCCGTGCGAGTGGAGGCCGGGTTGGATTTTTCAGATCAGGAGCATTGCGGCGAGGAAGCAGAAAACGAGCGGGCGAGGACGGTTGTCGAACTTAAGAAAGCGGAAGCCGGGCTGTTGTCGCTCAAGAACGGATATGAGCGCGGGCGCAGGATCCAGCATGGAATAAAAACAGCACTGATCGGACTTCCGAACGCGGGAAAATCAAGCCTGTTCAATGCTCTGGTGGGGGAAGATTGTTCGATTGTATCTGATCTTCCTGGAACTACGCGGGATGTGCTCAGGGAGCGGATTACGTTGCGCGGGGCGGGGCAGGATGTTGCGCTGATTGTCG
The DNA here is from genome assembly GCA_001770165.1 of Bdellovibrionales bacterium RIFOXYD1_FULL_53_11. Taxonomy (GTDB): domain Bacteria; phylum Bdellovibrionota; class UBA1018; order UBA1018; family UBA1018; genus XYD1-FULL-53-11. The sequence continues at coordinate 75,614 of MEQJ01000104.1, read as the reverse complement.
AGGACACCGCCGGTTTGCACGATCCTTCCGGGAAGGTCGAGACGGAGGGCGTGCTTCGTGCCAGGCGTGCGGCAATGGCCGCCGAGCTTTTGATTTTTGTAGTCGATCCGCGCACGACGCCGGAGCTGGCCGAGAAGATCAGGGACGAGTGGCAATCGATGGGAGCGCCCGCGCATAAGACCATTGGAGTGGTTTCGAAATGTGATCTGGTTCGGACGGCCGGGAGACGCCGGGCAAAAGAAGCACTTTTGTTTCTTGATATTTCCATTTGGTTTGAAACTGCGGCCATGACCGGAGAGGGGATTGACCGGCTCAAGGCCGGTATCGCGGACTATTGCGGAAAATGGGTTTCAAGGGATGATGGCGAAATACTCCTTACAGACAGCGCGCAATACGACGCGGTCAGCGAAGCACTTGAACACGTTGGAAGAGCCGTGTGCACAAAGGAAGGCGAACTTGTTGCTGCTGACACCAGGCGCGCGCTTCATGCGCTTAGAGCGCTTGCCGGCGGAGATGCGGCGGGACTTTCAGAGGAGGTGCTGGGGGGCATTTTTTCGAGATTTTGCATTGGCAAGTAGTGTTCAAGAGTATAAAAAAAAGTAATGTCACTAAAAAACATCATGATTGAAAATGTTTCGCCCGGAATCCGGGTTGTCCGGATTTCCCGGCCGAAGGCGCTCAATGCGCTTAACATGGAAACCCTCGATGAATTGAAGGCGGTGGCCGAAGATGCCGCGGGGGACCCAGGCGTGCGGATTGTGGTATTGACCGGCGACGGGGACAAGGCGTTTGTTGCTGGAGCGGATATTTCCGAGATGAAGGATATGGATGAGGCCCGGGCACAGGCGTTTGCCTGGAAGGGGCATGAAGCCATGTGCGCGCTTGAGGAAATGCCCAAACCCGTTATTGCGGCGGTCAACGGGTATGCCCTTGGTGGCGGGTGCGAGCTGGCCTGTGCGTGTGATTTCATTATCGCAAGCGACCGCGCGGTGTTTGGCCAGCCGGAGACGGGGCTCGGAATAATTCCAGGATTCGGCGGGCAGGTCAGGCTTGCCAGATTTATTGGTTATCCCAAAGCCAGGGAACTGATATATTCCGGGCGCAGGCTTAAGGCCGACGAGGCGCTTGCCATGGGACTTGCAAACAGCGTATTTCCGGCGGCCGAACTCATGTCGCGGGTCCTCGAGCTTGCGCGCCAGATCAGCCAACAGTCACGCGGAGCGGTGGCGGCGGCAAAAAAACTCATGAACGGATTTTGCGAGCCCGGAGGCACAAAAGTCAAGCTTGAGACGGAGGCGCGGATTTTTTCACGGCTTTTCTCGGGGCGGGACCAAAAGGAAGGCATGGCGGCATTTGCAGAAAAACGAAGGCCGGCATTTGACGGGCTTGACGCCTAAGCGCGCGTTCAGATCGGCGGTTGCGGTTCTTTTTTGTTGTGGAGCCGTCGCTCTTGCGAGGGACACATATTACCAAGGACAGGATTTTGAAGTTTTTTGGCGCGCGGCGCGCGAGGTGCTTGCCGGCCAGCCGGCGTATGACCTCGTACGCGACGGTAAAATGAGTTTCAAATATCCTCCCTGGGTTCTTCCTGTGTTTTTTCCGTTTGCGCTTTTGCCGCTTGGTCTTGCAAAGGCGCTTTGGGCGGTTACACAGCTTTTCGCGCTTGTGGCGGTGGTTTTATGGCTTTTCAAACAGGGCTGCCGACGCCTGCCGGTGTTCGTATTGACCGCGCTGTTTTGGGGTATCTGGGCTGTTCATGCAATGGACGGACAGGTAATGCTTCCGCTCTTGGCTCTCACGCTTTGGGCCGGTTCGAGAGAGGGTTTTTTTGGGGCGGTGGCCAGTGCTTGGGCGATGAGCGTCAAGGTGTTTACGGCGCCGGGGATTGTCGGTGGCAGGGCGTGGAAGTGGCAACCCGCCACGGTGTTGCGCAAAGGCCTGGCGGTGGCGACGGTTTTCATGGTTTTAAGCGTACCGGCATGCATTACGGACAGGGGGGGGGTGCCGGCATCTCTTGTACAAAGCTGGGCGGTGGCGGCTTCTTCCGGAGGAGAGTTATTTGCGGGCGCAAAGGTGAGGGGGCGCGACAATCAGGGCCTGCCCGCACTTGTTTTACGCGTCGCCGGGGTGCCGCCCGAAAATGCCATGGCGGATCTGACGGCATTTCTGC
>MEQJ01000104.1:61334-73415 GCA_001770165.1 Bdellovibrionales bacterium RIFOXYD1_FULL_53_11 | reverse complement strand
TTCTCTGCGTGCTCGGGTTGTTATGGATGAGGGCGTCTGCCGGGCTTGAGGGCGCGCGAGCGTGGGCGGGATGGCTTGCCATCGCGGCGGCGGCGCACCCGCTTGCGTGGTTTCATAATTTTGTGCTCGCATTTCCGCTTGCTGTTTTTGCGGTGGACGATGCATTGCTTGCGGGGGGCCGGGCCAAAAAGGCGGTTGCTTTTGCCGGAGTTGTCATGCTTGCGCTTGTCACCCGAAAAACGCTCGGAACGGCCGGAGCATGGCTTGAGCTTTTGTCGATAAAGGCGATCGGGGCGGTATTTTGCGCGGTCTCTCTTGTTATGCGCGCAAAGAAGTGATTAAAGCCTGCGTTCTTTTTTGATGTAGTGTACGAGATTCCACAAAAAAAGCGGAAAGGCCAGAATCCTGTCGGTGAAGTGTTTGTGATACAGGTCCATGAATTTGCGGAACATCCCGGCCTGATATGGTGTGTACGGAAACCACCAGGGTGATTTGAATTCAAGGGCGCGCGATTTGGGCCGGTGGATGTGGCGTATGTTAACAAATTCGAACAGGCCGTCCTGGCCATGCCGTTTGCCATACCCCCCGCCCCTGACGGCGCCCCACGGCACTTCCGGAAGCGCACCGGGATAGAAAACATCATTGATGGTTACCGAGCCGACCTCAAGTTGATGTGCAAGCTGTTCGCCCATTGAATAATTTCTGGTAAATATGCAGGCAAGCAGTCCGTCGCTTGATTCATTTGTTCGTTTGACGGCCTCTGCCAGTGATTTAAAGATGATTATCGGAGGAAGCGCGGCGCCCCGGCCCGCTGCAGCCGGGGACAGGGACGACATCTCGGGGGCGGATGAAAGCGTCTTGAGTTTTTCTTCAAGGCGGGCCTTGAAAATACCGGCAACAGACTCATGAATGACGAGCTTGCGCACCAACAGGCCGTCGTAGCCCGTGCCGCTGTAGATGGCCCAAAGCGCGGCGCTTGTGGCGCGGTCGATGTTGGCATCCGAAAGTACGATCATCGTGCCGCCACCGCCGTATTCAACGGTGGCCGGAATTATTCTTGCTGCGGCCATTGCAAGGATTTTCTTTCCGGCCTCGGCGGTACCCGTGAAGAAGATCTTGTCGGGGGCGTTGTTTACGATTTCGTCACCGACTTCGGCGCGGCCCAAGACAGTTTGCAGCACGTTTGGCGGAAGGCCGGCCTCGTCACACAGCTCCTGTATCTTGAGGCCGCTTGCCGAAGCGTCAGCGCCCGGCTTGAACACGATTGCGTTGCCGGCAAGAAGCGCCATGATGATTTCGGCAAAAGGGAGATAGAACGGTCCTTTTTTGGGGGAGAAAATCGCGACCACGCCCAGCGGCCAGCAGTTGAGGACGCTTTGCCGGTGCTTGAACTGAACAAGCGGTATGTTGCGGTCGCCAAGGAGCCGCGGTGCGCGCTTGGCATAGTAGGTTGCGATATTTGCGGCCGGAAGAAGCTCGTTTGAAAGGATTTCGAACGGAGGCCGACCCGTTTCATTTGATATGGAAACGGAAAGTTCGTCGGCACGGTTTACGAGTGTTTCGCAGATTTGTGCAACCATTGCGGCGCGCTGCCGGACGGTGAGGGTGTTCCATATTTTTTGCGCTGCCCGTGCCCGCTCGAATACATGCGGAATTTCGGAAAGGGTTGTTGTATCGAATTCGGCAATGGTGCTGCCGTCAAACGGGTTTTTTGAGATGATCTTTTCCATACTGACAAGTTAACGGTGAATGGCCGGACTGTCCAGCGCCACATGGCGGTATTCACGCGCCTTACTGCGGTCAATAAGTATGTGCGCGGCAGTGAGCGCCTTTTCGATTTGCAAGGCAACGGCTTTTGCAACTGGCGGCGGGAACGCGTTTCCCACTTGCCTGTACGCAGGTGTCTTCTTACCTACGAATTCCCAATCAGACGGAAAGCCCTGTATCATGGCAGCCATGTTTTTTTGAGCCGCCGACAAGAGTTGGCGCTTGGTGTGGCGTCGGCCAGGAGAAGTAATCGGCCGCCTCAGGCGATAGTTGTCAAAAACGGAGTCGAATATGCCGCGCACGTTTTCGAGCATTACGGCCTTTGGCTGGCTTTCGCGGACAATCCGAAGAGCTTCTGGAAAAAGATCCCGGTCGTCTTGCTTTCGGAGTTGCTTGCCCGCCTTGGAAAACGGGGGACAAGGAACGCTTGCTGCTACCGGGTCAACGCCGCGATAGGGAATGGCGGAGAAAGACTTTAAGTCCTGTTCGATCACGTTCCAGTTGGGCCGGTTATGGCGCAGCGTTGAGCAAGCGGCAGGATCAAGTTCCACTAGGGCGCTATGGTCAAATCCGGCTTGTTCGATGCCAAGGGCCTGGCCACCAGCGCCAGAGCAAAGTTCAATCGAGGTATATCGAGCCATTTTTGTTTCTCCTGTCCGAGGCCAGCGAAGCAAGCGCCGGGCCGCGCCACGTCAAGCCGTTAGCTGTCCGTCTTTCGACTCTTGTCCTTCGGATCAGTAGTGGGTTTGGTAAGGAAGTTGACCACGAGTCTTCGTGCTGCGGTGTTCACACATAGCGGCAGTCCGGCGTCGTCACGCAGGTTGCGCGCATAGTCTTTCAACTGCGCGAAATACTCGTGGCTAACGCGAAAACTCACTACTTTTGTGGCCTGAATCGAGGGCTTCGAGCGTTGGACCACATGTGTGTAGACATGAGTTGACTGCGGCGAGTGATCGGGAATCGTCCGACAGGGTCGGCCAGCGGACCAATCAGAGCATCACCCCAAACAACAATTTCCCTTCTCATTCCGCCACGCTTGGATTACAAATTGCGCAAGGTGCGGGTGTAGCTCAGTTGGCTAGAGCGCGAGCTTCCCAAGCTTGAGGTCGAGGGTTCGAGCCCCTTCTCCCGCTCCAAAACGCTCAATATCTCTTATGCAGCAGCCACATCTTGAAAAAAGGATTAGAGAAACGATATCGTTTAGAAACTTCGAAAATAATTCTGATATCAGCAAGGCGTTGAATGGCTTTTTTTACTGATGAAGGGGTTGTTTGTCCAACCTTAGAGATGAATGCAGTTGATGTAACGCCAACATTGCCTAATTTGGCCAACGCAACAAGACACCTCATCTGAAAAGCGGTTATTTGCCCAATCACCAATTCGTATGTTTTTTGTTCTCGAGAAAACATCAAAAGAAGAGCCTCATTATATGTTTTATCGCGCACTTGATCTTTATAGGAGGTAATACTCCATATTGCCTCACAAAATTGTTGAATATCACCGGTAATTCCATCACATAATTGGTATATTTTTTCAAAAAGTGATTTATCAATCGTTCTTTTTCCGATTTGAAATTTTTGTTCAATAAAATGAAAATAATCATCAACAGGAATTGAATCTATAGTCATGGGAATGGCTGATTTAAAAAACGGAGAAGAGATATCGGAAAAGATTGAATCTATTTTTTTTCTAATGCTCCCACAAAAAACGTAGGAAATATTTTTCTGACGTTGAATTTTACTTCGCATTAAAGCCAACACCTCATTATTGCATTCTAGATCAAGTATGTCCTGGAATTCGTCAAGAACGATTACCGTTTTTTTGCCATGACAAACAGACTCTATTACAGAGAATGTTTCAAGAATTGAATCAGGTTTTTGCGGCGTGCTGATATCTAATTCAAGAGTTGGCCCCCCCGTTATTGGATCAATAGAAACAACAGGTCTGAGATGTTTTAGGTTTTGAATGATTTTTTCTAAAAAACCGCTCCGTTTTTCTAGCTCCACCAACCCCTGCAGCAGCCGCTTACAAATATCATCTACGGTTTTAACGCTCATTAGATCAACAAATATATGCCTGCAGTTTTTTGTATTGATGGATTCAATGATTAATGACGTTTTTCCGATTCTTCTTTCGCCCTGAATTAATATATTTTGTTTGTCTGCGATGTGTTCACGAATTTGTCTCACCAAAGCGGTTCTGTGGCAAAAGTTTTTTCCTTCAACAACAGCTCCATATTTGAACGGGTTCATGTATTTATCCTTTTTGTACTATATAGTATAACACCATTTAGTGTTATACTAAAGGATATAATATTTATCTGCCGCCACGGTGAGTTTTTGTTGCATGGCGTTTGGTTGAGAGGGCGTGATTGCAGACCGGTTATTTTGCTTCCCAAGCTTGAGGTCGAGGGTTCGAGCCCCTTCGCCCGCTCCAGTAGAAATTGCATTTACCAGCGAATCAAAAAGCGCGCGGTCTTCGGTCATGCGCTGTCGCAAAGCAAGTGAAAATTCGAGTTGTACGCCGGCGTTCTTACACCTGTTGACAATGTTGCGGGGATGTCTTCCATGGAGTGTTCCGCAATCGCCGCCAAGCTCAATCCAGGGGGCGGCACGCGAAAGCGCGGCAAGAACGGCTGAGATTACGGGTTTGTTCCGTCCGCCCGGGCAGATCCTGTCGGCAATTGATTCCGGAAAGCCATGAATCGAAACACACAGCTCATGCGAAGCCGCGAGTTCAAGGGCGCGGGGTTCGTCAAAATGGTGGCTTGTAATATGAAGACGCCGGTTTTCGCCCTGTACGGGCTTCAAGCCCTCAAAGAGATATAGTGATTTATCGGCGCCGGCGATGGCGCTGGCGATTTCTGATGTGGCAAATTCAATCCCCCCGCCGTGAATGGCCAGCACCAGAAAAGACCGGGGTTCTCGCGCGGCGGAAAATATTCTGAAATCAACGCCCGCGCGCTCAACGGCGGAAAGCTCAAAAAAACTGCTGTAAACATCAAGGGGTCCTGGACTCCAGGGTAGCGCCGGAGCGGACGCATATGTAAACGATACAGAAAACAACAAAGACAGAACAAATGCCTGGATCATCCACCACCCCCCCCGGGATATGACAACCAAACGCATAGTTGTTTTGTTGCGCGACGTCAAGCATGACGATATACAAGAAGCTGATTATGTTTACTAAAAACGCAAAATTGTCGGGCCCGCTGAAGACGTCGCCATGGCGCAAGGCGGCCATGGGGAGCTGGCACGGCGCGGGAGATCCGACGGTTTACGGGTTTGTAGACGTGGATGCCGGGATGGCCATGGAATATATTAAAAAATTGCGTGAAAAAACCGGCCAGAGGGTCACGTTGTCACATTTTTGTGGAAAAATTGCGGCTGAAATCTGCCGACGCCATCCGGAAATCAATCGTATTTTGAGGTTTGGAAAAATTTACCAGCGCGAAACAATAGATGTTTTTTTCATGGTTGCCACGGACTCGGCTGGAGAGGATCTTTCGGGGCTTGTTATCAGGGACGCGGACAGGAAAAGCATCCAGGAGATAGCTCGTGAGATGGAAAGTCGTCTTGATCTTATCCGGAGCGGCCGGGATCCTGATTTTATAAACGTGAAACGCCAGTTAAGCCGCATCCCGGCAGGACTTGTTCGTTCGGCGCTCCGGCTTCTCGGATTCATAATGTTTCAGCTCAATCTTTGGTCGCCGCTTCTTGGTTGCGCCCGCGACGCGTTCGGCGGTGTAATGGTCACCAATGTCGGCTCTCTCGGCATCCATGGTGCGTGGGCGCCGCTTATTCCATATACTCATGTGCCGTTTGTCATGTCTGTCGGAGCGCTCAGGGATGCGCCGGTTGTAAAAGATGGCGTTGTTTGCGCCGGAAGGCTAATCACCATTGGCGCCACGGTAGATCACAGGATCATAGACGGCCTGAAGGCAAGCCAGATTTCAAAAACCGTTCAACGCATTTTCGAAAATCCCGAGGCAGAGTTTGGGTCCATATAGAGCATTTCTTCTTCAAGCGTGATGCCAAGCTCCGCGTGTGCCCGCGAGCGCGCAAGAGCCACAAGCGCGCGGACGTCCGAGGCCAGGGCATTGCCGAGATTTATAATGAAGTTGCAATGTTTTTCTGAAAACTGCGCGCCGCCGACGCGTTGGCCGCGGAGGCCGAGTTTTTCGATCACCTGCCAGGCCTTCAGCGTGCCGGAGGGATTCTTGAACACGCTGCCACAGGACGGTTGATCGACGGGATGACAAACCCGCCGTCTGGAAAGGTATCTGGCAACAGTCGAAGATATCGTGGCGGGATCACCGCGGTGGAGCCGCCACCGGACCGATGAGATGATCTCATTTGACCGGAGAAAGCCGTTTTTTCTATAGCTGAAAAGAAGATCCGGTCCGCAGTATGAAATTGGTTTTCCGGAAAAAAGATCGACGCACTCCACGCCAAGGGCGAGATCTCGGACTTCGCCCGAGGATGTTCCGGCGTTCATCGCGACGGCTCCACCGACAAGCCCAGGAATACCGGCAAAACACTCAAAACCGCTCCAGCCTTTTTCGGCAGCGGCAGAAACAAGCTTTGAAAGACTTGCCGCCGCTCCAGTGCGGATGCATTGGCCATGCGCAGAGGAGGCTTCGACAATGGTTTTGTCCAGTGAGCCGGTTTTGATGATGAGGCCGTCAAAGCCCTCGTCCGGAGCCAGCACGTTGGTTCCTGCGCCAAGAATGAAAAAGTCCGTGCCGGTCTCTAAAAGCGCACGCGAAAGCCAGAGAAGGTCGCGGCTGTTTTGCGGCGATACAATCACGCGCGCCGACCCGCCGATTTTATAATAGGTGTGATCAGACAGCGGAGAATCAAACAAGATGGAGCCCGAAAAGTCTCCGGGCCCGGGGCGGCGGGCATCAAACCAGTTTTGCAGCCCGTCGCGCATCAGGCGCGGTCCTCAAGGGCCTGCACGAGGTTTTGCGGAAGCCGGGTGATCGATCCGGCGCCCAGGCAGAGCACCAGATCCCCGTCCTTCATGATTTTAATCACGGCGGAGAGGGTTTCTTCGAGGCTGCCAGAATAGTTGATGTTCGTATTGCACGAGCAGGCGGCGGCACGGATATCGGTCGCAAGATTTTGTGCGGTGACGCCCTCAATGGGTTCTTCGCCGGCGCTGTATACATCACATACAAAAAGCAGATCACAATTTTTGAATGCGGTCAGGAAGCCGTCATGGCAGTGCAGCGTTCTTGAATATCTGTGCGGCTGGAATACGGCGATAATACGGCCCGGCCAGTAGTCCCGCGCCGCATCGAGTGTGACCGCGATTTCGGTTGGATGATGTCCGTAGTCGTCAATGACCGCGCGCCGGGTGATGTCATTTTTATAGCGGATGTCGAATCTGCGCCGTACGCCGCTGTAGGCTGCGAGGCCAGCCGATATTTTTTCAAACGGCAAACCGAGGCCATTGCAAATGGCGACGACAGCAAGCGCATTCAGAACATTGTGTCTGCCCGGGACATTTATCCTGATACGGCCAAGCCGCCGGCCGTGCAGTTGTACGGAAAACTCCGTACAGGTCTTGTCGTTGACCACATCCATCGCGCAAAAATTGCAGTCTGGTGCAAACCCGTATGTGACGACAGGTTTTGTAAAACGCGAAAGACAGCGCCTTACGCCCGGATCATCCGCACAAACCGCCGCAAATCCGTAAAATGGCAGCTTGGCGACAAAGTCCACAAAAGCGTCTTCTACGGCCAGAAGGCTTCCAAAATGGTCAAGGTGATCATTGTCGATATTTGTAATTATTCCGTACATGGCCGGCAGATGTAAAAATGAACCGTCACTTTCATCCGCCTCGGCAACCACATACTCGCCATGACCGAGTTTGGCGTTTCCGCCGAGCGAGTCCACCTTGCCGCCCACCACCATGGTTGGATCAAGCTCCGCCGAAGATAAAACGGTTGCGAGCATCGAAGTTGTTGTGGTTTTTCCATGTGTTCCGGCCACGGCCACGCCGGTTTTTCCGCGCATGAGCTCCCCAAGCATTTCGGCGCGACGGATCACTGGAATCCTGCGGCGGCGCGCTTCAAGCAGCTCCGGGTTGTCCGGCCGGATCGCGGACGATACGACAACCACGCTTGCCCCGGTGACGTTGGCTGCGGCATGGTTTCTGTTTATGCCGGCGCCGAGACCTTCAAGCCGTCTGGTGGTGTCGGTGTAGGCAAGATCGGAGCCGCTGACCCGGTACCCTTGATTCAGGAAAACCTCGGCGATTCCGCTCATGCCGATTCCGCCGATTCCGACAAAATGCAAGTGTGTATCTGATTTGTTTTTCATGCAAAAGAGAGTTTACCTGTCACCGGTCAACAGATCAACCACCGTGCTTGCGGCAAGGGGCCTGTGGAAAAGGGATATTGCTGCCTCAAGAGCGGCGATGCGGCCGGGGTTGTCAACAAGTGTTCGTATGATGCCGGCGATATCGGCGCCCGATGCCTCTTTCTGGCGCAAGAGCAATGCGGCGCCGGCATCCACCAGAATGCGGGCATTTGCTTCCTGGTGGTTGTCCGAGGCGAAGGGAAACGGGATAAATACCGCTGCGCGACCGGCAGCGGCAAGTTCGGAGATGGTGGAAGAGCCCGCCCGGCATACCACAAGGCTGGACTGTGAATAGGCGGATTGCATATCAACGATGAACTGTTCGATTTTTGCCCGGAACCCGGCTTTTGCATATGCGTTTGCGACACGATCGAAGTCTTGTTCGCCGGTTTGATGAATGAAATGGATTCGGTCCCTGAGATGGGCCAGATGCGCGAGAGAATCGATCATGAGGGTGTTGATACCAACAGCGCCCTGTGATCCGCCAAAGATGAAAACCGTAAAAGTGTTTCCCGGAGGGCGGGCGGAGTGCTGGATGGAGGATCTGGTGGGATTTCCGGTTACCGTCACCCGGCCCGCCGGAAAGCGGGACAGGGTTCCTGGAAATGCCGTAAAAATCCGGTGAGCAAGACGGGCAAGAATCCTGTTGGTAAAACCGGGAATCGCGTTTTGTTCCAGAATTGCGGTTTTGACGCCCCAGAGCCACCCGAAAAGACGCGCAACCAGGACAACCGGGCCGGAGGCGTATCCGCCAACGCCAACCACCGCGGCCGGGCGTTCCCGCATCAGGATCAAAAGCGATACGGTAAGGGCTATCGGGAGCTGAACCAGTGTTTTAATCCTGCGCCCCCAGTCAACTCCCTTTAAAGAGCCAAGAGATAGAAGCTCCAGAGGGTAACCGGCCTGGGGCACAAGGCGCGTTTCCAGGCCGCCGACGGCTCCGATAAAAAGTGGTTTTGTCCCATGTTTTGCCGCCCACGCATCGGCGATTGCGATTCCGGCCAGGACGTGACCGCCTGTGCCGCCTCCGGCAACAACCAGGACTGGACGGCCATCAGCGGTCATTTATGAAGCCATCCCCGGCCCCGGGAAGGGCCGCGTGAAATGCTGAGCAGAATTCCGACTGCGCATAGATCAACAAGAAGCGCCGAGCCGCCATAGCTGATAAAAGGAAGATTGAGCCCCTTGGTGGGAAGCATTCCTACGGCAACAGCCATGTTGACAAAACCCTGCAGGCCCAGCGCGAGGGTGATGCCCACGGCGAGATACAGTCCGAAGCGGTCACCATGGTGCCGGTAACTGGTCCAGCCGATTTTGAATCCGCGATAAACAAAATAAACAAAAGCAAGCAGGACGGCGGCTACGCCAATGAAGCCAAGCTCTTCGCCGATTACGGCAAAAATAAAATCATTATGTGCCTCCGGCAGGAAAAACAGCTTTTCGCGGCCGTTGCCAAGGCCCACTCCCCAGAAACTGCCGTTATGGAAACCCACGAGGGATTGGATTATCTGAAAGCCTTTTCCGGCCGGGTCTTGCCAGGGATCCAGAAAGGACGCCACGCGTGCGCGTCGGTATGGCGAGCCAAGAGCCAGCCAGGCGGCGGCGATTACGCCGAGAAGAATGGCGGCAATAAGATATTTTTTAGGGACACCGCCGACAAACATCAGCGCAAGCACGACAGCCACGATCATTACGGCGGCGCCGAAGTCGGGCTGCGCAAGAAGAAGAATAAGGGCCGGAAGGGGAACGAGGAAGCTGGAAAGAATCCCGGCGGTCTGGCCGCCCGCGCGGGCTTGTTTATAATCAAGTTGTCTTGCCACAAAAAGGAGTACGGCAAATTTTGCAAGCTCTCCCGGCTGGAAACTGAGCGCGCCAAGGCGTATCCAGCGCTGGGCTCCGCCGGCCTTGAAGCCGAGGCCGGGGATCATTACAAGAGCCAGAAGAAGTGTGGCCAGACCCAGTGCCGGATATACCGATGTCGCCCACTTTCTGTAGTCAAGGCGGCAAATGGCGGCCATAAGGCCAACACCCGAAAGGCTGAAAAGAAGCTGTTTTTTAATGAACGCAAAGCCATCGCCGGTTCTTTCCTGCGCGAAGATGAAGGAAGAGCTGTAAACCATCAGGAGGCCGAACCCCACCAGGGCCAGCACCGTCAGAAGGAGCGGCAGATCAATGCCGGGAGGCGGCATCGGCCACGGGCGCGGGCCGCCGGAACTGCTGCGCCCGACATTATCAGAGCTGGTTGACGAACTTCTTGAAATAATCCCCACGTTCCTCGTAGTTTCTGAACATGTCGTAACTGGCACATCCGGGTGACAGCAATATGATATCCCCGTTTCTTGATTTTTGGTAGGCGAGCAGGATTGCCTCTTCAAAGGTGCCCACAAGATAGGTTTCGGTATAATCTCCGACGGCCCGGTTGATTTTTTCTTTTGCCTCCCCGATCAGGATCAGGATTTTGACTTTTTCACGGATGAGCGGGGCGAGCGGCGCATAGTCCATGCCCTTGTCCCTGCCGCCCGCAAGAAGGATTATCGGGTTTGAAAAGGACGAGAGGCTGCGCTGTACGCTCATGACGTTTGTGGCTTTAGAATCATTGAAAAAATATACGCCATCCTTTTTGCGGATAAATTCCAGCCGGTGTGCAACACCTTTGAATGAATTGATCACGGATTGGACGGCCTTGTGCGAAACACCCATGGCGCGGGCGGCACAAATTGCGGACATCAGATTCTCGCGGTTGTGATCGCCATAAAGCCGGAACTGGGAAAGGTCATAAACCTCTTCACGGCCGGTGATGCGGGCCACAAGCTGGCGGGCCTGGCGCTTGTAGTAGATGCCGGTAAATTTTTCCGCGAATTCACTACTGGATTTCATGGGGTCGTTTTTTGTAAACCAGATCAGCTTTCCGGGGTTTTCGGCGGCGAATTTTGAAATATTGGCACAATCGCGGTTCAAGACCACAAAGCTGTTTTTGTCACACGCGACAAGAAGACGTTTTTTTGCTTTGGTGTAGGTTTCCATGTCCGGATATCTGTCAAGGTGGTCCGGCTCAAGATTTGTAAATACCGCTACGGCCGGGATAAGGCGCTGTGTGAGCTCAAGCTGGAAGCTGGAAAGTTCGGCTACCACGACATCCGCGCCCCCGCCGGCGGTAATATAATCCAGAAGCGGGGTTCCGATGTTGCCGCCGACGTAGACCTTTTTTCCGTCGGCCCTGAACATTTCGCCGATCATGGCGGTTGTGGTGGTTTTTCCGTTTGTGCCGGTAATGGCAACAAGCGGTTCCTTGAGGGCGCAGGCCGCAAGTTCGATCTCATTGGTCATCGGGATGCCGGCGGCCCGGGCTTCTTCAAGCGGCTTGATGTTGAGCGCAACTCCCGGACTGACCACGATAAGATCCGAGGTAAGGAAGCTTTTGCTGCTGTGTCTTCCAAGCTCGTATTCAACCTTGAGGTCGGCGCATGCGGCCACCGAATCAGACAGCTCGCTTTTTTGTTTCATGTCGGTGACGGTCACGCGCGCGCCCTGCTTGGTCATATAGCGGGCGACGGCAACGCCAGAACGTCCAAAGCCGACGACAAGAATTTTTTTACCTTTGTACTTGCTCATTTACTACCTCAGTTTGAGTGTTGAAAGGGTGAACAGCGCCAGCAGAATCGAGATGATCCAGAAGCGCACTATCACCTTTGGCTCGGCCCAGCCCTTCAGCTCGAAATGGTGATGGATGGGCGCCATTTTGAATACCCGGCGGCCGGTTGTTTTAAATGACAGAACCTGAGCCATCACGGACAGGGCCTCTATTACAAAAATTCCGCCGCAAATGGCGAGAAGAATCTCATTTTTGGTTATGATTGCCACGACAGCAAGTGCGGCGCCCAGGGCGAGCGAACCCACATCACCCATGAAGACCTGTGCGGGATAGGTATTGAACCAAAGGAATCCG
>MEQJ01000104.1:12520-61327 GCA_001770165.1 Bdellovibrionales bacterium RIFOXYD1_FULL_53_11 | reverse complement strand
TCGATAATTCTCCCGCGCCGGCGATATGGGGAATTTGCAGATATTCGGCGAATTTTGCGTGTCCGGCGCAGTATGCCAGAATAAGAAAGGTGACAGAGGTGGTTATGGTTGGTCCGACCGCAAGGCCGTCAAGGCCATCAGTCAGGTTTACCGCGTTTGAGGCGCCGACAATCACAAATGCGGCGAAGGGGGCAAAAAGCCAGCCGAGATCAAGCGCCCAGCCCTTGAAGAAAGGGAACTTCAAGACGGGCGGCGTATCCCTCAAGGAATAGATCACATAGGCCGCGGCAAGGGCGAAAATAAACTGGAAAAAGAGTTTTTGCCTTCCGGAGAGACCCTTGGGATTTTTTTGAACGACTTTTTTGTAGTCGTCCACATATCCTATTGCCGCAAAAAGAATTGTTGTTACAAGGGCGATCCAGATGTTCTTGTTGGTAAGATCCGCCCAAAGAAGTGTTGAAACCGTAATAGAAAGAAGAATGAGGCCGCCACCCATTGTGGGCGTCCCCTTTTTTACGAGGTGGGATTGCGGGCCGTCATCGCGGACCGCCTGTCCCATCTGTTTTTTTTGCAGGTATTTGATGAATGCCGGGCCGACGAGCAGACAGACAAGGACGGCTGTTATTGCGGCACCAAAAGTGCGGAAGCTGATGTATTTGAAAACGTTCAGGGCGGCAATTTTGAAGTGCAAGGGGTATAAAAGGTGGAATAGCATGTATGGCATGCTACGTTTTTTTAAAATCCAATGTCAAGGGTTTATAGGGTTTATCCAGAGTATTCCGCGGCACAATGAAACCGGGAGTATTCACCCCCGCGGCGGATAAGCTCGTCATGGACGCCGGATTCAACAATAACGCCTTCGCGCATGACGATGATCCTGCTGGCATGCTTGATGGTCGAGAGCCGGTGGGCCACAACCAGCGTTGTGCGGTTGATCATGAGTTCTTCAAGGGCGCTCTGTACGGCGCGCTCTGATGCTGTATCCAGGCTTGAGGTGGCCTCGTCAAGAATGAGGATGGGCGCTTCCCGCAGGAACGCGCGCGCAATCGAAAGCCGCTGGCGTTCGCCGCCGGAAAGCTTTTGACCCCGTTCGCCGATTACAGAATTGAACCCGTCCGGCATGGATTCAATGAAGTCCAGTGCGTGGGCGCGCCGCGCGGCTTCGTGTATATCAGCGTCCGAGGCTCCAAGCCGGCCGCAGCGGATGTTTTCGGCAACAGAATCATTGAAAAGAAAGACGTCCTGGCTCACGACAGCGATCATCCGCCGGAGATCTGAAATGGCAAAATCGCGGATATCGGTTCCGTCAATTCTGACCGCGCCGCCGGTGACATCGAAGATGCGCGGAAGCAGGGTGACAAGAGAGCTTTTTCCGGCTCCGCTTGCGCCGACAAGAGCGACGACACCGCCCTTCGGAACGTCAAAGGAAACACCTTTTAGGACAATTCTTTGTGGGGTGTCCGGGTATGCAAAAAAGACGGAGTCAAAGGATATTTTGTCAACAAATTCCCTCAAGGGGCTGGGCGAGACCGCTTCGCGCAGGTTGGATTTCCAGTCAAAAACCTCGAATACGCGCTTGCACGCGGCTGCGGCGGCGTTGAGTTTCATGTTCATGTCGTTCAGCATGCGCAGCGGGTTGAGCATCAGGCCGAAGGCGGTGAAAAAGGCGATCAGGTCGCCAGAGGACATCTTGCCCGCCAGAACCTGCGCGCCGCCGAAATAAATCACGGCCGCTATCGCAAAAGCGGTGATCAGTTCGACCATCGGATGGGCGGCCTCTTCAAGTGCGGCGGTTTTCAGATAAAACCGGACAAGATTTTCATTCCGCTGTTCGAATTTATTCCGGGCATACCGCTCGAGACCGAAGGTTTTTATGACCCGGATGCCCGTGAAGCTTTCTTGCAGGGCGGAATAAAGATGCGCATTTTCTTCGGTCATGCGGGAGATATAGCGTTTGAGATTTTTGCCGGTAACGGTGAAGACCCAGGCAAGCGGCGGAAAAATTATGAGGGTGACGAGAGTGAGTTTCCAGTTCTGTAGAAAGGCGTATCCCAGCAGGAAGATGAACGTCACGGGTTCCCGGATCAGAACGTTGATGCAGGACAGGCCGCCATCAATGTATTGCGGATCAAGTCCTACACGCGAAATAAGGGTGCCCGTGCTCTGGGCGGTGAAATAATCCGCCGACAAGCCCACGATGTGTTCGTATAAATCGTTTTTAATGCGCTGGTTGATGCGGCCCACGACAATCCGCAGCAGATAATAATGGAAAAAGCGGACCACAAAATTAAGGGCAAAAAGACCGATGAACAGCAGCGGGAAAAATAAAAGTTTGGATTTGTCGCGATTGACAAGAAGATCATCGACAATATGTTTTATCAGCGGAACCGGGCTGAATCTGAGCGCCGAGAGCGGAATGGCGAGCAGCGCACTTATAACAATAAGCCATACGTATGGTCTCAGGTATTTTGCAAGCCTCAATAAAATTCTCATGGTTATCCCTAAGCGCGGCCATCTTATGCTATCGTGGCTTCCATGGCAAAGGTCTTGATTGTGGGTGGCGCAGGATATGTTGGCAGCGCTACCAATGCATGGCTTTTGGACAAAGGCCATGAAACCCGGGTTGTGGACAATCTTTCGACGGGGCACAGGGAGCTGGTGCTTGGGGGCGGGGCCACGTTCTGTAATGCCGGGGATGCGGATGCTTTAACGGGTCTTTTGTCGGCAGAGCGGTTTGATTGCGTCATGCATTTTGCGGCGCTTAGTCTCGTGAGTGAAAGCTTCGCGCTGCGTGACGAATATTTTGAAAACAATGTCGAACAAACGCGGATTCTCGTGAAAACAATGCTTGCTTGCGGAATAAGGCGCATCATTTTTTCTTCAACCTGTTCGATTTTTGGCGATCCCGGCGACAAGCCCATTAACGAAGCCCTGCCAACCCGGCCGATCAATCCATATGGAGAGACAAAACTTGCCGTTGAGCAGATTCTTGCCGAAGAGGCGCGCAGTCGCGGACTACAGGCCGTTGCGCTCAGGTATTTCAATGCGGCGGGAGCTGAACCGAAGCTGCGTGTTGGCGAGTGGCACGACCCCGAGACTCATCTTGTGCCGCGCGTGGCAAGGGCGGCGCTGACCGATGGAACGGTCGATATTTATGGGGCTGATTATCCCACGCCGGACGGAACGTGCATTCGGGATTATGTTCACGTAAGCGATCTTGCTGGAGCGCATGAGGCGGCGATGTTGCGCCTGATGGATAATTCAAAGACACCGGCGTATTCCGGCGGACGGTTCGAGGCGTTCAATCTGGGCAGCGAGAACGGTTATTCGGTCAGACAGATAGTCGACGGGTGTTCGAGGGTTTCCGGAAAAAAGATCAATATTATTGAAAAATCCCGCAGGCCCGGGGATCCGTCAAGGCTTGTGGCGGATTCACGGCTGGCAAGGCGTGAGCTGGCATTTGCCCCGGCGCAGGATTCTCTTTCGAGGATAATCACTTCGGCGTTTGAGTGGGAAAAAAAGCTTCTGCAGCCGCGAAGGGCGGTTTTTCTGGATCGGGATGGCACAATTAACGAGGACCCCGGATATATCGGTGATCCCGAAAAACTGAAACTTCTTCCGGGCGTGGGAGAGGCGCTTGCTTCTCTTAAGACGGCCGGGTTCGCGCTGGTCGTGGTTTCAAACCAGTCCGGGATTGCCAGGGGTCTTATCGGGCCGGAGGATCTGGCACGGGTAAACATCCGTCTTGACGAACTGCTCAGGCCGTTCGGAGTGAAGATCGACAGATATGAAATCTGCCGACACGGTCCCGATGAAGGATGCGAGTGCCGCAAACCGAAACCAAAACTTGTTCTCGACGCGGCGCGGGCGATGAACATCGATTTGGGGGCGTCTTTTATGATTGGCGACAAGGAAAGCGATATCCAGGCCGGACGCGCTGCGGGCTGTGGCGCGGTGGCGCATGTGCTTACAGGAGAGGGCGCAAAGATGGCTGAGCGGATGCGCGCGGGCCGGACGGCGGGCCCTGATTTTACTGGAGACGATCTTGCGGCGGCGGTGCGATGGATACGGGATCGTGCGTCTCCCGGAAAATGAAACGCAGGGCCTTGAGCGGGGACCGGTCAAAGCCCGGCACATGATAAATCAGAAGAGCCTTTAAAAATTCCAGGAGTTCTGTTCGTGTTTTTATATCGGAGCGTGATGCGGCCGGGAGTTTTCGAATCGGGAGCGACAGGGCCGCAAAAAAATCCACAAGCGCGACCGGATCAAGGCTGAGCGCTCCTTCGGAATATGTGGAGCAGGCGTTACACCGCCAGCCGGCAGCCGCGACGTCACAGGAGAGGCGCGAGTTTTCGGGTACGGAATCAAGCGCAAGGGAGCAGCCAAGGCAGACGCCGAGGCGGGGTCTTGCGCCAAACCACTGCAACAGCTTTGCCAGATAGCCGTTTATTATTGCAAGTACTGCGGCAGAATCCCCGAGCGGGGCCTCTTCAAGCGCGGCAAGAGCATTTGTGTGCAACCTGAAAAGATCGGGGCAGGGCTGCCGTTCGGTGGTGATTTTTGCAAGCAGTTCGCTGAACACGCCCGCGGCGGCAAGTTTTGCGAGGTCACGGCGCACCCCCTCGTATGCGCGCCGCACGGAAGCTTCCGAGAGGCAATACATTGTGGCCCCGGGTTTTTCGGTGCAGATCCAGTTTGCGCCCGTAAACAGATCAAGTGCTCCGCCGAACCGGCGTGAGTGTATGGCGTTGCGGGCGATGGCGGTGATGAGGCCTTTTTCTTGTGTGAGCGCGGTTACGACAAGATGCCGGTCTTCATATCTTACTGTTCGGAGGACAATTGCCAGAAACGACTCGGTCATGTGCTTTCAGGGTATATTATGGAGTTCGCGAGAGCAAGAGTGGTGGAGCTGATCGGAATCGAACCGACGACCTTCGCATTGCGAACGCGACGCTCTACCAGTTGAGCTACAGCCCCATCTACAATGGTTACACAGGTATTATCTTACTTGTGCCTGACGGGCAAGCCCCGTCCCGGCAGCAGGAGGGGACTATTCTTCCAGATGAAATGGTGGATTGATGTGCGATTTTTTCATGAAAAATACGCGGTAGCCGACCCCAACCTTGTCGTATGCGCCAGGCGCGAAGACCGTTTTGGTTTTGATGTCGCCAAGATATTTGTCAAAAGGGCGGTCGCTCACCCGTCGGCGCCATTCGTATGGAAGCTCAAGCGACGGGTCAGAAAACATGCCGGTTTCTTCTTCAACATTTTTTTGCACCAGTTCGGCGGCTTCTTCGCAATGTTCGAGATTTGGGTATATGCAATAGTTTACCGCAAGGCCCTCTTCGAGCATCTGCATGTTCACGTTGACGTCGCCCTTGAAAACATAGCCGAGCAGGCGGCCGAATTTGTCGCATTTTTCTTCGCCAAGTTTTACGGTGATTTTGGTTCTTTCTGGAAGGATTTTGGCGAGCCGTTCGGACGCTTTGTCGCCCCAGTATCCCTGTGTTTTGCCCATGTAGTGGGTCTCGGGCGTATCGATCAGCAAAAACCTTACGGAGAGAAGTTGTTTTTTTGCTTTTACTTTTATTGTGTCGCCGTCAACGACGCGATTTACCGTGGTTGAAAACTCGTCAACATCTGCCCAGTCTTTATATTTGCATTTGTTTTGATTCGAGCCGGGTTTTTCATCATTTGCGCGCACATTTGCGGAAAAGGACACACCCACAGCCACAGCCACCAGCGCCCACAACAAGATGTAGCGTTTTTTCATTATCCCCCCACTATTAGTGGTATTACTAATGTTTTGCAGTCCCACCAAACATGCTAAGGGTTTTTTTGAAAAATAACAGAAAATTAAACCCGACCGCAAATACAACAATCTGCAAATGCGTCATTTTAAGAACAACTACGCATCAAAAAAGAGAGAAAGCATATGGCAACACGGACTTGACGCGCCGGGCATCAAAAAGTATCCGGGATCCTTTTGATCCTTTTGAATTTCACGTCAAGATAATGTGTTGAACACGAAATGCAGGGGTCGTATGCGCGCACAAGCATTTCACAGGCAAGCGTGATTTCCTGTTCGTTTTTGCCGGCGGCCAGCAGTTCCGGAACGAGTTTTTCCAGGTCGAGCTGGATGTTGGCGTGGTTCTGGTTGGTTGGAATAATGCAATCGCCGCCTTTGCACATGTAGTTTTTATCATATGAATAACAATGGAACAGGATGCCGCGGGGGACTTCAACCGCACTTGTGCCTGCGCCATGGCGAGTTGGTTTTACGGGGGCTTCGTCGCGGAATCCGCCTGCAATCAGCTCTTCCATCAAGCGCAGCCCCTCGTGCGCGCTGTGAACTATTTCAACAACCTGCGCCGCGCTGTTGAGAAAGGTGTTGAAGCAGAGAGGCTTGAGCCCCAGCTGTCCGGCAACAGCCCGGGCTTCGGGCCTCAGCATTTCGAAGTTGTTGTTGAACCGCGCAAGGGCGCCGGCCATATAGCTTCCCATCTTGTTTTTTGTATACTTTGCCGTTGAAGCAGGAACCACATACTCGTTTGTATATTTTTTATAATCTGCCGTTCTGTATTGCTCTTTGGTGCCGTCAGGCAGGATGGTCTGGACCGCGCCATCATACAGGCCATATTCTTCAGCGCTTGATACGGCCATGAATTCAGTCGGGCGGTTGAAGGACGGAAATTTTTCGGCAAGACTCAGCACCAGATCAAGGATGTCTTTCAAATCCGGCACCACCTCCTTGATTAATTTTTCCCGCAAATCCCTTATCGGACGCAGCTGCGGAAGTTCGGAAAATCCTCCCGGCACCACGCGGTTTGGATGCGTGGTCCGACCGCCGATGGCCGCGCCCCACTCATGGCCGAAGCGTTTCAGCCGGAGGGCCTTCTTGACAATCTCGGGGTGGGAATTCACCAGGGGAAACACCGAGGGCGCCCCCACAAGATCTGGCGCCACAAGGAAAAGGACGTGGAGCACGTGCGAGTCGTAATTTTCAGCATGCTTCAAAAGAGAACGGAGTTTTCTGGTCTGCGGCGTGATTTCCATGCCCAGCGCATCCTCGGTGGCCTTGACCGAAGCAAGGGTATGTCCGATCGCGCAGATTCCGCAGATCCGGCTCGTGATTCTCGCCACCTCCGTGTAGTGCCGGTCCCTGACCATGGCCTCGAAAAACCTGGGGGCCTCCGGGACGGACCATTGGACTTTTTCCACTTTTCCACTTTTTACATTCACCTCTATATTGCCGTGTCCCTCGACGCGGGTGACGTGATGGACGCGGATATGCATGTCGTTGCTCATTTTACATCACTCCTCAGATTGGCGGTGAACATACGTGATTTGTTTTTTGCGCGGTCATTGCTGAATCCGGCCTTTTCGACAAGAACCTTGACGAGCGCGGCCTCATTGGGCTGGTCGATGAATCCGCGGCAGGCTTCGCAGGGAATTCCGTCAGCCGGGCAGGGGGCGTTGCAGCCGGCCCGGGCGATCACACCCATGCAATGATCGCCGAGATGATACCGGCATACGGTTTCGCGTTTTTTGCATTCGACACAGACAGGATGGTTCGGGATCACCGGCGTTTTGCCATGTAGCAGATGCGATACGATGTAGACGAACTCATTCCGGTCCATCGGGCAGCCGTTGACCGCAAAATCCACCTTGATGGCGGCAGAAACGGGCAGGGCGTTGTGACTGTCCAGATGCGGCATGTTTGCATCTTTTGAATATACAAATTTTTTATAGTCGGTTGTGTGGTTTTTCAGGGCATTGATGCCGCCCGTTGCGGCGCAGGCGCCGTAGGCAATTACCAGATTTGATCTGGCGCGGATTTCTTCCAGCCGGGCACGGTCCGCCTCGCGCGAGAAGCTGCCTTCGACAAAGGCAATGTCAATGCGCTCTTTCGTTTGTTCGCTCATTGCTTCGCGGAATTCGACAATTTCAATATGCTCCAGCAGCCCCAGAAAAACATCCTGGCCCAGATTGGTCAGTTCGATCTGGCAACCTTCACAACAGGTAAAATCAAAAAATGCCACCCGGGCCTTCTTGACGGCGCTCATCCGAAAACCTCCTCAAGATGCTTGATCTGGTCGAAGCTGAATACCGGGCCGTCGATGCAGACATATTTGTCGTTGATCTGGCAGTGGCCGCATTTGCCTATTCCGCATTTCATTCTTCGCTCAAGATCCACGAAAATGTGATTGTGCGGAACTCCGGATTTTTCCAGCTCCTTGATTACAAATTTGTACATGATCGGTGGTCCGCAGATAACGGTTCTCGTGTCTGGTGTGATTTTGGTTTTCTGAAACAGCGTGGTGATTACCCCGACATTGCCGGTCCAGCCCGGATCTCCCTTGTCCACGGTCTCATGATATTCAACATCCGGAGAATTGCGCCACGCGGAAAGATCGTCAAGAAACAGCTGGTCTTGCGGCGATTTTGAACCAAAGAACAGCTTGAATCCCTTGAATTCACTTCTGCGGTCCAGAATATACTGGATCAGGCTTCGCGTCGGACAGAGGCCGATGCCACCGGCGATTATCAGCACGTCATGTCCGCGAAGCCTGTCGAGATCAAAGCCGTGCCCCAGGGGCCCGCGGACGAATACGGACTGGCCCTTCTCAAGTTTGTTGATGGCGCCGGAGACCCGGCCGACAGTCCTTACGACAAGGTCAAAACTGTCTTTGCGCGTTGGTGAGCTGGCAAAACCCAGCGGAATTTCGCCAAATCCGAAAAGCGAGGCCTCAAGAATCTGTCCGGGGGCAAAGTCCATCCGGCACCCGTTTTTCATCCGCAGGGTGAAATGTTTTTCGCTTTTGGTTACCTGGTCTGCGCGAAGTATTTCGGCCTCCATTGGCACGAAGCAGTTGTTCATAATCATGACTCCATCACGTTGTTTATGATTTTGACCGGATCAGCGATGTCCGGGACACAACCCTCGGAGCAGCGGCCGCAGCCAACGCAGGCGGGCCCCCCAAGACGGCTGTTGAGGTATGTTGCCTTGCGCATCATCCTGTGTCTGAACCGCTCTGCCCGCTCTTCACGGAAATTTTCGGCGCCCGCGGGGCCAAGGGAGATCTTTGCAAAATCCTCGGTCAGACAGGCATCCCAGGTTCTGTATCTCGCCCCCGAAACCTGGTCGAGGTTCCATTGGTCCTGCACGTCAAAGCAGTAACAGGTCGGGCATACGATGTTGCAGGTGCCACACGAAAAACAGTCCAGGGACGCCGTGTGCCAGATTTTTTCGTTATTGAACGAAGCGCGCATCTTGTCTGAAATTTCGCGAGTAGAGTGCGAGAGTTTTTCGGGACATTTGGCGGCAATCTCGCTCTGGCATTTGCTTGCCTCATCGAGCTGCCCGGAAGATGCTTGAGAAAAAATGCCCGACTTGGTGAGCCTGGTCCCCTGAGGGGTGCGTGGCTCGAAAACATAGCCCTCCCTGATTTTGGTCATCAGGGCATCATGCCCGTTTGGCTGGACGGTCTTTCCGACGCTTTCCCAGAATGCGCGGCCGGAGACCGCCTGTGGCGTCATGGCAACAATGGTGGTGGCTTTGCGATTGGCGAGATAGTTGTTGTCAGCGTTGTTTTCGGCAAACAACAGATCGAGCATGTCGATTGCTTTGACATCGTAGGTGTGAACACCAAACAGAATTTGCTCGCGGGGGCGGATGGCGCTTGTTGCCTTGTTTTCTTTGAATGAAAGAAGGGTCTGATTCGGTGGAAAAAACGCTTTTTTTGGGGGCAGGATGGTTATGTCATAATCAAGCCGGAGTTCGTCCGGAGACTCAAGATCCGCAAATACAAACTTGTTTTTTCTTGCCACCGGGGCAATCACCGGAGCCGAGGAGATCAGCTTGCGGACAAAATCTTTCAGATCACTCTCCTTGAGAAAAAAATAACTCATGGTATTGCCCCTTCTGATGAATATTTTATGACAAGAATAAGAATATCGCTGCCATCTGGAAAATTCTTTAAAAAAAGCGCGGCGCAGCGCGGCAATTCGCGTTGGCGTAAAAAGCGGGGGGCTTTCCGTTTTTTTATGGTTTGAAATCAAACGACACTCGTATATGCTTGCGCATCAAAAGGATAATTCATAGAAAATGTCTGAATTCGAGTTTGGTTTTGTCTCGGTTCTGGTTTTCCTGTCGCTCGCTTTTTTGTTTGTATTTGGCGTGCTCGTTGCGGGCCGGTTTGTGAGGCCCCGCAGGCCATCAAGGGAAAAGGCATCGGTATATGAATGTGGAGAGCGACCGATCGGCAAGGCCTGGTTCAATTTCAATCCGCGGTTTTACATAATCGCGCTTGTTTTTTTGATTTTTGATGTTGAAATCGCTTTTACATTTCCGGTTGCGACGGTTTTTTCGGCCTGGGTCAAGGCGGGAAAAGCCGCGCTTGTTTATTCAGAGCTTGCGCTTTTCGTCGGCATACTTCTGGTTGGGCTGGCCTACGTGTGGCGCAAGGGTGATCTCGATTGGCTTAAAAAACTGGATCACGACGCCTGAGGAGCCTTGAAATGGAATGTATCTTCACGAATACCGAATGGTTTTTGAACTGGGGGCGCAAGTCGTCGATCTGGTATCTGCTTTTTGCTTCCGCGTGCTGCGGCATTGAACTCATGCAGACCGGCGGGCCAAGGACCGACGTCGACAGATTCGGCGCGGTTCCCCGCGCAACCCCGAGACAGTCGGATCTTCTGATCGTGGCAGGGACAATCACCTACAAGATGGCCGAACGCGTGCGCCTGTTATATGAGCAGATGGCCGAGCCCCGGTACGTAATTGCAATGGGCAGCTGCGCAAACTGCGGCGGACTTTTTCAGGGAAGTTATTCGGTTGTAAAGGGAGTGGACAAGATCATTCCGGTTGATCTTTATATACCCGGCTGCGCGCCCAGGCCCGAAGCGCTTGCCGATGCGCTGATCAAATTGCAGGAGCGCATGATGAAGGAAAAATATCTGCGCACGGTTGGGGCGTCCGCATGAATTTTGAAGACATCGTGAAAACGTTGAAAGCGGAGTTCGGGGAGACCGTAAAAGAGGCGGCCCCCGGCACGGTTGTTGCTGATCCCGGCGAGATTGAAAAAATCGCTCTTTTCTGCCGCGACAATCCCCTGCTGGACTTCAAGGCGCTGATCGCCCTTTCGGGGGTGGACCACCCGGGCAGGATTGAGATCGTGTTGCACCTTGCTTCATACGGAAAAAAACATTTTCTGGTCATCAAGACGGCGCTAGACAGGAACAAGCCCGAAATTTCTACATTAGAAAACGTCTGGAAAACGGCCAACTGGCACGAGCGCGAGTGCGCCGAACTGCTTGGCGTGCTGTTCAAAGGACACAGCGACCCCCGGAAGCTGCTGCTTCCCGACGACTGGCTTGGATATCCGCTTCGCAAGGACTACGTTCCGCCAACGGAATATCATGGCATTAGTCACAGCAGGCACAATCCTGTTGAAAAGAAGCGGGGGGCGCCGCCGTCATGATCAAGCAGGAGCTTAAAAATATCGATGAGCTTCGTATCCTCAGGGAGCCGGTTGAGGGCGAGATGCTGGTGAACATGGGACCACAGCATCCTTCAACCCACGGAGTGCTGAACTTCCTGCTGGTCACAGATGGCGAAGTCATGCATCGGGCGGTTCCGCATATCGGATATTTGCATCGCGGGATCGAAAAGCTTGCGGAACAGACGGAATATGCCGGGTTCATGCCGTTTACGGACAGGATCGATTATCTCGCCGCAATGGCGGCCAACCAGGCATATGCAATGGCCGTAGAAAAACTTGCCGGCTATGTGGTTCCCGAGCGCGCGGAGTTTCTGAGGGTGATCGCATGCGAACTCAACAGGATTGCCAGCCATCTTGTCGCCACCGGATCGATGGCCATGGACATTGGTGCGGTTACGCCGTTTATCCACTGGATCAGGGAGCGGGAATATATCAATGAGATCACCGAGGAGCTTTGCGGGTCCCGGCTGACATACAACTACTGCAGGATTGGCGGAGTGTCGCACGACCTGCCGGCCACGCTTGCCGGAAAAATATTGCTTTGGCTGGATCATTTCGAACCGATTATTGATGAGTTTGACAGGCTGATCACCCACAACGAAATATTTGTCCACCGGTTGGCGGATGTGTGCGCGATCAGTGCTCAAAACGCGACCGGATACGGCCTTGTCGGCCCCAATCTCCGCGCCAGCGGGGTGGACTGGGACCTCAGGCGCGACAAGCCGTACTCAGTTTATGACAGATTCGATTTCAACATAGTGCTTGGCAAGGGGTTTCGCGGCGCGGTCGGAGACAGTTATGACCGTTTTGTCGTCCGGGTGCTTGAGATGCGCGAATCATGCAAAATTCTGAGGCAGGCCCTGGTGGCACTGCCCGCGGGCGAAATCCGCTCAAAAGTTCCAAGGGTCATAAAACCACCAGTCGGCGAGACGTATGCCGCGGTTGAGGCTCCGCGCGGCGAGCTCGGATATTATGTTGTTAGTGACGGGGTTTCTTCAAAGCCGTACCGTGTCAAGATCAGAACAGGATCCTTCACTGCGATGTCAATAATTGAAAGTCTTTCAAAGGGCGTAATGATCGCGGATCTTGTCGCGATAATCGGGAGCCTGGATGTGGTGGCTCCGGAGGTTGACCGCTGATCATGTGGAAACTAACGCAGGAATTCATCCATAAGTTCATTCCGGCGTTTGAGCACGCATGGTTGGCATATATCGCCGGCGCGCTTGTCGCGGCGCTGGCGCTTCTTGCCTTTGCTTCACTTTTTGCAGGACTTGCAAGTTATGTCGAACGCAGGATTGCCGGCCGTATCATGAGCCGCGTGGGGCCCAACAGGGTCGGGCCGCAGGGGCTTTTCCAGTTCGTGGCCGATGGTCTCAAGCTCGTTATGAAAGAGGATCTTGTTCCGGCCGGAGCCGATCCGATACTATTCAGGATTGCCCCCTATTTTGTTTTTGCCGGGATGTTCGGGACATTTGTGGTTCTTCCCTTCGGCGCGCATCTTGTGGCGGCGGATCTTGACGTCGGGATTTTTTATCTGATGGCCATAACGTCTTTTGTGGTGCTCGGGATCATGCTTGGCGGCTGGTCTTCAAATTCGAAGTGGTCGCTTTTTGGCGGTCTTAGATCTGCGGCCCAGATTATTTCATACGAGATTCCGGCAGGCATTGCCCTTCTTTCCGTGGCGATTTTTGCCGGCACCCTGTCCACGCAGGGCATAATTAACGCCCAGGGCGGGCTGCCGTGGGACTGGTTTGCGTTCCACAGCCCCTTTTCGCTTGTTGCATTCGTCATTTATTTCATCGCAGCACTTGCCGAAGGAAATCGCACGCCCTTTGACCTGCCCGAGGCCGAAAGCGAGCTGGTTGCCGGGTATTGTACGGAATATTCCGGCTTCAGATTTGTAGTCTTCTTTTTTGCCGAGTGGGCCAATCTCTGGATAATGAGCGCCATTTCGGTTCTTTGTTTTCTTGGTGGCTGGAAAATACCGTTTGTCAATGCGCCGGAAGCCTATTCCGGGTGGCTCTGGATACTGCTCGGGTTTGTGATTTTTTCAGTTAAGACGCTTGCGCTTGTAACGGTTGTGATGCAGTTGCGCTGGACGCTGCCGCGTTTCCGTCTGGACCAGATGATGAACCTTTGCTGGAAATATCTCATTCCCGGCGCTTTTGCGGCGCTTCTGGGCACGATGACTGTTATGGCGCTGTTTTCATGGGATTCACCGGCGGGCATTGCAATCAGGTTTTGCACTTTTCTTGTCGGGGCGCTGGTTGTCCTTTATTATATCTGGCGCATTGTCGCCAATTACAGGGCGGACAGTGCAAACTATAAAAAACTTACCGGGCAATCAATGTGGTATCCGCCCTGGCGGCTGCCGTAAGCGGGCGGACACGATGCAATATTTCACGAACATAAAACGAAGCATGATGTCAGTCCTCGAGGGGATGGCGGTGACATTCAGCTGGCTTTTCAGGCGGCCCTATACGGTTCAATGGCCGGACAAGATTCCGGAGCCGCTGGAAAAAACGCTTCCCGCGACTTATCGCGGATTGCTTGAGGTGGATACGCGGATCTGTACCGCCTGTCTTGCCTGCGAAAAGGCATGCCCGATTGAGGTTATTGCAATCGAGGTTGACAGAAACTCCGAAACAAAGGAGCGGCACATCGTCCGGTTTGATGTTGATGCGGCCAAATGCATGTATTGCGGTCTTTGTGTCGAGCAGTGTCCGACGGACGCCATTCATCACACGACATTATTTGCGGCCACGACGCCGGACATCGGGGATCTCGTGCTGACGTTCATCAAACCGGGCGAGAGGGCCCTGCCCTTCAAGCCAAAGGATGCGCCGCCGGCCGCGATTGAGCGCGGCGCCATAACGCAGGCGTTGCTGGATTCTCGACGGGGAGTTGAATGAGATGGCGCACACGATAGCCTTTTATCTGGCCGGGGGATTTATTGTTGTCAGCGCACTGGTGGTCGCGCTTTCCAGGAACATAATTTATTCCGTGTTCGCACTTTTGACGGCGTTTATCGGTGTTGCCGGGGTCTACGCGTTGCTTTCGGCTGATTTTCTGGCGGTTGCGCAGCTCCTGCTGTACGTCGGCGGCATTCTTGTTCTTATTCTCTTTGCCGTCATGCTTACTGACAGGATTGCGGACACAAAAGGGACAAACACATCAGTTTCAATGTGGTCGGGCCTTTTGATGTTTGCTGCGGTTTTTTGTGGACTTGCCGGCGCGGCGGCAAGGGCGCCATGGAAAAGCCCGGAGCCGGCACAACAGCCGTTTTTGCCGACCACTGCGGGCATCGGTGAGAGCCTGCTCGGGGCATATCTGCTTCCATTTGAAATAGTGTCGATTGTGCTTTTGGTGGGGCTGATCGGCGCGGTGGTTGTTGCCAGAAAGGAGCAGGGCAGATGAATCCGGGGCTTCAGCATTTTCTGGTTCTTTCGGCGGCGCTGTTTGCATGCGGGCTGCTTTGTCTTGTTACAAGGCGCAATGCCATCGGTCTTTTGATGGGTATTGAGCTCATCATAAATGCGGCCAACATCAATTTTGTCGCGTTTTCGCGGCATCTTGGCAATGACCGTGCGGGTCAGGTGTTTGCGTTGTTCGGCATTGCGCTGGCCGCCGTAGGCGTCACCGTTGCGCTGGCGATTGTTTTCGCGCTTTACAGGAATTTCAACAAAAGCATTGACGTTGATGATGCTTCGAGGCTGAGGGGATGACAATGACACAGTACCCGCTTCTGGCGCTGATTCCGCTTTTGCCGCTTCTGGGCGCGGCCTACAACGCGTTTGTCGGGGCCAGGATGCAAAAGAGATTTGGTTATGCCGCAGTCCATGTTCCGGCAATCCTGATGCCGGGCATTTCGTTTGTAATTACGGTGCTGGCGTTTGCCAGGCTTGTTTCACTTCCGCACCACGAGCGGGTGCTGACGACAACGCTCTGGAGCTGGATGCCGGTTGGTTCAGTGGACGCCGGGGTGGCCTTTTTAATGGATCCGCTTGCGCTGGTGATGTGCGGATTCATAACTTTTGTTGGCACCCTGATTCATATTTATTCCGTCGGCTATATGCATGAAGAGCCGAGTTACTGGAGATTTTTCAGCTATCTCAATCTTTTCATGTTTACCATGCTCGTGCTGGTTCTTGCCGACAACTTTATCCTGATGTTCGTTGGCTGGGAGGGTGTTGGCCTTTGTTCATATCTGCTCATCAGCTTCTGGTATAAAGAGAAGAAAAATGCTGTTGCCGGCATGAAAGCGTTTATTGTCAACCGGATCGGGGATTTTGGATTCTTGCTCGGGCTTTTGCTTCTTTTTTGGAGCATTCATGGCGTAACGGGCGGTTCAAGCGTTGTTTTCAGGAATATCGAGGAGATACTTGCCCAACCCGCGGTGCGGGAGGCTCTTTCGTCTCAAACCGTGCTTGGCTTAAGCTTGATTTCGATGATCGGGATTTTGTTCTTTGTCGGCGCCATGGGAAAATCTGCGCAGATACCGCTGTATGTCTGGCTTCCCGATGCAATGGCAGGCCCTACGCCGGTTAGCGCGCTCATCCATGCCGCCACCATGGTTACTGCCGGGGTATATCTGGTGGCCAGACTGCATTTTGTGTTTGCGCTCAGTCCGCTGGTAATGAGCTGGGTCGCGCTTGTTGGCGCGGTAACTGCCGTGTTTGCGGCGACGATCGGTTTTTTTCAGCACGATATCAAGAAGGTCCTGGCATATTCCACCGTGAGCCAGCTTGGGTACATGTTTATCGGTGTTGGCGTGGGCGCATACTGGGTGGCGATTTTTCATGTAATGACGCATGCCTTTTTCAAGGCCTGTCTTTTTCTCGGTTCCGGCAGCGTTATTCTTGGCTGCCATCACGAGCAGGACATGCGACGCATGGGCGGGCTGAAGAAATTCATGCCAGTCACGGCATGGACATATTTTATCGCCTGTTGTGCCATTGCGGGATTTCCTTTCACTTCCGGGTTCTTTTCAAAAGACGAAATCCTGTGGAAGGCTTTTGACTCCGGAAATCTTCTTTTTCCTGGCGGCGGGCTCATGATCTGGGCGCTCGGGGCGCTTGGCGCGGTTTGCACGGCATTTTACATGTTCAGATCATATTATATGACGTTTACCGGCGAATATCGCGGAGCTCACGGGCATAACGGACATGGCGGGCACCAGCCTCACGAATCCCCCCGCAATATGACGCACGTTCTTGTGGTTCTTGCGGCGTTTTCACTTGTAGCGGGGTTTATCGGGCTGCCACATCTCTGGCATTTGCCATCATATCTGCATCACTGGCTTGATCCTGTTTTCAGCGGATCGGCGGAGATCATCCGCAGTGCCGGTCATGGCAGCGGACACGAATGGGCGCTCATGATATTTTCGGTTGCGCTTGCCCTTACCGGCTGGGCGTTTGCCAGATGGCTTTATCGTGACAACCGCAATGCAGCGCCTTCCCGGCTTATTGAAAGCAAACATCCACTGGTTTGCGGCATACACAGGCTGGTCTATAACAAGTATTATGTTGATGAAATTTATGATGCGGTTTTTGTCGGTTTTGTCATGTGGTTTCGAAAGATCTGTGACTGGATAGACCGCAACATAGTGGATGCGCTTGTCAATTTTGCGGGCCTTTTCGGGAGGCTCGTTGGACGGGTGCATGGGTTGACCGATACACACGTTGTGGATGGCGCGGTAAATGGCACGGCGTGGTCAATTGCCTCAATGGGCTCGGCGCTGAGGCTCGTTCAGACCGGCAATCTGCGCACATATCTTTATATTGCAATAAGCGGGGCCATAGCGCTTGTTATAATGAATTTTATCTTGTTTGGCTGAGTGAGGGACTGATCGCATGGAATATCAAACAACTTCAACACTGCTTACCTGGATGACCTTCCTGCCCATGATTGGCGCGGGGTTGATTATCGGGCTTGTTATCCTGAATTACGTGTTTTCCTTGTCCAAGGCCGCCCTGGACAATGTGTCGCGTGCCATAGCGTTTGTCAGTACGCTTGGAGTGCTCTTGCTTGCTGTGCGGCTGTGGGCCGGCTTTGACGGCAATTCCACGGGCATGCAGTTTGTCCATCACTTTGTCTGGATGAGACAGTTCAACATCGAATATTTCATGGGCGTTGACGGGATATCCATTACAATGGTTCTGCTTACCGCGCTCATAACTTTTGTAGCCATGATCGCCTCTGTTCCCTGGTGGGGAAAAATCGAGGGGCAGCATTTTACCGGTAAGAAGGTGCCGGGGTACATGGTGATGTTTTTACTGCTTGAAACCGGAATGCTTGGAACGTTTTGCGCTCTTGATTTCTTCCAGTTCTATATTTTCTGGGAACTCATGCTGCTTCCAATGTATTTTTTGATTGGTATCTGGGGGGGGCCGCGCAAAGAATACGCTGCGATTAAATTCTTTCTTTATACGCTTGCGGGATCAGTGCTCATGCTTTTATGCATGATTGGTCTTTATTATGCGTCCGGCCCGTCAACGCTTGTTGACGGGACTCCGGCGCAGCACACCTTCAACATAATGGCGCTTTCGGCCATGGGCCAGGCGGGTTTTTTTGCCGGCGCCGCGCCGGTTCTGGGTTTTGCTTTTTCAAAAATCGTGTTTGTGGGGCTTTTCATCGGCTTTTCGATCAAAGTTCCAATGTTTCCGTTTCACACATGGCTGCCGGATGCGCACGTTGAGGCGCCCACGCCCATCTCGGTGATCCTGGCCGGCATTCTTCTCAAGATGGGTGCCTATGGAATGCTCCGGTTCAATTTTCAGATGCTTCCAGATGCGGCCAACTGGGCCGCGCATACGATCGCGGTGTTCGGGATGATCAATATTGTTTATGCCGCATTTGTCTGCCTTGCACAAAAAGATCTCAAGAAGATGATCGCATACTCGTCGGTAAGTCATATGGGCTTTGTGCTTTTGGGAATGGCCGCCATGACCCCGCAGGGGATCACGGGGGCGGTGTTTACGATGGTTAGTCACGGGCTCATATCTCCCATGCTGTTTTTGATAGCCGGGGTGATATACGACCGTGCGCATACAAGGGACATCGAAGGATTTGGCGGTCTTGCGCAGAAGATGCCGGAATATTCGGGCATCATGGGGCTTGCGTTCATGGCAAGCCTCGGACTTCCGGGACTTGCGGGTTTTATCGGTGAATTTCTGGTTTTTGCGGGGGCCTTTGTAAAATTCAGATTATTCACTGTGGTTTCGGCAACTGCGGTGATTATCACGGCGGCGTATTATCTATGGACCATACAGAGGATGTTTCTTGGCAAACTCAACGACAAATGGAGCACTCTCTGGGATCTCAACTGGCGCGAGCGCATCACGCTTTATCCGCTTGGTGTCATGGTCATAATATTCGGATTTTATCCGCTGCCGGTGTTTGATCTGATGAACAAGTCATTGCACGCGCTTATGGATGTGGTATGCAGCAGGATCTGACGGCCTTCTGCCCCGAGATTGTTCTGGTCGCGGGCGTTCTGGCCGCTTTTGTGGCGGATTTGTTCTTGTCCCGAAAACCCATAAAAAGAGTTGTTGTTGCGGCAATAGCGTTTGTGACGGTGTGTGGCGCCGGCATTTGCCTGTTTTGTCCCGCGTCGTCAAGCGGTCTTTTGTTCGGCGGAATGGTTCATGCGGATGCTTTTTCTGTTTATTTCAAGGCGCTTTTTGCCGTGGCCGTGTGCGCTGCCGTTGTTTTTTCATATTTTTCTGATGAGGTCGAGCGTGACCGGGACGGGGAGTACTACGCAATTCTTCTGGCCATGACGCTTGCCATGTTTCTGCTTTCAAGCGCCACAAATGCGCTTATGATATTTCTTTCGCTCGAATTTCTTTCGGTTGCCTCGTATGTGCTGGTCGCCTTCCGGCGCCGCGACAAGCGCTCAACAGAGGCGGCGCTCAAATACGTGGTTTATGGCGCGCTGGCCAGCGGGCTGATGCTTTTTGGTTTTTCATATCTTTACGGGCTTGTCGGCTCTCTTGATATTGTGGAAATCGGACGTGGACTGGAGCAGATTTTCGCGGGTGGTGCGACAACTTCCGCGAAGCTGATCGGATCTGTTTCGGTAATGATGGTTTTTGCCGGATTTGCTTATAAAATTGCGGCGGTTCCATTCCATATGTGGTGCCCGGACGTTTACGAGGGCGCTCCGACGCCTGTTGCCGCGATCCTGTCTGTCGGCCCGAAAGCAGCAGGCTTTGCCGTTCTGATCCGGTTTCTAATCTCGGCGCTTCCTGCCGGTACGATCCCGTGGCCGGCCATTATCGGAATTATCTCCGTCGCCACGATGACACTCGGAAATATTGCGGCGATTCATCAAAACAACATCAAAAGGCTTTTGGCATATTCAAGCATTGCTCATGCGGGCTACATGTTGATGGCGGTTTCGGCCGGATCACCGGATGGCACCAGTGCCGTGATGTTTTATGCGGCAGTTTACATGCTGATGAACCTCGGGGCTTTTGTCGTGGTAATGTCGGTAAGGGCTTCGGCGGGTGGAAGCGAGGAAATAAGCACCTATGACGGACTGTCTAAAACACAGCCCCTTCTGGCGGTGCTCATGACGATATTTCTTTTTTCGCTTGTCGGCATCCCTCCTTTCGGCGGGTTTATCGGTAAATTCTATCTGTTTGCCGCGCTGATTAAAAAGGCCGGGTACTGGTATTATGTGATTGCGCTTGCCGGCGTTGTTAATTCTGCGGTCTCGCTTTATTACTATGCCCGGATAATCAAGGCGATGTTTCTTAAGGAGCCGGTTTCCGGCAACAATATAATGAAGCGGGCTCCTGCGGCTTTTGCGGCAATAGCGGTGATTCTGGCTGTTCCTGTGCTGGTGCTCGGGGTGTACTGGTCCCCATTGTATTTGTTTGCCGAACGATCAACAGATATTTTCAAATAGTTCAAATAGCGGGAACCCTATCTTTGGAGCATCTGCGCCACGCGCTGCTTGAGAATATTCAGATCCACCGGCTTTTCGAGGAAATCATCAACCGGAAGCCAGGATTCATCGATGTCCTTGGCGCCGAAGCCGAGGCTTGATTTTGCATTTATGGCGGTAAGCATCAGTATCGGCATGTTTTTACACTCGTCATTGTTGCGAAGCTGGCGGGCGAATTCGAAACCGGCGGTATCGTTTTCCGGGAACATGACATCAAGAATCACAAGATCGGGCCGCCTGGTTTCAATGCTTTTCATGGCGCTGGCGGTGTCGAGCTGGATCTCGGTCAAATGGCCGTCGCTTGCCACGGTTTTTGCAATAGCATTTGCAAAGTCAGCATCATCATCAACTATCAACACTCGTGCCATAATCAGTCTCCTTCTATACCGACTATACCGACCGTCGGAACGCGTAAAGTGAATTTTGAGCCACTACCGGGAATACTTTGAACGTCAATTGTTATGGAGTGGATTCTTGCAATATTATTGACAATTGCAAGTCCAAGCCCGGTCGAATAGTTGTTATGTGCAACCGCCTCTTTTGTCCTGTAATATTCATCAAAAATGAAAGGGATTTTAGCGGGATCAATCCCGATGCCGTTGTCTTCAACCGAAACAACGGCCGTGCCGCTGTCGGATCCGTGGCACAACACGCGGACGAGGCCACCGGCCCTGGAATAGACAATCGCGTTTGAAAGAATGTTGTCAAAGCAGATTTTCATGTGATCTTCAACGCCGATGATTAATGCCGATTCAAGATGGCTTTCAATAATAATGGACTTTTGTCCGGCCAGCGGCGTTATTTGCTCTATACAGTATTGCAGAACATCCTTCAGATCCAGGCGCTGCCAGTTGAGCGCATCCCGGCTGACGGTTGTTATGTTGTTCAGTTGCAGCATGCTTTGAATGGCCCGGGAGAGGAGGCCGCAGCGGGCGCTGACCCTGGTAACGACGTCTTTGGCGTCGTCGGCAAGGACGCCGCAGTATCCGTTCAACAAAAGCTGCAGATTTGCATGAATTGCTGCAAATGGGGCCTTCAGCTCGTGCGTTGTACGAAGCATGTGCCTGCTTTTTTCTTTTTGCGTTTTGATGAGCTGGGCATTTGTCTCGCGGAGATCATGTTCGCGCTGGCGGAGATTTTCGGAGAGGCGTGACGTCAGAAACCAGATGAAAAAAAGCAGTCCGGAAATTGAGACAAGGTCGATCGCAGAACCGGCAAGATCAAAATGCGGTCTGCCGGAGGCCAAAAAAAGTGATTTTGGCTGGAGGCTGCCGGAATATTCCAGGGCCAGACAGGAAAAATAGAGAACAAAGGAAAGCGCCGCGACAAGAAATGATTTAATTTTGTCAAAAAATATGCAGGCCAGCACGATATGAAAAAGATATGCGCAGGGGACAAGAGTGCCGGAGCTTCCGATGAAATGGATGGTGACGGTTAGGAGCACAAGGTCGATAATGATCTGTATCCAGAGGTTGTAAGAAATAACAGACAGCCGCGGATTGTGAATGTTTTTTCTAAGGTGCCATCGGTATAGAAGATTTGTTGCGGTCAGGATGGCGGAAAGGGCCAGCAGCCAGTGAGGCGGCTCTTGTATGCCTATATGCACCCCGAGACCGCCGTAAAGCAATAATGCGGAAACCAGCAGAAACAACACAACAAACCACCGGAGATGGCAGAACCAGCTGGCGTTTCGCAATGTAAGGACGGTCAGGTGCGTGGTCATGGGGTGGCTACGAAGCATCTATCAAACCACTCCGTAACCTCCTTTAGAATCAGTGGATATTTTTTTTCAATTTCAGGCGAGAAGCTGTTTGAAAAAACAAGGTCCTCAACGATTTCTATCGCTATTATCCTGATGTCGCCGGGAACCTTGAAGGCCATGTTCTTGCCCATCTCGATTGCGGAAAGAAAGGAGAGATCATGGAAGCTCGACAAATGGAGCGTTTCCTTGAAGTTGCTGAGGCCGAATTCATACACATCACCCGGAATACCGTCTTTTGTCCTGATTGCATCAATGAAAACAACACGCTCATAACCCAGAATCTGCTCCAGAGCGCACAATCCCCCGACGGCACCGGTTCTATATTCCACTCCGGGTATCGGGCGATTTATTTTAAGGTGATCGCAAATTTTAGGACCGATGGCGTCGTCGGTTAAAATAGGATTTCCTATTCCGTATACGAGCGCCCGTTGTCCCACCTGTTGCCCGCTTCCTAGCCGCGCTTGATGGTCTGAACGATTTCACCCTTTGCATCGCGGATATTCACAATCATCGGCATGTTGCCGGGAAGACTGTGGGTTGCACACGAAAAGCAGGGGTCATAAGCCCTGAAGGCCATCTCAATCATGTTGAGAATTCCCTCGTTTACCACGGTGCCCTTTTTAATAAGCCCCATTGCGGCTTTTTTAATCGACATCGTGATCGGAGCGTTATTGTTCGTGGTGCCGACGACGATATTCACTTTTTTGACAATCCCGCGCGAGTCAGTCCAGTAGTGATGAGTCAGCGTGCCGCGCGGGGCCTCAACACTTCCTACGCCCTCGGACGGGGTATTGGTCGGGAGAACCCGTACTTTGGGTTCCGTGATTTCTTTGTCTCGGCAAAGTTCATGCAGTCTTTCGGACGCATAGACGAGCTCAACAAGTCTCGCCCAGTGCATCGCAAGAGTTGCGTGCACCGGCTTTCCGCCCAGCGTTGAGTACATTTTTTGATATTCTTCGTGGGCCACCGGCGTTGCCATGCCGTCAGCGGCATTAAGCCGTGATAACGGAGTAGCGTGATATACGCCCGAATCCTGTCCTTCGACAAAACCCGTCCAGCCCTTGGCCTTGAGATATGGAAATTTCAGATAACTCCAGGATTCTACACGTTCGGCAATATGATCCCTGTAGTCCTTGCTGTCGTATTTGCAGATTTCCACCCCTTTTGTATCGACCACCCGGATTTTTCCGTCGTAGAAATTGACCTTGTTATTGGCATCAACGGTGCCCATCGAGTGGATGTTGAGGGCATACGGGCCGTTTAAAATGATATCGACATATTGCTTGTTTGCCAGAACAACGTCATTGAAAATTTTCAAGGAGAACTTTGAAAAATCAACGCAGCTCTTTGCGATTATTTCGAATTCCTTCCGCTTCTCTTCGGAAAGCGCCTTGTTGTTTCCGCCCGGAATTGCGCAAACGCAGTAGGTCTGGTGGCCGCAAAGTTCCTTCTGGATTTCCTGGGCCAGTCGCCGGTGCTTCAGCACTTCGGAGCCGATCTGCACCCCCACCTTTCCGATAACCCCAAGAACATTGCGCTCGGCCGGGCTGGCCGTCGGGCCTACAACGAAATCCGGGGCTGCAAGCGCGTAAAAATGCGCGATGTGGCTGTGAATATAATGTGCGGCATAGATGAGTTCCCTGAGTTTTTTTGCGGCAGAGGGGATTTCAACGCCAAAAACGGCATCAACGGCTTTTGCCGACGCAAGATGGTGCGCTTCGGGGCAAACACCGCAGATTTTGCACACAATCATCGGAAGTTCTTCCACAGGCCGGCCTTCGCAGAATTTTTCAAACCCGCGGAGTTCCGGAACCTGGAAGTACACATTTTGAACGCTTCCGTCGTCGTTACAGAAGATTTCAATTTTTCCGTGGCCTTCAAGACGCGTGATCGGATCAATTGTATATCGTTTCATTTTAAGGCCCTCCGCAGAATTGAGCCGGGAACGCTGAACCGGTAGAAGGTTCCGGCGGGATCCACGACCTGTTCAACAATTTTTTTGATATCCTCGTCCTTTTCGACGTCCATCATGGATCCAATTGCCGACATCATGGCGGCGCCCGGATCCGGAGAATCGGTCGGAGGGCCATAACAGCCACGGCAGGGGTAGTTGCCGCTGATGCATCTCGCACCACAGCCACCGCGGGTTGACGGTCCCATGCAGATGATCCCCTGTTCAAGCAGACAGGTTATGCCGTCATCAAGCACCTGCCAGGGGCGTTTGAATTCTTTTACCAGTTTTTTGTCCGATTTTGTGCGCGGGCAGGTGTCACACAGCGTTTTTTCAAGCGCACCCACGACAGACCCGGCGGGCGGGAGCGGCTTGCCTTCAATAATGAGCATCAGGACTTCAACCAGACGCTCTGTCTGGGGAGGACAGCCGGGGATGAAATAATCCACCTGTACTGTCTGTGCCAGCGTTTTAACGTCGTTGTACATATGCGGGAGGGTAAGGGTTCCCTCCGGCATTTTTGTTTCCGTCGTGGGGCGGATCTTGTCCGGATTGACGGTTGATTCGCTTTCTTCATAGGCGCGCCGGAAGATTTCTTCCTTGGTCGTAAGATTTGCAAGACCGGGGATGCCGCCCAAATGCGCGCATGAACCGTACGCGACCAGCACTTTTGATTTTTTTCTCAAAACCTTGGCGATATGTTCATTTTCGCTGTTTCTGATTGCTCCATTATATAGACAGACATCAATGGATTTGTCGGGCATGGCGTCGACATCCTTGTATTTAATGTCGAGTGCGATCGGCCAGAATACAAAATCCACGGCTTTTACGATGTCAAGAACCTTCTCGTGTACATCAAGCACGGAAACACAGCAACCACCACAGGCGGCGCCCCAGTAAATGGCCACTTTGAGTTTTGGTTTATTTTGTGTGTTCATTATATTTATCCTTTATTCAGGTGAAGCGCGCGATATTGGAGCTGATTTTGCACGGTCCCAGGGCCGCAACTTTCCCGGTAACCTCGTTGACCAGCTCGGCAAACCGATGACCTTCGCTTGCGCTGACCCAGTCAAGCTTGAACCTGTCCTCTTCAATTCCCATCTGTTTCAGGTATTCTTTCATGAGATAGTACCGTCTTAGCGCCTTGTAGTTTCCGGAATGATAGTGACAATCGCCCGGGTGACAGCCGCAGATGATGACTCCGTCCGCCCCCTCTTGAAAGGCCTTCAACACAAAGGCCGGCTCAATGCGGCCGGAACACATTATCCTTATAACCCGGACATTGGGTCTGTATTTGAGGCGCGATGTCCCGGCAAGATCCGCTCCGGTGTAGGAACACCAGTTGCACAAAAAAGCAACAATGGTTGGTTCAAAGTTACTCATTTATATGACCTCTCTTTTGTTGTTACCGTCGAGTTTGCTTTGCTTTTCGAAAGCAA
This sequence comes from Bdellovibrionales bacterium RIFOXYD1_FULL_53_11, assembly GCA_001770165.1. GTDB lineage: Bacteria > Bdellovibrionota > UBA1018 > UBA1018 > UBA1018 > XYD1-FULL-53-11. The sequence goes on along the minus strand of MEQJ01000104.1, from coordinate 35,715 downwards.
GAAGACCCTCGATCTGCGATATGATCTGCACCCGCATGAAATGCTTGCTGCCGATAGCGCCGGAGGGGCAGGCGGAAGTGCAGGTTCCACAACCCTTGCAAAGGGCCTCATTGACAACAGACACCTTTTTTACTTCATCAAAAGATATCGCAAGATAGGGGCAAACCTTGATGCAGGTCTGACAGCCGGCACAAAGCTCCTCGGTGACCGAAGACGTGATAGCCGCAATCTCGACCTTTCCTTTTGCGACAGTTGCCAGGATTCTCGCGCTGGCGGCGCTTGCCTGAATTACGGAGTCAGTTATGTCTTTGGGACCATGGCAGCATCCGGCGATGTAGATTCCGTCGGTTGTTGTGGCCACAGGATCAAGCTTCGGATGCTTTTCGATGAAAAAACCGTTCTTGTCGACGCTGATGCTGACAAGTTTGGCAATATCGTGCGAATCGGTGTTTGCCTCCATTCCGACTGAGAGGACGACCAGATCGGCGGCAATCTCAAGATTTTCACCTGACATTTTTTCTTTAAGCTCCACAACGGGCCGGGCGCCGGTCGCTTTGACGACAGGCGGGGTTTTGATGTCAAAAAGCGCGAAGATGGTTCCGTTTTTTGATGCCAGTTCGTAGAATTCTTCACAGCCCTTGCCGAACGACCGCATGTCTGAATGGATGAGATAAACGGACGCGTCAGGATGGCTGGCGGTTATCTGGTTCGCGTATTTAAGGGAGTTTTGACAACAGCAGCGCGAACAGTATTCGTGAGAGTCCTGGTCGCGGCTGCCCACGCAGTTCACGATTGCAACGGTTTTGGGCACCGCCCCGGCTTTTGTTGTGATTTTTCCGGATTTAGCCATTGTCTCGAATTCAACAGACGTGATGACGTCCGGATTTCTGCCATAACCAAAGCGCGAGAGCTTCGAAGGATTGAAGGCGGTAAGCCCTGTTGCAACAATGACATTGCCGACTTCGATTTCCGTTGTTTTCCCTTTTGTAGAGATCTTGGACTTGAAATTGCCTATATAGCCGGAGTTTTCAACAACCATGGAATCCTTGAAGACCTGGATGTTTTTATTGGCCTCAACCTTGTTGACCAGCGTGTTCAACAGGATTGCCGCGGGATACTGGTGCGGATAGGTTGTGTGCAGCCGGGCGACATTGCCGCCGAGCATGCCGGTTTTTTCCACGAGAAATACTTTTTTACCGGCTTCGGCAAGTTGAAGGGCCGCCGTGATTCCGGCGACTCCGCCACCAATAATCAGCGTGGCCGGATTGATTTCGACCGTTCTTTTTTCCAGGGGCTCATGGTGTATCACCCTGCTTATTGCCGCCTTGATGAGAGCCCTGGCCTTGTCGGTGGCAAGTTCCTTGTCGGTATGTACCCAGGAGCACTGTTCCCTGATGTTTGACATTTCAAAAAGAAAAGCGTTCAGGCCGGCCTTTTTGAGGGCGTTCTGAAAAGTTATCTCGTGCATTCTCGGCGAGCATGCCGCTACCACGACCCGGTTCAGCTTGTGTTCTTGTATGTCCTTAACAATAAGATCCTGTCCCGGATCCGAACACATGTATTTATAGTCTTTTGCGACCACAACGTTCGGAAAATTTGAAAATTCCTTCGATAGCCGCTCAACATCGACCATTTTTGCGATATTTGAACCGCACCAGCAGATATAAACGCCAATCCTTATAGGTTCCACAGTGGTTGCCTCCGCATAAAATGATTAATTCTGGTGTTTTTTAACATTTGATTATCCCCTATTTTTTTATAGCAAGCGCGGCTTTTTTAATGTCAGCAAAATACATCGCAAAGGGCCTGAATGCGAGATGTGCCCACTTTGAAAAAGGGACTTCAACAACCAGCATGGGAACCGCAATGGCCAGATGTATCGCATATGTGTAATAGGTGGCCGCCGGCATGAGCAGATAATATCTGAAAACATGCACCATAATGCCGGTCAGGGTTGTGAGAAACAGCATGATCAGGAATATCCAGTCGCTGGGATGCGTGTATCTGTGGACTTCATCCTTTTTTCTCAAGCGGCCGATTATGCAGTAAATACTGCCATACAAAAGCGCAAATGTTGCATAATATCCCGGATAGGTTGTCCAGTTGATGCCCTGATCAATCTGAAACCAGGGAAGAAGCACTAACACGAGGATGAACATAAAGCCGTATCCTGACATGAGAAAAAGATGCATGAACCAGAATCCGATTTTATTATCACACTTTTTAAATCGCATCTGTGTCGCAAAATGAAGCGGGATGGAAAAGATCTTGGTAAAATAAAGGTGGAGCGGAATTTTCAGACTCTTGTCGGATCTCATTATGGTCAAATACATGTTGAACAGGTTTGAAAGCAGGAAAAAAGACAGAATGCCAGCCATTACCCAGTCGGCATAGTGAACGTACATGACGGGGGCGAAGCTGTTAAGGTGAACATAGCCGTCACGCAGATCCCAGATGATGGGTTCGGCGCTGGTTGCATGATACAGGCCGAAGAGGCCGAGGACTATCGCGCCAACAAAAAGAAGCGCTCCGAGTTCCCAGAGCTTGGAAGTATAGAATTTGAACGACAGTCCGGTCCAGTCGTAAACGGATGTCAGATAACGCCGCAGAGACATCATCTGTTCGGCCGGATTTGCCTCCCTGGGGCAGGTTTTGGAGCAGTCTCCGCAGTAATAACAGAGCCAGGGTTCAACGCTTTGATTCACCTTTTCCGACATTCCCAGTTGAAGATGGCGGATGCCCTTTCTTGGAAAGGTGAGATCCCGTTCCGTAAGTCCGCAGACGGCGGTGCAGTTTCCGCAATTGAAGCACAGATTGTTGTCCGCAAGGCCGAAGGCTTCCAGTTTTTCTTTTAGCTTGGGTTCAATTCTGATGTCATTCATTTTTCAACCTCAAATGGTTTTTAAAGCGATGTTGCAGTCGTGTCAGCTACGTACTTCTTGATTTTTCCGCTGCCTATGCTTTGAAGGACAACTGCCGCGGCGGCGGAGGCCTGGGCCACCGAGTCCGGGATGTCCTTGGGGCCCTGACAGGTGCCGGCGAGATAAATGCCGGGTCTGTTCGAAACAAACGGTGCGGATTTGTCATTGACCTCGGTCAACCAGCCGGTCTCATCAGAAGAAACGTCCAGCATGCCCGCAATGTTTTTTGCGTTTTCACGCGGCTCCAGGCCCGCAGAAAGAATAACCATGTCAACATTCTGTTCGATCAGCTTTCCAGCTAGAATGTCCTCGCTCCGGATCTTGAGCCGGTTGCCGGCCTCTTCGACCTTGGCGGTGCGGCCCCTTATGATATGAACGCCCTCTTCCTTGATTCTCTGATAGAATTCTTCATAACCCTTACCGAAGGCGCGCATGTCGATGTAGTATTCAAAGACCTCGGCGTTCGGAAGTTTTTCCTTGATCAGATGCGCAAACTTGAGAGAGTACATGCAGCAAACCCGCGAACAGTGCTTGTTGTAATTGTGGTCGCGGCTGCCTACGCAGTGGATGATCGCGACCGACTCCGGCTCATTTCCGTCCGTAGAGTAAACCCACTTGCCCTTTTTGTCCTGGGTCTGCATTTTGATCTGTCCGGCGGTCGGCCCCGAGGCGTTGATAAGCCGCTCGAATTGAAGCGGGGCCAGCACGTTTTTATATCTGCCGTAACCGAATTGTTCCGCGCGAGCCGGATCAAAGGGTTTGAAGCCGGTGGCAACAATAATGTTTCCCACCTCGATCTCGATTTCCGAATCCTTGTCATCAAGCTTGACCGAGCCTGCGGGGCAGACTTTTTCACAAACCCTGCATTTTCCTGTTTTGAAATAGGTGCAGGAATCCTTGTCGACAAGATATTTATTGGGAACCGCCTGCGGAAACGGGATATAAATCGCTTTTCTTTGTGAGATGCCGGCATCAAATTCGCTTGGCGCCCTGGCGGGGCATTTTTCGGTGCATATTCCGCAACCGATGCATGTCGCGATGTCAACTCTCCGTGTTTTCATCTCGATTTTCACTTTAAAATTTCCGGGAGCGCCCCGGACTTCCTTGACCTCGGAGAGCGTCATCAGTTTGATATTGGGATTCTGCCCGACTTCCACCATTTTCGGCGTAAGAATACAGGCGGCACAGTCGAGCGTAGGAAAGGTTTTGTCGAACATGGCCATGTGCCCGCCGATGGTGCCGCTTTTTTCAACAAGATAAACTTGATAACCGGCATTGGCGACCTCCAGGGAGGCCTGGATGCCGGCAATTCCTCCGCCTATTACGAGAGTGTTGGAATTTACCTTGGCATCAATGAATTGATAGTCTGAATGTTCCTTGAACAAAACCCCGCGATTGTTATTTCCAGTCATTAATCTTGCCTCCGAAAAATTTAGTTATATTTTGTACAAAAAGGCTTTTAATGCAAGCAATAAACATATTGCAATCTTAATGAGTGAACCGGATAATTGTCAGAAGATGGACAGGGCTAAGACTGTCGGTGGTTTGGCGCTTAAAATACGACAACAACGCAAGCTGCTGAGGCTGACTCAAGAGCAATTGGGCGCCCTGGCGGGGTGTGGCGTAGTGTTTATTTATATGCTTGAAAACGGCAAATCCACGCTTCGGCTTGACAAGCTGCTTGATGTCATGACCGCGCTCGATCTTCAGTTCAGGCTTGAGCGGGGAAGTGGCGGAATCCAAACCGGCAGCCAGGGCAGCGTCCGCCCGCGCATGCGTCAAAGCCCCAAGGGCCCGCCGGAAGATTTTCTGGACTAGTGTTTTTGTACGAACTCAAAACCGGCATTAACGGCTTTGATGTTCATTTCGAGCGTGTCTTTGCGTTTTAGCGAGGTTTTAAAAACCTCATGCAGGCGCTCCTTGTCAAAAAGTTTTTCGCAGCCAAGAACAACGCCAAGCGCGACCATATTGGCCGCCGCCTTGAGCCCCAGATTGGTTGCGATTTCCGTGAGCGGGACATAGACGGATTTGACGTCTGCTCGCTTCAGCTTGCGCTCAATGAGGGAGCTGTTGACAATTACAAGGCCGCCGGGAGTGACGTCGTCTTCGAAGGAATCAAGGGACGGGCCGTTCAGGGCCACCAGGATATTGGGATTCAGCACAACCGGCATGCCGATGCGCTTGTCCGAAATAATTACCGAACAATTTGCCGTGCCTCCGCGCATCTCGGGTCCATAGGACGGAAGCCATGATACGTCAAAGCCGTCATGCATGCCGGCGGTGGCAATCGCAACTCCGGCGGTGAGAGCGCCCTGTCCGCCAAAGCCGGCGAGCTTGATGCGCTTTTCGCCGATGTTGCGGCCGGTGGCGCGCGGGGACTTGCCTTTTTGCAGGTTGAGTGCGGTGAAGATCTGTTCAGGATCGGTTGACGGCTCAATGCGCGGTTTGGGCTGGGCGGTTTCTGACGCGTCCTTGTAGACGCCCGGTTTGAAATACGGCTCAAGCGTTTCCTGGATCCATTTGATCGAATCCCTGGGGGTTTTTTTCCAGCCGGTCGGGCAGGCGCAAAGTATTTCAATGAACGAAAACCCCTTGCGCTCTGTTTGGAGCTTGAACGCCTTTTTGATCGCGCGCTTTGTTTTTAAAATATTTTTGACGTCAGTACAGCTGGTGCGTTCAACATAAACCGGAGCCTCAAGTGTCGAGATGATTTCGCACATGCGGATCGGAAAACCCTCATTGTCCGACGACCTGCCGCGCGGAGAGGTAAGGGTTTTCTGGCCGATCATGGTGGTGGGGGCCATCTGGCCGCCGGTCATTCCGTAAATTGCATTGTTAATGAAAATTACGGTCATGTTTTCGCCGCGGTTCGCGGCATGAAGTATTTCAGCCGTGCCGATGGCCGCCAGATCCCCGTCGCCCTGATAGCTGATGACAATGCTGTCCGGCCGTGCGCGGGCAACTCCGGTGCCAACTGCGGGTGCGCGGCCGTGCGCGGCCTGTACGTTGCCCATATTCATATAATAATATGCAAACACCGAACAGCCGACCGGAGAGACAAATACCGCCCGGTCCGCAACGCCCAGCTCGTTAAGGGACTCGGCAATCAGCTTGTGCACGCGGCCGTGGCCGCAGCCGGGGCAGTAATGGGTGGTTGACTTGTCTTTGCCGTCCTTGCGAAAGAACGTTTCGTACAGAGCCTCGGGTTTGCCTTTGGTAACAATTTCTTTTTCTTCCATATCGTGGGGCCTCCAGCTTTATCTGGTTGTTTTTTCGTAGGTGGTTTTGATTGCGCTCTTGAGTTCGTCAACAGACGGGACGGTGCCGCCCCAGGTGCCGAAGAACTCGATCGGGCGCGAATGTTCGATGGCAAGTTTCACGTCTTCGAGCATCTGGCCGTTTGACATCTCGGCCACAAGGAATGCCTGCGCGGACGTGCACAGCTCCTTTAATTTTTTGACAGGGAACGGCCAGAGGGTTTTCGGGCGCATCAAGCCGACTTTTAGGCCGGAAGCGCGAAGCTCTTCAATCGCGTTATGTGCCACGCGACTCATGATTCCATAGGCGACAATCACGAGCTTGGCATCAGATGCGTGCAGGTCTTCAAACAGCACTTCGTTGTTTTCGATGGTTTTGTAGCGCTGGTTGAGGCGGGTGTTGACCTCGAAGAGCGTTTGCGGGCTCATGAAGATGGAGGTCACAAGGTTTTTGCGATGTTTCTGATCCGCATAGAGGGCCCACTCCTTGTATGGAGCTTTTTTGAGCTCTTCCGGAAATTCAACCGGTTCCATCATCTGGCCGGTATATCCATCCGTGAGCACGACTGCGGTGCATCGGTATTTATCGGAGAGATCAAACGCGAGTATTGTGAGATCGCACATCTCTTGCGCCGAGTTTGGAGCAAGCACTATGGTCTTGTAGTTTCCGTGCCCCCCGCCCTTTACCACCTGATGGTAGTCGGACTGCTCGGGCCAGATGTTGCCGAGACCGGGGCCGGCGCGCATGATGTCCACAATTACTGCCGGCAGCTCGGAGCCCGCGAGATAGCTGATGCCCTCCTGCTTCAGGCTCATTCCGGGACCGCTTGAGGCGGTCATGGTTCGCACGCCGGCGGACGATGCGCCGTATACCATGTTGATTGCGGCGACCTCGCTTTCTGCCTGAATAAAGGTGCCGCCAAAAAGGGGCAGATAATATGAGGCGGCCTGTGCGATTTCGCTGGCCGGCGTGATTGGATAGCCGAAATAGTGCGTACAACCGGCAAGAACGGCGCCCTTGATAACGGCCTCATTGCCCTTGATAAGTTCCCGCTTCATGGCGTTGCCCTCTTCTTTCTTTCTTTGATTATTGTTATGGCGCCGGGTTCCGGACATGCATAATAACAAGAATCGCAACCCGTGCATCCTTCGGCCGAAAGCTGTGCAAATTGATATCCGAGGATATTGAACGTAGTGGACATGGTAAGCACTTTTTGCGGGCAGCTGTCGATACACAGCATGCATCCCTTGCACTGGTCAACCTTGATATCAACGGTTGGAAGTTTTTTATTCATGCGGGCCTCCTGTGGGCTGATATACAAATAGCCGGTTATTTCGGGCGTAACACGCCAAAACACTATTTTCAATTTAGGAAAAATTGACTTGCGGCAAATGAGTGACATATTGGGTCATAAACAAAAGGAAGGAACATTAATATGATTCACAAACTACCCGAATTGCCTTATCAGATAGGGGCTCTTGCGCCAAAAATTTCAAAGGAGACACTTGAATTCCACTACGGGAAGCATCACGCGACCTATGTGACAAATCTAAACAAGCTGATTTCCGGCACGGCGCTGGAAAACGCGACACTTGAAGAGATCATCAAAACGGCACAGGGGCCGGTTTTCAACAATGCTGCCCAGGTATGGAATCATACATTTTTTTGGAACTGCATGAAGCCGGATGGCGGCGGGCAGCCTTCCGGCGCATTAAAATCAGCAATTGAAAAGGATTTCGGTTCTTTCGAGCTGTTCAAGGACAAGTTCATCCAGGCGGCGGTCGGTCAATTCGGCTCTGGCTGGGCGTGGCTTGTCAAAAGTGCCGAAGGAAGGCTTGTTGTTGATGCCACCTCGAATGCCGGAAATCCCATGACTTCGGGGAAGGTGCCGGTGATGACGTGTGATGTCTGGGAGCACGCTTATTACATTGACTACCGTAACAACCGCGCAAAGTTTGTTGAGACCTTTTGGGATCTTGTTAACTGGGATTTTGTAACAAAAAATTTGTGATTTTGTGGAAAGGTTTGATGTCGTAGTGATTGGCGCCGGGCATGCGGGCGCCGAAGCTGCATATGCTGCGTCAAGGCTTGGTTGTAAAACTGCGCTTGTGACTTTTGACGCCGGAAAAATTGCGGCGATGTCTTGTAACCCTTCGATAGGCGGGCTGGGCAAGGGGCAGCTAGTTAAAGAGGTTGATGCGCTAGGCGGGATAATGGGCATAGTGGCCGACCGGAGCGCCATTCAGTATAGAATTTTGAATGCGAGCAAGGGTCCTGCGGTTAGAGCCACGCGGGCGCAGTGCGACAAGTATGTATATTCCCGGGAGGCAGGAGAAATCCTTGCGAACGCAAGGAATTTGAAAATTATTGCAGATGAGGCTTGCTCGATTTCAATAAATCCTTGCGATCGTGTGGATGGCGTTGTTTTGGCTGATGCCGGGCGGATTGAGGCCCGGGCCGTTGTCGTTGCTGCAGGGACCTTTTTGCGCGGGCTCATGCATACTGGCAAAAACAAAACAATCGGCGGTCGCCATGGCGACCGCGCCTCAAACATCCTGAGCCAATCACTGGAGAGCTGTGGTTTTGAATTATTTCGACTTAAGACAGGAACCCCGGCCAGAATTTTGAAAAGGAGTATTGATTTTTCAAAACTGCAGGAGCAACGCGGCGACAACGAGCCAAGACCATTTTCTTTTTATGTAAAATCCCCTGTATTTCCCGCACTAAGACAGATCAGCTGTCATATTACATATACAAACCCGCAAGTCCATGAAATAATTAATAAAAACATTAACCGCTCTCCTTTATTTGCAGGAGAGATCAAGGGGGTTGGTCCAAGATATTGTCCTTCTATTGAAGACAAGGTCAAAAGATTTTTTAACCGGAATCAGCACCAGGTTTTTTTGGAGCCCGAGGGGTTGGATGGGGATGAATATTATCCCAATGGGATTTCGACAAGCCTGCCAAGCGATGTGCAGGAAGAGTTTATTCGCGCCATTGCCGGGCTTGAAAATGCTGTTTTTACAAGATTTGGATATGCTGTTGAATACGATTGTATTGATCCACGAATATTAAGGTCGACACTTGAATCAAAAGATGTTGCGGGATTATTTTTTGCCGGTCAGATAAACGGCACCTCGGGCTACGAAGAGGCCGCCGCACAGGGTCTTGTTGCTGGCGCCAATGCCGCCCTGTTGGCGCAGAACAAAGATTCACTGATTATTTCCAGGGAAATGGCATATATAGGGGTTATGATTGATGACCTGACCACAAGGGGGGCGGATGAGCCATACAGGATGTTTACTTCGCGCGCCGAACACAGGCTTTCCTTACGAGAAGACAATGCCGACATCAGACTCTTTGAGCTGGCGGCGGGAGCGGGGCTTATTGGTCAGAAAGAGGTTGATATTACCTCCGAAAAACTCAATTCAATCAAAAAGTACAAGAATATTGCAGAAAATCATCGGATGAAACAGGGTGTTTCGGCCGCAGAGCTATTAAAGCGGCCCGAGATTAACTGGCGGACACTTTGTGAGCTTGGACTTCCCGGGCTTGATGCCAGACGCGAAGTCTACGAACAGATTGAAACGCAGATAAAATATGAAGGATACATCAAGAGGGATTTGGAGTTGTTGGATGGGGTCAAAAGACAGGAGCGAATGAAAATCCCGGCATGGGTGGAGTATGACAAAGTGCCGGGGCTTTCGAATGAGATTAAAAACAGGCTCAAGGCAACAAGGCCGGAGACGTTGGGACAGATGAACCGAATGCCCGGGATTACCCCGGCCGCAGTTGCAAATTTGGTCATATTTATCAAAATTTCAGAAGAGCGGAGAAAAAGGGATAGGCAATGAGTAATGATCTGTTGAATATGCTGGATGGAGACAGAAAGAAATTCGAACGGATCAATATTTTCTATTCTCTTATTCAGGCCGAAAACATGAAACAGAATTTGACACGAATAAGAAACGAAGAGGAATTTTATTTCGATTGCGTGTATGAGGCCGTTTTCCTCACAAAGAGCGGGCTCGTTGATTATCCGGCAATGGACCTCGGCTCCGGCGCGGGTCTGCCCGGAATACTTTGCGCCATAATTGATTCGAAGCAATGGATTTTGGCGGAGTCAGAAAAAAACAAGGCAGAATTTTTAAAGCGCGCGGTCATAGAGCTCTCGCTTGATAATGTTTGCGTGTTTTATGGCAGAGGCGAAGAGTATTTGAGAGAAAATCGCGTAAACACCATTGTAGCAAAGGCGGTTGGACCGCTTGACAGGATCTTCGGATGGATTCGGAAATGTTCCACGTGGAACAATTTAATTTTGCTGAAGGGGCCAAAATGGGAAAAAGAAGAAAAAAAATTGCTCGAAACACAAAAATGCAGCGGAATAAAAATTTCAAATACCCACAAGTATAATGTAGGGGCGCGCCGCGACAGAGAAAGGGTTTTTATTAAACTGGTTAGAGATCCGGGCCGCTTGACCGAATGAATATCCAAAGATCGTGTTCCACGTGAAACTTTTTTTGTTATTTAAGCAAAGATTTTTCTTGCTGTGAAAAATATTCACGCCTATCCTCAAAGAGTAGTCGCTCCAAACGACAAAAAGTTTTGAGTAGGCTTGAGATTACCCACACAACCACAACCGCAAGTTCGCGGGAGCGCCGCAAAGGCGCTCCCGGTTGCGGATGGAAAATTTGGAGGGACATCAGTAAATGGGTAAAGTAATCGCCCTTGCAAATCAAAAAGGTGGAGTTGGCAAGACAACGACTACGATAAATCTGGCGGCATCTCTTGCCGTAGCCGAACGAAAAACGCTCGTAATTGATTTTGATCCCCAGGCAAATGCCTCAAGTGCTTTGGGCGTTGATAAAAGCAGTGTTGCCGCGGGCGGAACAATTTATCATGCCCTGATCGGTCAGACCAGGATTGAAGATATCATCAAACCCACCGAAATGGATTGCCTGTTTGTTGCGCCAGCGACAAATGATCTTGCAGGCGCCGAAATAGAGCTTGTTTCTGCTTTTGCGAGAGAGGCCAAACTGAAGGCGGTTGTCTCGGAAATCAAAAGCAGGTTTGATTATATTTTGATTGATTGCCCGCCGTCGCTCGGGCTTTTAACCGTTAACGCCCTGACTGCGGCAGACAGCTTTCTGGTTCCTTTGCAGTGTGAATACTTCGCACTCGAGGGGCTTTCGCAGCTCCTGTATACGGTTTCGCTTATCAAACAGAACCTCAACCCCGCACTTGAAGAAGAGGGCATTGTTCTGACCATGTTTGATACACGCATGAACTTGTCACATGAAGTGGTCAAAGAGGTGCGCGCGCATTTCGGAGAAAAGGTATTTGAAACAATAGTGCCGAGAAATGTGCGACTCAGCGAATGTTCCAGCTTCGGGAAGCCCATACTGCTATATGATATCGAATCAAAGGGCTGTCTTGCATACTTGAATCTTGCAAAAGAGGTTCTTGCACGGAACCAGCCAAAGGCGGAGCAGCTTACCAGGGCGGTGCCGCCGCCATTCAACAAAACAAATCAGATGGTGATATGAGCACACAAGAGGGGGTATCGGTGAGCAGCAGGCCTGTATTAGGAAAGGGTTTGGCATCTCTTCTTTCGGGGGCGGCAATGCCGTCACCGGTATCGCAACAGGAGGTGTTGCAGCGGAGTCAGGAGCAGCCCGCTAGCGCAAATGCGGGCGGACCGCGGCACATGGGGATCAGTCTTGTTACTCTCGAAGAAATCGTGCCGAACGCGTATCAGCCGCGCAGGGATTTTGATGATGAAAAAATGGAAGAGCTTGCCCAGTCAATACGTGAAAACGGATTGATCCAGCCGCTGGTGGTCCGGAAGTGTGCCAGCGGATACCAGCTTATTGCCGGTGAGCGAAGACTTCGTGCGGCAAAAATTGCGGGACTGAAGCACGTTCCGATAGTTATCAGGAAGTCAACCGACCGGGAATCCCTTGAAGTTGCCATCATAGAAAACGTGCAGCGTGAAAATCTGAATTGCATCGATGAGGCCCTCGCATATCTTCGGTTGTCCCGGGAGTTCAGCCTTACCCAGGAGGATATTGCAAAACGCGTCGGAAAGGACAGGGCCACGGTTTCCAATTCAATGAGGCTTCTCAAGCTTCCCGAACCCGTTATTGATGATCTCCGGCGCGGCGTTATTTCATACGGGCATGGCAAGGCGCTGCTCTCTCTTGAAGACAGCGGGCTTGTGATGCAGGCGCGGACCCTTGTTGTTGAAAAGGCAATGAGTGTCCGGGACACCGAAAATCTCGTAGAGATGCTAAAGGCGGGCAAAGCTGAAAACGGCACGAGCGGGAAAGAAAGCGTTGCGCTGCCGCTTTCTCCGCTGAAAATGAGGCTTGATAATATTTCGCAGGAGTTGACTCGAAAATGGTCAACGAAAGTCGAGCTTAGGGGCGGCGAAAGACGCGGCAAGATCGTATTTCATTATGCCACGCGACAAGACCTTGATAGAATTCTTTCGGCGATGCAGAATGACAATATATGGCCCGTACACTGAATCTCAGTCCTCCGGTTACAAATTTTGATGTTACCGGGGTAATCGACCGCGGTTGTGAATTCGAAGGAAAACTCAGCTTCAGGGGGACCGTGCGCATAAATGGTGTTTTCAAGGGTGAGATATATACTCCAGACACCCTGATTATCGGCGAAGGGGCCCGGATAAACGGCCAGATTGATGCCGGAACCGTAATCATCAGCGGAGAAGTGTCTGGCAGCGTGGTTGCGAAACTCAGGGTTGAGATACACGCGCCAGCGGTATTCCGGGGCGACATATTGACGCCAAGCCTGAAGGTTGATGAAGGCGTGATTTTTGAAGGCAGCAGCAAGATGGTTGGGCAAACCGCCCAGCCCACACAATCATTTTTTCTTCCAGATAAAACGCCGCCCGCGTGAATTCATTTTCTTGACCCGGCCACCATTTGCGTGTAGCAAAAATTAATAAACCTTTTTTATTTGGAGACCCGGGTGACGGAGATCATTGAGCAGCTTGGATTGGATAATACGTTTTTTGTTCAGCTTGGGCTGTTTGCCGCGCTTTTTTTTATACTATCAAATGTTTATTTCAAACCGTTTCTCAAGTTGTTTGACGACAGGCACAAAAGAACCGTGCGTGACCGCGAAGCGGCTGAAAAGCTCATGGAACAGGCTGAATCAAAGTTTGATGAGTTTAAAATCAGAATGGCGGAAGAACGTGCTGCCTCAAGAAAGGAATACGAAGCTTTGCTCGGGCAGGGCAAGCGGGAGGAGGAGGCCATGCTGGGACAGGCGTGGGCAGAGGCCAGAAAAATCACGCAGGAAGCCGCCGAAAAAGCGGCCACGCAGCGCGAAAAGATCAGGCAGGAACTTGCCGGGGACATTGATTCCTTTGCCAGGGTGGTTGCCGACAAGCTGCTTGCGAGGCGGGGCTGATGCATACTCTCATTGCGCCGGCGATTAATTTTTTCATATTGATCGGTCTTCTGGTTTATTTTCTCCGCCAGCCGCTTGCGGATTTTGTCAGATCGCGCCACGAAACAACGCGGGACGAGCTTTCCAGGGTTGCCGACCAGCTCAAAAGCGCCCAGGAAAAATATGACGAATTTTCGGCCAAACTCAAGGCCATGCAGGCGGAGATAGGAATTCTGAGAGAGCAGGCCAGGCAGGACGGTGAAGCGATCCGTCTGAAGCTGGTTGCCGACGGGCGAAGGGTATCCGCCACCGTGGTTGCGGACGCAAAAGAGGCCGCCGTGGCCCTTCAGGAAGAGGTAAGGCTTGATCTCAGGCGTGAACTTGCCCTCAGGGTTGTGTCGCGCGCGGAAACAATGATCAGATCGCGTCTGACAAGTGAAGACCGTGTCCGGATCCGCGGAGACTTTGTCCACGACCTGGAGGCGCTCGCACAATGAGTCTTGATCTTACCTATGCCAAAGCCCTTTATGGTGTTGCTTGCGATCTGAGCAGCCCCATGGACAGGCTTGACCGGCTGGAAAAAGAACTCGTAGAGGCGGCACAAATGCTTGCCGACTCAAAGCAGCTTCACGTCGCGCTTGTGGGCCCCGCGACTTCTTCAAAAGAAAAGGTAGCTCTTGCCGAAGAAGTTGCAAAAAAAGCCGGCTTTGACGAACTCATGAGAAGATTCATGATAATTGTCGCGCGCAAGGGGCGTATGTCCCATATGGAGGACATTTCCCATGCGTTTCATGAGCTGAGGCTGGTGGCCGAGGGAGGCATTGTGGGCCAGATATATGCCACCGAGCGGCCCGATACCGAGCTGGTGAATAAAATTGCGGCTCTTCTTGGCAAGAGGATCAATAAGCGGGTATCGCTAAGGCCGGTAGTCGAGCCGCGACTTCTTGCGGGGATCAAGGTTACGGTCGGAAACATCAGCTATGACGGATCGCTCAGGGTGCATCTGCAGAAACTGCGCGATCGCATTGTTCACGATATTGATATCGCTAAATAGGAAAAGGCAGGGAATCGCATGCTCATACGTCCGGAAGAAATCACCCAGATACTGAAAACCCAGCTCGCCGATTTTGAGAAGAAACTCGACGTGGCAGAGACCGGCACGGTCGTTTCGGTGGGCGATGGTGTTGCAACCATCTATGGCCTCGAAAAGGCGATGGCCGGAGAGCTTGTCGATTTTGGCGGCAACGTGTCCGGCATGGTGCTCAATCTTGAAGAAGAAAGCGTCGGTGTCGCGATCTTTGGCGATGATACACAGGTCAAAGAAGGCTCTGTCGTCAAGCGCACCGGCAAGATCGTACAGGTTCCATGCGGTGACGCCATGCTTGGCCGCGTAGTCAACGCGCTTGGCATTCCGGTCGACGGAAAGGGCGACATCAAGACAAAGGATTTCCGCAAGGTCGAGATCAAAGCCCCCGGAATTGTTGGAAGGCAATCCGTAAAAGAACCGCTCGAAACCGGTCTTAAGGCCGTTGACTCAATGATTCCGATCGGCCGGGGACAGCGTGAACTCATTATCGGAGACAGGCAGACCGGAAAAACCGCGCTTGCCCTCGACACAATCATCAATCAAAAGGGCAAGGGCGTTTATTGTATTTATGTGGCAATCGGGCAAAAACAATCAACCGTGGCGCAAGTGGTTGAAAGGCTCAAGGCGTTTGGCGCGCTTGAACACACCATCATTGTTGTGGCCACGGCATCTGAGGCGGCGCCGCTCCAGTTTCTGTCGCCCTACACCGGCGTCACCATGGGGGAGTGGTTCCGCGATAGCGGCAAGCATGCTCTTATTATTTACGACGATCTTACCAAGCAGGCGCAGGCGTACAGGCAGCTTTCACTGCTTCTTCGTCGTCCGCCCGGTCGCGAAGCATATCCTGGCGACGTATTTTATCTGCATTCAAGGCTGCTTGAGCGTGCCGCAAAACTTTCGGACAAGCTTGGCGGCGGATCTCTTACCGCGCTTCCGATCATCGAGACGCAGGCCGGCGACGTGTCGGCGTATATTCCGACAAACGTCATTTCGATCACCGATGGCCAGATCTTTCTGGAGACGGATCTTTTCTACTCGGGCGTCCGGCCGGCCGTTAATGTCGGCATATCGGTTTCCCGCGTTGGCGGCAGCGCACAGATCAAGGCAATGCGGCAGATTGCGGGATCGCTCCGCCTTGAGCTGGCGCAATACCGCGAAAAAGCCGTGTTCGCCCAATTTGGCAGCGATCTTGATCCCGCAACGCAAAAACAGCTTTCGCGCGGACAGCGCCTGGTTGAGATTCTCAAGCAGGGCCAGTATGTGCCGATGCCGGTTGAAAGGCAGATCATAATCATTTATGCGGGCACAAAGGGTTTTATCGACAAACACCCGGTGGACCGGCTCAAGGAGTATGAGCAGCAGCTTAATGATTTTATCGACAAGAAACATCCCGATATCTTCAGGGACATTGTGGCCAAGAAGACCCTGGACGACGAGCTTAAGGGCAAGCTCGATGCGGCCCTGAAGGAATTTGACGGAGTGTTCGTGGCGTAAGCCGCGAAGGGAGCCAAATGGCAAGCGCCAAGGATCTTCGCAAACGGATTTCAAGCGTTAAAAATACGCAGCAGACCACCAAGGCAATGAAGATGGTCTCTGCCGCCAAGCTAAGACGCGCGCAGGAGGCAATTCAAAATCAAAGGCCTTATGCCAAGCGGATTGCCGAGTTGTTTAAAATGGTTTCGGTGATGCCGGAGCTCGCCGAATGTTCTCCGCTCATTCGCAGGGATCGGGCCGCGGATGCCGGCAAAAAGCGCCTTTTGCTTGTACTGATTACATCTGATCGCGGACTTTGTGCCGGATTCAACACAAACATAATAAAGCGCTCGATTTCATGGCTCAAAGAGCACGAGAGCGAGTACGGTTATGTAGAGCTCGGATTTGTTGGTCGCAAGGCTTATGAGTTTTTTAAAATCCGCAAAGTCAACATGGGCCCCTACGTCGAAGAGGCTGGTGGCAAGGTAAGTTTTGCAAAGGCTAAAAAACTTGCAGGGATTGTAATCGAGAAGTTTCTTTCCGGTCACGTGGACGAAGTGAAGTTTGCTTTCAACGAATTCAAAAACGCCATATCCCAAAAAGTGCAGATCGAGAATTTTTTACCATTTTGGGAAGAATCTCTTGATATGCAGGCCGGGCTTGAAGCTAAAAAGCCAGCCGAAAGCGTTGCCGATGCCGGCGGAATTCTTGAAAATGCGGCATTATATTTGTTAAAGCCCGGGCCCCGCGCGATACTGGACGATCTTCTTACCAGGCATTTCAATGTGCAGGCATACAGGATGCTTCTTGAATCGCAGGCCGGTGAGCACGGTGCGCGCATGTCGGCCATGGACAACGCAACCAATAATGCGGAAGAAATGATCCGGCTGCTTACGCTTCAATACAACAAACAGCGCCAGGCCGGAATCACCAAGGAACTTTTGGAAATCATCGCGGGGACAGAATCCCAGAAACAGGAGAAATAAGCATGTCAGCATCAGGCGGACACGAAAATATCGGAAGAATCAAGCAGGTTATCGGGCCTGTTGTGGATGTTCAGTTTGAATCCGGGCGGCTTCCCGAAATTTATCACGCAGTCAGGGTTTCCAATGCCGCCATCAACGAAAAGGAGTGGAATCTCGTACTCGAGGTTGCCCAGCATGTCGGCGAAAACACGGTTCGCTGCGTGGCAATGGATGGTACGGACGGACTTGTGCGCGGACAGCCGGCGCTTGATACCGGAACGCAGATCATGATGCCGGTGGGGCGTGAAACGCTTGGAAGGATCATAAATGTTATCGGCGACCCTGTTGACGAGGCCGGTCCGGTTAATGCAAAAAAGTATTATCCCATTCATCGTCCGGCCCCCACGTTCCGCCAGCAGTCAGTTACTCTTCAGCCGTTTTTTACGGGCATCAAGGTTGTTGATCTTCTGGCCCCGTATCTCAAGGGCGGCAAAATCGGTCTTTTTGGCGGCGCGGGCGTAGGAAAGACCGTGCTTATCATGGAACTCATCAACAATATTGCCACCGAGCACGGCGGCTTTTCGGTGTTTGCCGGCGTTGGGGAGCGGACCCGCGAGGGCAACGATCTTTGGATGGAAATGAAACAATCCGGAGTGATCAATAAAACATCGCTGGTTTACGGCCAGATGAATGAGCCGCCTGGCGCGCGCGCCCGCGTTGCTCTTTCGGCGCTTTCGGTTGCCGAGTATTTCCGCGACGAAGAGAACCAGGACGTTCTTCTGTTTGTTGACAACATTTTCCGTTTCACGCAGGCGGGCTCCGAGGTTTCGGCCCTGCTCGGGCGCATTCCGTCCGCCGTGGGGTATCAGCCAACGCTTGGCACGGAGATGGGTGAACTCCAGGAACGCATTACATCCACCAATATGGGGTCAATCACCTCGATCCAGGCAATTTATGTTCCTGCCGATGATTACACCGATCCGGCTCCGGCAACAGCGTTTGCGCATCTTGATGCGACAACCAACCTGTCGCGCCAGATGGTCGAAATCGGAATTTATCCAGCCGTTGATCCGCTTGCGTCCACGTCACGCATTCTGGATCCGCGCATTGTCGGCGAAGAACACTACCGGATCGCCCGGCAGGTTCAGTCTATTTTGCAGCGGTATAAAGATCTGCAGGACATTATCGCCATTTTGGGCATGGATGAGCTGAGCGAAAACGACAAGATCACGGTATCCAGGGCCCGCAAGGTTCAGCGCTTCTTGTCACAGCCCTTCTCGGTGGCCGAGCAGTTTACCGGCATGAAGGGCAAGTTTGTCAAAATCGAGGATACAATCCGGGGATTCAAGGAGCTTTGTGAAGGAAAATACGATGACATCCCCGAGCAGGCATTTTACATGGTGGGCACGATTGAAGACGCCATGGAAAAAGCAAAGACGCTGGTGGGGTGACGGGACGTGTCTGACGCCATAATTCTTTCAATAATTACGCCCGAAAGGTGTTTGCTCAAGGAAGTTCAAGCCAGGATAGTTACACTAAATGGCAGTGAGGGGCAGATACAGATTCTGCCCGGGCATGCGCCAATGATAGGGACGCTTGAGGCCGGGCTGTTTTCTTATGAAGCCATCTCGGGCGACCCCGCCACCGGCGTGATTTCCAGCGGTTTTTTTGAGGTGCGTGACGATGTGGTCACCGTTATGGCCGAAACGCTCGAGCTTAGCGGTGAAATAGACGTTTCGCGGGCAAAGGCGGCCCAGGAAAGGGCCGAGAAGACTCTTCGCGATTCGGCATTTGATGAGGCGGTGTTCAGGAAGTTCCAGCTTAAGCTCCAGAGATCGCTTGTCAGGCAGCAGGCGGCGTCAAAAAAATAGCTGCCTCATAAAAAAAGCCACCCGCCTTGCGCTAATCAAAACCAAGTGTAAAATAAAATATAGCAAGGAAGGAATCCGTGCACTCCAAGGATGGGAGCGTTACCACGGCTGGAAACGCGCTGAAGGCATTTGCAGCGGCGTTTGCGATTTTCGCGGCATTTTCCGCAATTTCGGCGGGAAAAGCGATGCAGGGGTATGCGCGCGGAGGCATTGTCCAGATTGGCTTTGGTGATTTTGACTGGCTTGGTGGAATAAATTTCGGCTTTGCTTCCGGCGCGCAGGCCGAGGAATTGAATATCGTCACGCCACCGGTAAAAATAAAAACCGTAAAAGCCGCGAAAACGGTTAAGGTCGTGCAGGCAGTTAAAATAACAAAACCCGTGGAGGATTTTGTTAATTCGGCTCAAAGCGCCCCGGTTGAGGCAAGTGCGACGGAAGAAGAAACCGGACGCATGCGTGATATGCACCGGATTTTGCGTGCGCGGCTCATTACCGCGATGAATAGTCACGATGAAAACACAACAGATGTGACTACCCAGCTTGTTGTTGCAGAGATAAGCAGGCCGGTTACCGACAGTTTTCAGGTTGCCGACATTATAATGGATGTTCCGGAAGAAATTCCGCCGCCACCAACGGAAGCAGTTGCGGTATCAGAGCCGGCGCCCCCGCAGGTCCTGGTGGCAAAAGTCCACAAATACAGGATATCGGACCGGGTCAGGACGATTATACAGAGGATAAAGAAAACAGAAGAGCGTCGGCGCCGGACGAGTGAATCCAAAAATGTCAAAAAACCCGCCAAGATTAGAATGCACAAGAAGGAAACCGCCAAGCTGGTGCCGCAAGTGCAGGTGGCGCTGGAAACGAAACCGGAGCTGGCCGAAGTTAGAACGGTTGCAAAGATTTATAGTGATGAGGCGGGACCCGATGCGCCGCAGGTCCTGGATTTACTAGAGGACACAATCAACACCGCATCGGCGGCGCCCGCGAGACTACCCACGGTGGATACTCACCAGCCACCGCCGTGGGATACGCAACCCGAGACGGCGGATCCTCCGCCGGAGATCAAAAAGATAGAAGCAGAAACAATCCCGGTTCCGGCAAGAGTTGATGACAGGGTTGTTGAGCCGGTGGCAAAAGAAGATACGCCGGCGGATATTCAAGTGGAAAATATAAATGGATATTCAGCACTGTTGAATATCCAGAATTGGGGACAGTCATTTGGTCCGGTGCCCCTGCCTAAAAAAGAATGGGGTTTTGCGTACGGCCCATATCCAAAAAGTGTAAACACTTCAGGGCCCAGCCAACTGCCAAGACGGGACTGGAAGCTCCCTTTTGGCCCGAATGAGTTGCCAGTCAAAGCATGGGGTGTTTCTTTTGGGCCACCACTGCCGCCGCCCCTTCCTCCTTCTCCGGAGCCATCACCGGAGCCAGAGCCAGACCCTGTACCATCTCCAGAGCCAACTCCTCTACCAGAGCCACCGGCTTCTTGTGGCAAGGCGGTTGAGGCTTTTGACTGGGGATCTGAGATTGCGGATTGGACCAAACAGACGGTATCAGTTGAAGGACTTGTCGGCGGAAATCAGGGACGTTGGATAAAATCTTCGTCAGACGGGCATATTGATACTATTTCCTGGGAAACCGGAAGGGGCGGATCGTGCAAGCCGGACGTTGCCCTGATGACTTCAAATACGGCCAGATTGATCGCAAAATTTGCCGGTGATGCGAGATTGCATGATGGCGAGGGGATCGTGTTTGGAAGATTTTCGCCGGGACTTGCCATCGAATTCTCCGGACGTACGGGGCATCCCGTTTTTCTTGACGGCGAAAACCAGCAGGCGCCATCCGTAATGGCACAGGGCGGATATTTTGCGTTTATAAATATTGTTCCTGGCGCGCATCTTCTGTACGTAAGTGCCGCTGGAGGCCTTGTAAGAACGGCGGTGCCGGTTCCGGTCTTTGAAGGAATGGCAACTTACGTGGATGTCACAGTGCCGGAGAAACATACACTTTCCGGCCATATCTTCGGCGGCGTATCCAAAAAATGGAGCGGGATTGAAGGCATTAACATAAAAGTTGTGGGTCAAGCCGGCAGGCTTGCGATTTCCGGCAGGGGCGGGGCCTTTGGAATTCCTGATATTTATTCCATCGGTGACATGCCCATGTTTGTCGAGGCAGACGCCAGACAGGGTTTTCCGCATCGTTACAGGGTCAATCCGGACGCCGCAGCGGATCTGGCGCTTGTTTGGTTCAGTGAAAAATCCGTACGCAGATGGGTTGGACAGCTGGAGGGCGGGGTGAGCGCCGAAAGCGGACTGGTTGTTGCGGCAACTCCCACGCTTGTTTCCCAGTATGCGGGTACGATGTGGCCAAGGACAATGCCGGCGCTCAAAAGCGCCACGCTGGAGCCCGAAACCTACACGCTTGCGCCAGACGATAAACTGCTGGTCAAGACAACGCTTGATGCCGAGAGAACAAGATTCGTATCGGTCCAGGTGCCGGAAGGCGCCAATATTGTCAGTATCGAGGACCAGCGCGGAAGATCACTAGCGTCTGAACTCATCATATCGTCACCGAGGATTATCAACGTAATCGGTCCCTGGTAACGCAATAATAGATCATCCACCGGTATTCCTGGGTTTCATCAAGGATGCTTGTTTTGGCGCCTTCTTGACCAGGGCCGCAAGGTTGTCCGCTTCCGCGGGGATGGCAATCACAAATTTCCGCGGAAGTTTTTTGCGGACATCAAGGATGTCCGGATTCAAAAAATGGAATTCATGGAGTGGAATGCCCTTTGACATCGCAATTTCAAACGCTGACCGGGGGGCATCAACGGTATGGAACGCGATCGAACGCATGCTTTTTGCCGGGGGCTCGCCATAAAACAGATGCCGGTAGCTTTCGGCATAGAGGACGGCCAGAAATTCAGAGTAGTAGTTGCGGCTGGCCCAGCCGAGCGGGGATTTTTTCGAGCAGGGGGAGAAAACTTCGCCGATACGGGCATGGGTTTTCATGTTGTCGGGCACTTTTTTCAGATTGCTTGCGCCGTGATTGTAGGCCGTGATTGCAAGCGCCCAGTGGCCGAGTATCTTCTTGTTCCTGAGAAGCAGTTTTGCGGCGGCAACAGTTGACTTCAGCGGCGAACGGCGTTCGTCAATTCCACGGTTTTCGTCAACAAGCATGTATTCCTTCGCCGATTTTCGCATAAACTGCCAGACACCCGAAGCGCCGGCGCGTGAAATGGCGCCGAGGTTGAAAGAACTCTCCACCAGGGCAAGGCGCGTCAGTTCGGAGGGTATTCCATAGGAAGAAAAAATCTGGTCCATTTTAGGAAAGAACACCTCGGCGGCAAGAAGACCCTTTATGATGTTGTCGCGCTGTCCGGTCTGTGTGCGGAGGTTTTTGGAAAATTCGGAAAATTTATGCTTGTGCCTGGTTTTGCCGGTTGCAGCAAGGATTTTTTTCTCGAATTCACCGGGATTTTTCGGCCTTGGATTTTTTGCGAGCTTCCTGAAGGCCTCCCGGTATGATTTGATGTTTTTCTTGATCCGGCGCTCCTGAAGAAGTTCGTACACGATCCTGTTGCGCGCAGTTTTGGAAAGCTCACGAAAATCCATTATTTCATAAACCACTTCCGGATGCTGTTCGTCAAAAAGGACCACCTGCTGTGTCGAATACTCCGTATATATGTGCAACCAGAAGTTTACCGATTCACGCATTCCGGGGGGGATTTTGAATTCATTTCCGATGCGACCGTCGGCGTCCCTGAGGGCAAGTCCATAGGCGGATTGCGGAATAAGCGGTTCATACATGTTGGCCGGTGAACCGTACTGTGAATGAAACACCGGAGCCAGATCAAGTGAACTCATGTCAGACCAGGTGACAATGCGATCATAAACCGCGTTTGCCGGGACCGCGGATAGAAGCAGCATTGTTATCAAAAATGATGCAAATGATTTGTTGCGCATAACCGAACTACCCTCTCTCATATATGTAATGTTGCAAGGGGCTTGCCAGAAAATCCGATATATGTACCTGATATAATGGATTAATTTAATTTTGAGGTGTCCAAGGAATATACACGTGGCGCCTAAAATTACATGAAAAGTTGAAGGGAGCAGTCCCTGCGCGAGAACGAGCCGCAAAGTTTCGAAAAATTAAACTTACTGGCCTGTCTTTCGGGGGATAAGCCTTAAAGTTTAAT